>JANYAY010000170.1 GCA_025361065.1 Deltaproteobacteria bacterium
CCACGATAGCCGGATCGATACCTTTGGCTTCATAAAACTCTATTGCGTCTTTCGTGTTTTCCTCCCCGAACAGCTTGCCGTCCTTCATAATGTTGGTTCTAATGACACCGGGACACAAAGCCGAGACATTGATATTGTGGACGGCAAGATCCATGCGCATAACTGTAGTCAGGGCAACCAGGGCTGATTTGGTCATGGAATATGGTCCCATCCCCCCCAGTGGGCAAAGTCCTGCGCCGCTCGCCGTGATCATTATATTTCCTTGTTTGCGTGCAACCATGGACGGCAAAAACAAATTAATCAGATAGATTGCTCCCCAGAGATTAATGTTTATAATCCACTTCCAGTCATCTAAGGTTACTGCATCGATTTTCCCCCCAATGCCGATACCCGCGTTACAGCAGAGAAGATCCACATTCCCCACATCTTTTTGCACCTTCTCAGCAAGTGCTTTCACCTCATCAAAATTAGAATGGTCCACTTTGTAGACAAAAGCCTCTACTCCGCTTCCTTTAAATTCGGCAAGCAGACTATCCAATCTGTTCTGATGGATGTCCGTGCCGATAACCTTGGCACCGAGGCGGCCAAACTCTTTGGCCAAAGCGAGTCCTATTCCTGATCCCGCACCACTGATCAGAGCGGTTTTCCCTTTTATCTGTTGATTGTTTGCCATTGTCCTGTACCCCCCGACAGTATTTGATCTTGTTTTTGTTTTTGATTCTCTTCCATCATCTCAATAAAGGCATCAATGCGCGTTCTCACCTGTCCTTCGCTGAAAGCGCGTGGATCAATCATGTCACAGGTTAATATCAGGACCGGTATCTTCGATCTTTTCTCGATCTCCGTCTTGACATCCTGCATTCCTGCGGCTGAAGGACGGCAGCTCATATTGGCATGGAGAATGAGACCATCAATACTGTAGTCTTTAATTTTTTCTTCGATAAACGGGATACGCCGATCCTGCTCTAAGATATAAGTCGCTGAAGTAAATTCTTTGGCCATTTGTCGAAACGTTTCATCTAACGTAGATGTTTTCTTTCTGCGAAATGCCGATGATTCGGTGTAGAGTTCATAGACCACATGCGCTCCCTTTTTCTCAAGTTCCTTATAAAAATCGGTTCCATACCAGAGTGTAATGCCTTCCCACATCAGACGGTATTTCTCCGGCTTGCCGATTTTCTCCGGGGCTTTCGCATAACGTTTTTTCATTTTCTCCAAGACATTTCGATAATACTTAATGCCGGCATCGAGATCCCACATGGCAAAGACCGCGTACATGAACACTCTCATAAATACAAAATATTCCGCGGCAGGAATTTTTTTGCGGTAATCAAAGAATTCCAGATAAAGACGACTGCATTCCTGGGATTTATTAACGATGTTCATGAATTTTTCTTCGTCAAATTTTTTTCCGGTCTGCTGCTCCAAAAATGTGATCAGATCATAGAGCTGAGCGACAATATAGTCGCTGTCTATTGCCCATCTGGCTTCATCTGAACCGGAAACCACGCAGGGAACATCCATGGCAAAATAAGGGCGTCCATGTTTGCGTGCTTCGTTTTCAAACCATTTGGTGTGCGTATCACAGACCCCATTGGTCCCAAAATACATGTCGGCAACGGGACTGCCGCCGAAATCGTATGGATACCCCTTATCAAAGGCGCCGACACTGGTTTTCATATAGGCGCATAGATCACGCGAGTAACCCATGCCTTCCGCATGTTCGATCAAAGGCTGGGTGATTTCGCACATACCGGCCGTGCAGGCAGAGGACTCCGGGAATCCCGGCCAAACGTCAAACGCAAGAAGAAACTCAACGGGGAAGCCAGCTGTAAAATTTGCAACTAATTGCGTGGGTGATGAATCGGCTTTTTTGGTTTTTTTGATGTAGTCCCCCATCAGCGTCAAAAGATCCATTGGTAACCCCTGTTTCAGCTGATTTTTCATCCCCCTAAAATAGAGTCCCGGATTTTTCCGGAAAAAACTGAACAAGCTTGGCATATTAGGCGTATTATTAGACATTTTGGCGTCCTCCCTTCTGCTGGATTGTTTCTTTAAACGCTTCGAGGCGCGTGAGCATCTGATTGTCGCTCGGCGTATAATCTCTTTCGAAGTGCATCACGTGATAACCCCTTCCTTTAAGCGCGGGAACAGTCCAGACAGCATCCATTGCGTATGGTTCGCAAAACTTCATGTTTTGAGATAAAACCGCATCGATTTTTGTATCTTTGAGTGCTCCCAGGATGTATTCCAGACGGCTGTCCGAGGGCACCCGCGTTGCCGATCGTGGCATGTCGAATGAATACGTCACCAGCGCCTGCACTGGATCAGCTGTGTCGGGAATCGTTGTTGCAAAATACCTTTCACCCAGCGATAAATCATCCCTGACAACCCTGAGCCCTGCGGTGTCGAGTAGTTCCATATATTCCACAAACGTAACATCCGATCCGGTTAAAAGAATCGGGGTTTTCCCCGCTGGAAACGGGCCCCGGCCCTCCCAATCCGCCAGTGTCGTTTTCAGCTCTTCCACAAGGAGTTCCTTGGGCATCTGCACGGCTTTATGCGTCATCTCAAAATAATCCTGATTGGAAATATCTTTTTTCGCTCTCAAAGATGCAAGCTGCTGCATCAGGGATTTTACCTGATTGGACAGTCTGATGGCGTCTTTGAGTTCGTTTTCACCGATTTTGACAGAGTATTGTTTGATCAGATTATCGATAAAGCGCGTCAGTTCTTTGCGATAAAAAATCTGTGCTGTCTGGTCGATTTTCATTGGAGTATTGACCCAAAAGATTGGAACTCCCATAACATGGGCTCTCCACATATCGTAGTGATGGTCGGTGGCATCACATCCATGTGCAACACCAATGCCGTCCCATTTTTCCGAATTGGCCAAAGCATCAGAAAGACACCCTCTGGCAAACGGACAGAAAAAAGGAAATAAGTATTCATCAGCTGCAGCCGTTCCTTGATGAACATCGCCGAGAATTTTCATTGGCGAAAAGCCGGCAGCCATGACAATTTCTTCAGGAAACTCGTGACCGGAATCAAAATATGCAAATGTTTTCATGAATATTACCCCTTCCCTTGTTATATGTTTCCGGCAAGAATGGCCGCACCAATTGCACCATTGACTTGTGCAGTATCCGGAACCCGAATTTTAATTTGCAGCTTTTTCGCAAGCGCGGTTTGAATACCGATATTTTGCGCAACACCTCCGGTTAAAACAACCGGCTCCTCTATTTTCGATCTACTAATCATGGACACCAACCGATTGACGATAGATTCGTGGATGCCCGCAATAATGTTTTCACGCTGTTCGCCTTTGGAGATAAGTGAAATTACCTCCGATTCAGCAAATACCGTGCACATGCTGCTGATAGCAGATGATTTTCTTGCGTTAAGTGAAAGTTTACCGAAATCAGCCAGTTCGACTTCCAGTGCTCTTGCCATTACTTCTAGAAATCGACCTGTTCCGGCGGCACATTTGTCATTCATCACAAAATCAGCCACGTTTCCGTCTGCGTCAATGCGGATAAATTTGCTGTCTTGTCCCCCGATATCAATTACGGATCTTACGTTGCTCATATAGAAACGGGCACCTACGGCATGGCATTTGATCTCGGTAACTGTTTTGTCTGCAATGCCGACACCATTGCGCCCATATCCTGTGGCAATGATTCGATCCACCACTGATTCTTTCAACTGCAGCCGATCAAGCGTATCTTTAAGTATCTTTCGCCAGGCGCTTTCCGCATTGTACCCGGTGAACGAAACATTCGTATCCAGCAGATCATTGCCGTCCATAACCGCAATTTTAGTGGTGATGGAACCGATGTCCAAACCTATGGCCAACATTAAAAAAATCCTTATTGTAAAAACCCGACTGTATTATGGGAAATGGAACATTGGGAACGTCCGTCTAAATTAATCTGCAAAGACCTTTTGACGGAACTACTGATATCTTTGTATTTCATATTCTGTGCCATATAAATATAAGCAATTATTTCATCACGTTAATATTTTGCATTGTAAATAACCGTTATATCTGATAGTCATAACTTTCAATTTAAACAGAACTGTTTTATTTGACGGATTTGATGGAGTTATTACTTGATATGGCACTGGAAATCAGCAAATTGGTTGAACAGTTTTCACATCACCTCATCACTGCCAGTGATCCTGAACAGGCTTTAATCAAAATATACCAATTCTTGAAAAAACATTTTCCGCTGAATTTGTTGAACACAGCTATTTATGATACCCGGCATGGCATTATGCACTACAGGATCGGCATTACAGATGAAGGGGTGATGCTGGTCGATGAAAAGGTAAAACTATCAAGCGCCGCCCGAAACAGGGCGCAAGAAGAATTGAAGAACCCTATACAAAATATCGCTTGTACGAATCGACATCCAGTTACACATGACATTTCAAATTACTTTTCCACCAATGAAACTGCATCCTCACTCTCCGCAACTAAAAAGATCAACACAACCCACTACATGCTCATTGGACTTATTGCCTGGGGTGAAGGGCTCTATAAAGAAGCTCACGTTCAATTGTTAGATGGCCTTTTTAAGGCTGTAACAGATGCTATCCAGAGCACTCTGCATCAGTTGGAAATTTATAGTGAAAAAAATCACCTGATTACAGAAAATCGGGATCTGCGTAAACGTATACACCCTCGTATTGTTGGGGAAGAAACAGGACTTCGGGAAGTGATGTCCCAAATAAACCGCGTGGCCCCTCTTGATATACCAGTACTGCTGATGGGAGAAACAGGCGTTGGAAAGGAGATCATAGCAAATGCCATACATCAACGTTCCCAAAGAGCTGCCCTGTCGTTTGTGAGTATTAATTGTGGTGCCATCCCCGATACATTGCTTGAGAGTGAATTATTCGGATATGAAAAAGGTGCATTTACGGGTGCAACAGAAACAAAGCAAGGTTATTTTGAACAGGCTGACCACAGCAGCATCTTTATGGATGAAATCGGCGAACTCTCAAATATGGCTCAGGTTAAATTGCTGCGTTGTCTCCAAACAATGAATTTTCATCGTGTCGGCGGTAAACGTGCGATCTCCGTCGATGTTCGAGTCATTGCCGCAACCAACAGGGATCTTAAGGCCTTGGCTGAGAATGGACAGTTCAGGAAGGATCTCTGGTATCGTCTCAATGTTTTCCCAATTCAGGTTCCTCCTCTCAGAGAAAGGAAACTTGATATTCCGGATTTAGCGCTGTATTTTGCCCGCATTAAATCTAATGAGATGAATCTCCCTCATGATTTCAGTTTTGCACCGGGATCCATGGACCAGCTTCAGGACTATCATTGGCCCGGCAATATTCGGGAGCTTCAAAATGTTATTGAAAGAAAATTGATCATCAGTCAGGGTGAACCACTTTCTTTTTCTGAGCTGGCGGAAACCCATATCCGACAACCGAAAGAGAAAACATCATCAACGTTTTCCGGTTTCCCGACCATGGATGAAGTGATTTCACAACATATTCGGAAATGCCTCCTGCTGTCCAAAGGAAGGATAGAAGGCACGGGCGGTGCATCTGAATTATTGGGAATAAATCCATCTACGTTACGAGGAAGGATGAGAAAATTGGGTATAAAAATCGACCGCATGTTGTCATAATTCAAAAGAAACAGAATTCTAACTTAACATGTGGTACATCTTCCGGGACGACTATCTAAATGATTATTGGTTTCCCCCCTATATAAAAGTAGATTTTTTTCTTTTGTACAAGTTGCCCGCCACAACACATCCACGTTAAAAAAAGCTTGACTATTATTTAACCATTAGTTAATATTGCATATGTTCGTGATCAAATATAGCAAGCAGGCCGTCAAGACAAAAACGAAAATGCCAAAGGGTATTGCCATTGATAAGAACTTGCTTTTTGTTGTGTGGAGTATATACAATGAGATATTGTGTGTCAAGAATATTTTAGGCACAAGATATGGGAGATGGGTGAGATGACCGGATCGGTGCTGCATTGCGAACATCATCCTTTTATGATTT
>JANYAY010000125.1 GCA_025361065.1 Deltaproteobacteria bacterium
GGGAAAACAGGCGTCGAGATGGAGGCCCTGACCGCTGTTGCGGTTTGCGCTCTTACTGTTTATGATATGTGTAAAGCCGTTGATAAAAAAATGAAAATAGAAAATATTTATCTTGTGGAAAAAAAGAAAGAAGAAATTAAATAATACGGGAATCTGTAAAAATGAAAAACTTTAAAATATTATCCATCAACATCGCGGATAAAAAGGGTGAAAAGAAAATACCGATACCGGAAGCTGTTTTAAAAGAAAATTTTGGAATAGCAGGAGATGCTCATGGAGGGGATTGGCATCGGCAGGTGTCAATGCTCGCATCCGAAGATATTGCCGAAATGATCAAAAAAGGCGCTAAAGTAACGTATGGGGACTTTGCCGAAAATATAACAACGGAAGGCATAAACCTGCCGGATTTACCAATAGGCACCCGATTGAATCTAGGTGATGCAATCCTGGAGGTAACCCAGATCGGAAAAGAATGCCATGAACATTGCGCTATATTCAGACAGATAGGCGATTGCGTAATGCCGCGCAAGGGAATTTTTACCAGAGTAATAAAAGGCGGGAAAATAAATAATGAAAGTAACTGTTATTACAATATCTGACCGGGCCTCAAAGGGAATTTATGAAGACCTTTCCGGGCCGGCAATTGAGAAAATTATTCAAGAAACTATTGCCGCGGCTGAAATATCAAGAGTAATTGTTCCTGATGAAAAGGATGAAATCTTAAAAGCATTGCGAGAGGCAGCTTCGGCAGATTTTATATTGACCACCGGAGGAACGGGTTTGTCCCAGAGAGATATCACGCCGGAAGTCTGCCGGGAGTATTGCGACAGCAGTCTGCCGGGAATTTCCGAGATCTTAAGGAGCGAATCCTATAAAGAAACTCCTCACGCCATGCTCTCCCGGGGATATGCCGGGATTAAAGATAAAACCGTAATTGTTAATTTTCCTGGTTCTGTAAAAGCGGTAACCCTTTGCACAAAGATACTTCTGCCGATTATGGATCATGCAATAAAAATGATTAATAACGAAGGACATTAAAAACGAACAAACAAAGAAATTGCTGCAATCAGGATAATAATAGAGAAACATCAATTATTGACGATGCGGGTGTATTAGAATTAATTTGTCACAAGATAAAGCGTTCTTGACAACAGCTGTAAAGACGATGAAAATTTGCATTTTCCTGTACTTCGCACACCGGCAGACTTAGGAAATAATCATTATTTCCTGTGGCAATGATCATTTGGCGCTTTACTTAAATACCCCTTGACAAGCCAAAACAGTCTCCCTATACTTCACCCACATAATCTCTGAAGCAAAATATTATCAAACCTATACTTCACTCCGGCACCTCGATGGCAAGTTCTTATTAAATTTTATTTAGATTTGGTTAATTTCTTATCTCATTAGTTTTTGAAAAAAATCTAGCAGGAGGTAGAAAATGGACAAAATTCTAAGAATTGATATGGGCGCAAAGGGAGGGCCAAAGATGACCGAGTCGCCGGCAGGCGATTACGCGGGTCTTGGAGGAAGGGCCATGACCTCATCGATTATCTCAGCCGAAGTACCACCACTGTGCCACGCACTGGGGCAGGATAACAAACTGGTGATCGCTCCCGGTCTCCTCACAGGATCAGCAGCTGTTATGTCCGGGCGGTTATCGATCGGCTGCAAAAGCCCCCTGACCGGCACAATAAAAGAGTCCAACTCGGGCGGGCAGGCAGGGATCGCCATGGCCAGACACGGTTATGCCGCGATTGTGCTTGAAGGCAAACCGGAAGGAAGCGATCTCTACAAGATAGTCATCAACGATAAGGGTGTGAGCATCAAGGTTGACAATAGCCTGAAGATGCTGACGAACTATGACCTGATTGATAAAATGAAAGGGGAGTTCGGCGAGAAAATTGCGTGTATATCCATCGGACCGGCGGGCGAGATGAAAATGGGGGCAGCATCCATTGCCGTCACAGACATGGAATTACGTCCCAGTCGTCATGCCGGCCGCGGCGGCGTCGGTGCAGTAATGGGTTCTAAGGGGGTCAAAGTAATTGTTTTCGACACGTCCGGTCTCAAGATGCGTCAACCTAAAGAGCCCGATAAATTCCGCGAGGCCAACAAAAAGTTCACGGAAGGGCTGAAATCCCATCCGGTTACCGGTAAAGGACTTCCTGCATACGGCACAAGCGTGCTCACCAACATTCTGAATGAAGCCGGTGGCTATCCGACCCGAAATTTCAAAACAGGGGCATTCGAAGGAGCCTCTGCTATCAGCGGGGAGACATATGCCGACCTCGAGACAAAACGCGGCGGTTTGGCAACGCATGGCTGCCACACCGGATGCGTTATCCAGTGTTCCGGAACGTTCGTAGATAAAAACGGTAAATTTGTTTCTAAACAGCCGGAATATGAAACAGTATGGGCTCATGGCGGTAACTGCGGAATATCCGATCCGGATGCGATTGCAAAAATCGACTTCCTTGATGATACTTATGGCCTCGATACGATTGAGATGGGAGTAGCGATCGGAGTGGCCATGGATGCCGGAGTCATTCCATTCGGTGATGCTGAGGGCGCTATCCGCCTGGTGAACGAAGTTGGCAAGGGAACACCCCTTGGCCGCATCCTGGGAAGCGGTGCGGAAGTCACCGGCAAGGCTTTTGGTGTTGAGCGGATTCCGGTAGTTAAGCATCAGTCCATACCAGCCTACGATCCCAGAGCAGTGCAGGGTATGGGCGTTACCTATGCCACTAGCACAATGGGCGCCGACCACACTGTCGGCTACGCGGTGACGGCCAACATTTTGAAAGTCGGCGGCTTTGTCGATCCCCTGAAACCGGATGGACAGGTTGAACTTTCGCGCAACCTCCAGATTGCAACTGCAGCCATCGATTCCACAGGCATGTGTCTCTTTATCGCTTTCGCAGTACTTGACCAGCCGGAAACCTTTCAGGCGCTTCTTGATCTGTTAAACTCCTTTTACGGGCTCTCCCTCACCGGTGACGATGTTACGGCCCTGGGGAAAAAGATTCTTACAATGGAAAGAGATTTCAACAAACGTGCAGGTTTCACCGCTCAGCACGACCGGCTGCCGGCATATTTCAGCAAAATACCGCTGCCGCCGCATAATGTCACTTTTCAGGTCAAAGACGAGGATTTGGATAAGGTTTTTAACTTTTAAAGAAAATATTGGAAAATAATAAGGGGGGGCCAGGGAATCAGGCTCCCCCTTGTTATTTACGGAAGCCGTATGAACGGACAGAAGTTCCCGAGATTTAATGGACAAAGTGGGACAGCTCTAACGAAAGTTAAAGCGCAGATAAGCCCCAATATGTTGTCGTGCTTTTTTCCTTTATTTCAACAAGGTATCACGGTGGAAGTCGAAACAGGATGTAGCATTAAAGAATTGCTCTGCGGCCAATTGGGCATCGATAATGCTTATCTTGAGGAACGAATCACCACTATTTTCTTAAACGGCAAGCCCGTTGACGATTGCACTACTGCCATTGTCGGCGACGGCGCTGTGCTGGCCCTCTCGGCAGCTATGCCCGGGCTGGTTGGCGCCATGTTGCGCAAGGGAGGGTTTTATACGGCAATGCGCAGCGCCATCACCTATAGAACTCCCAGTGCGGATTCGATCAGAGCTAATGGACATA
This sequence comes from Deltaproteobacteria bacterium, assembly GCA_025361065.1. Classification (GTDB taxonomy): domain Bacteria; phylum Desulfobacterota; class Syntrophia; order Syntrophales; family Smithellaceae; genus MVRV01. Next base: position 3,654 of record JANYAY010000125.1, read on the forward strand.
TACGCCTCAAGCTTTTCAATTCTATCATGGAGGAGGCCGGGCCTCTGGTACTGCGGAGGGGCATAATAATCCCCTGCTCAAGGGTTATGAAGCTGCTGAGTGAAATGTCTGCGGAGATTATATCGGGAGATCTGCCGACAAGCGGATACGATTCCGCTGGTGCAGATATTCTGCTGGCAGTGGAAATCCTTGCATCATAAACTGCATACTGTGCGAAACGGAGACAGACATGTCTGTAAGCTCAGGGAAAATAAAGATATTACTGAAACTCTTTGCCTCGTTAAGGCTGGGTCGTTTTGATGCGGCATACAGGGAATATGATCGCGGGATAAGCGTTGCCGGTGTCATCCGCATAGAGGGTCTCCCCGAGAAGGAGGTTACTTTGATGCTGGTCAACGGCAGGCATGTGGAATGCGATCATACCCTTGCTGACGGGGACACATTGGCGCTTTTCCCACCATTGGGGGGAGGATGAAAAAACTCATCGACACGCTTTCGCATCATGCAGAAGGGGATTTGCTTCCACTTGCGGCAGCCCGCATCATCGCCGAGGAGTCAGGCCTTACTGTTGCCGGAATTGAAGATGCTGCGCTTCGCAGCGGGATTTTACCTGCCCGCTACGCAAGGAATAGAAATACAATCTCCACAGATAAACAGCGCATACTCTTTCAAAGCAGTGTTGCAGTTGTGGGTTGCGGCGGGCTGGGAGGCTATATCATCGAGGAACTTGCCCGCATCGGCGTCGGTCATATTACCGTGATTGATCCCGACACGTTTGAGGAGCATAATCTAAATCGCCAGTTGTTTTCTGGCATTGACACCCTGGGACAACCAAAGGTGGCTGTCGCCGCTCGCAGGATAAAAGAGGTCAACCCCGCTGTAACCATCGTGCCGGTGCGGGATGCGTTCACAAGCGCAAATGGCAGGGGGCTTATCGGGAAAGCAGATGTGGTGGCAGATGCCCTCGACAGTATTCCACGGCGTCTCGAATTGGCTGAAGTATGCGAAAAATGCGCCATCCCGCTGGTCCACGGAAGCGTCGGCGGCTGGTACGGTCAGGTTACAACTCAATTCCCCGGAGAGTACACACTGCAAAAAATATATTCTCGACATGGTGGCGAGTGCGGCATCGAAAAGGACCTGGGAAATCTATCTTTTATCGTTCCTCTGATCGCGAGCATTGAAGTTTCCGAGATAGTTAAGATCCTGCTGGGAGTTGGATCAACATTAAGAGGGAAGATGCTTTCGCTGAACGTACTCGATATGGAATTTACGGAAGTTACTTTTTGAAGCCGATGAATATTCCAATGACAAATGAAAATCCGGCACTAAAGCCTTATTCAATCAAGCTGTCCGGCGAATTAACCACCCTCTTCAGTGACATCCGCCAGGGGGAGAATTCAGAAACGTTGAGAGAGCTCTTAAAACCATTGGCAGAATTGTAACTGGCAATGGAAACAATATAAGCAGGGGTGTTTAATGAAACTGATATAGCCTCGGTTGTTAATGTTTTTTAATTGCTTCATCGGTTAACTTCAGGAAAGGTTCTTTACCGAAGACCTGGAGATCGAAAAATTTTACAATGGCCGGTTGAAATTTATTGAAATATTCCATTCCTCTATTGGGTGCCGAAGAAGGTAGCTCCAGGGTCAAGGTGAAAATGTTACGTTCATGCCCGGCATAATTACCCAGAGATCCCGGGAAATAGCCAAATTTCTTCAAGGGATGTTTTGTTTCTTTACTTACTGTTTCTATCCAGCGCTCAAAGGAATCAAGATCGGACGACGGACCGTCAAAATCGTAAAAACCTAATGGCGAATGGATAGTCAGTATTTTTTGCGGTTTGAATCTATTGATTAAAGCTATCTGAAACAATGTTTCTTGTTCCGATCCGGGTTTTCTGCCCGGATAATAGCGCTTGTTTTTATGGCATTTGCGTTCCCATTGCTTCCAGGCCAGAGCCTGCCAGTCACGGGTGGGGAAATTTCTGTTTAAATCAATACCACTGGCATTAACACGTGCCGGAGATTTGGCAAAAAAACCATCCGGATTGATCAAGGGAGCGATAATGATGCATTTATCCTTAAAAAAATCCGGGTTATCTTTAATATAGTTGGCAAATTTCAGCAGGACATAAACGGTGGGAAGCTCATCACCATGAACACCACCCAGAAATAAAATGCAATTGCTTTTATAACCGCCGAAAACAGCAAAGATCAATGGCTTTTTCTGGATGGTTGTCCGGTAATATTCCCAGGGGATTCCTTCCAGTTTTATATCTTTCCATCCATAGTCTTTGGATTGCCGATCCAGAATTGCCAGAAAATCTTTTAATTCCTTCTGCGAAGGTTCCAGTGCAAAAGCCTGCCCGGCAAATATGAAGAAACACAGCAAAGATAATAATAAGAATTTTATTGAGGTAAATTTATGAGTCATTTTTCTTCGCCAAATTAGGATAGTGCGTTTTTAAAGCATGGTTAATTTTTTTGCAAGAATTTAATATTATCTCAGGGTATTGGCGATAATTGTGATGATGAAATAATTTAAGAAGAAGCGGCTGGAGGATAATTCCGCAAGCGAAATACTAATGCTCCGAGAATGCAGCATATTCCACCGGTGAATAAGGTTAGCGGAATTCCCAGATAGACCGCCACACTTCCGGCCAGCAAACTGCCAAAAGGTGCCATGCCTAAAAATGAAACGGCAAAAAAGCTGATCATCCGTCCGCGTTTGTCATCGTCCACATTAGTTTGCAGCCAGGTATTACTGGAAGCAACCTGGATCATTATTCCGAAGCCCGCCAAGAACACCAATAATAAAGATATTCCCAGAGAGTGCGATAGAGACAGACCGATAATTCCAAGGCCGAAGATGAAGACTGCCAGAGGAATATTTTTACGCAGGCCTTTAACATTTATTTTTGAAGCCAGATAAAAAGCGCCGAGCATTGCTCCTGCTCCGAGGGAGGACATTAAAAATCCCAGCGTATGCGGGCCGCCTTGCAGAATATCTTTCGCAAACGCAGGCATAAGGACAATGAAAGGTATACCCATAATACTGGTTAACGCCATCAGCAGGAGTATTGATTTCATTTTGGGGTCACGAAAAACATAAAAATACCCTTCTTTTAATTCTTCCAGCATACTTTTATTTTTAATTTGTTTTTTTATATAAACTATCTGCATGCCAAGCAGTGCTGCGATAACAGCAATGTAACTCAGGCCGTTAATCATAAAGCAAATTCCCTCGCCGACGGCGACAATCAAAATACCGGCAATAAAGGGTCCTAAAAAACGTGTTCCATTGAACATGGCGGAATTTAAAGCGATAGCATTGCCCAAGTCCTTACGGTCTTCAATCATATCGATGATAAAAGATTGTCTTGCCGGAACATCGAAGGCATTTATGCAGCCGATAAAAAAACTAAGGACGATTATTTGCCAGACAGTTATGCTGTCAGTCAGGACTAATGCCGCCAGAGTTAAAGCCTGGATCATGGACAAAATCTGCGTCCAGATTAAGATTCTGTGCTTGTTCATGCGGTCAGACCAGACACCGGCAAAAGGAGAAATGACAAATGTCGGAAACTGGCTGATAAAACCAACCAGTCCCAGCAAAAATATGGAATTGGTCATTCGATAGACAAGCCAGCTTACGGCAATTTGCTGCATCCAGGTGCCAATCAAAGATATGAATTGGCCGGAGAAAAAAAGCCTGTAATTGCGGGATTGTAACGCGCGAAAGGTCAGCATAAAGGTGCTGATGGTTTCGGAAATAGTTTCACTTAGATTCATAATAATATCTGGTTGGAAGTAATGAAGTGGAATGCATGCAGATAGAGTATATTACTCATAACGCAAGGCGTCAATAGGATTGAGCAGGGAAGCCTTATAAGCCGGATAAAAGCCGAAAAATATTCCGACAAGGCCGGAAAAACTAAAAGCCATAATGATGGATAACGGGGAAACAATTGTTGCCCAGCCGGCAAAAGCCGATAAGAGAGAAGAACCGGTTACTCCCAAGATAATGCCGAAAATTCCGCCAATTAAAGAAAGAGTAAGAGCTTCGATAATGAACTGAATACGAATGTCCCAGGTCTTTGCTCCGATCGACATCCGAATGCCAATTTCTCTGGTTCTTTCGGTAACCGAAACCAGCATGATATTCATAATGCCGATTCCGCCAATCAGTAAGGAAATGGAGGCGATGGCGCCCAGCAGGATAGTCATTACCTTGGCTGATTGTTCCGCCACCTGCATCATCTGCGAGAGGTTTCTTACCGTGAAGTCATCTTCTTTATTGGGGCCGCTGCGATGCCTCTGACGCAGCAATTCAGTAACCTGTTTTTCTGCTAATGGCATATCTTCGGCACTTCTGCCTTTGACCATGATGGAACGCACCATTCCCGGCACATGCGTAGCAACGATCTTTTTTTGCGCGGTAGTTACCGGTATATAGATAACATCGTCTTGATCCTGTCCCATAATAGATTGTCCTTTTGGTTCCAGGATACCAATTACTACAAAAGGAACTTTTTTGATGCGAATTATCTGTCCTATCGGATCAATGCCTCCGAAGAGGTTATCTACAACGGTTTGTCCTAAAATGCAGACTTTGGTAGCGGAGCGGATATCCTGATCAATAAAGTTTCTTCCGACTACAAGCGCACAATCCTTCACTTCCAGAATGCCGGGGGATGTCCCGTAAATGCCTGTTGCCCAGTTTTGATTTCCATAAACAACCTGTGCGGCGGTATTAACAACAGGAGCAACTGCGCTGACTGCGGAACATTCTTTTTCAATAGCTTCGGCATCATCTCGAGTTAGTGTAGAGTGACTGCCGCTGCCCATGCGGATGCCGCCTTGAGTTATGCTGCCGGGAATCACCATAAGCAGATTGCTGCCGACGCTGGCTATTTGTTCGGATATTTTTTCGCTGGCACCGGTACCGACGGCCAGCATGGTGATTACCGCACCCACACCGATGATTATGCCAAGCATGGTGAGGAAAGAACGCATCTTGTTGACCCACAAAGCCCGCAGAGCAATCTTTAATGTGGAGTTTACATTAATCATTACTTCACCACCGGCAGATCACTGACAATATGACCATCGAGAAATCGGATGATCCGTTTACTGAAGTCGGCGATATCCTGTTCATGGGTAACAAGGATTATCGTTGTATTGAATTCCTGATTTAACTGAACAAACAATTCCATTATTTCCGCGCTGGTTTTTGTGTCGAGGTTCCCGGTGGGTTCATCGGCTAAAATAACAGGAGCCGCATTGACCAGAGCACGGGCAATGGCGACACGCTGCTGTTGCCCGCCCGAGAGCTGATTGGGATGATGGTCCTCTCGTCCTTCCAGGCCAAGCTTCTTCAATGCGCTGAAAGCTCTTTTTTTTCTTTCTTTGGCGGCAACATGATTATAGAGCAGGGGAAGTTCAACATTTTCCAGAGCGGAAGTGCGGGGTAAAAGATTGAATCCCTGAAAAACAAAACCAATTTTTGAATTACGAATTTCGGCCAGTTCGTCTTTGCTCAACCCACCGATGCTTGTGCCGTCTAAAAGATAATCGCCGCTTGTCTGCTGATCCAGGCAGCCGATCAAGTTCATAAATGTGGACTTGCCGGATCCCGAAGGTCCCATGATGGCCACAAATTCTCCGGCCTCAATCCGGACAGAGATATTTTCGAGAGCATGGACATCATTATCGCCTACGCAGTAAAACTTGCTGAGATTTCTTGTTTCAATCAGAGTCATTTTAATTCCATTAACGGATGAACCGCGGAGCACCGGAGGCCTGCTCAGTTTTCTTTTTGCTGCCGGATGCATCTTCGATGATGATCTGCTGCCCTTCACTAATATTGCCTGATGTTACTTCCGTATAATTACCATCGCTGATGCCGGTTGTAATTTGAGTATATTTAGGTTTTTTGTTTTCTAAAATCCAGACACTGGGTCCTTTTGCTGTTTTTGTTCCTTTTTGTTCAGGCTTATTAATGCCGGCTTTGCCGGTTGTTGCCGGCTTGAAGCGGAGCGCGGCATTTGGTACCCGTATGGCTCCGGACGCAGTTGCTGTTTCAATTGCAACATTGGCTGTCATTCCCGGTTTAAGTTTCAGAGAGGTGTTGTCAACTGCAATAACAGCATCATAAGTAACGACATTCGAGATGGTGATCGGGGCATTGCGGACAACGAAAACTTTACCGTGAAATGTTAATTCCGGATAAGCATCAACTGTAAAACTAACATTCTGTCCAACGTTTATTTTGCCGATGTCTGCTTCATCAACACTTGTATCTATCTGCATCTTGGTTAGATCCTGGGCAATGGTAAAAAGAGTCGGGGTCTGAAAACTTGCTGCTACCGTCTGGCCGATATCAACATTGCGGGAAATAACGATGCCGTTAACCGGAGAAAGTATTCTGGAATATTTCAGATTGATGGAGGATGAATCCAGCGCTGCTTGCGCTTGTTGAATTTGCGCTTCGGCGATTTTTATCTGGGCTGCCGCGGAAAGATAATTTGTCTGTGCTGTATCGAGATCGCTTTTAGCGATAAAATTTTTGGCAAAGAGAGTTTTATTTCTTTCATATGTTGTTGAAGTATCACGTAGCGTTACCTGCGATTTTTCCAGGCCGGCTTTAGCCGACATTAAATTAGCCCGTGCCTGTCCGACCTGGGCTTCAAAGATGGAAGGGTCGATTTGAACTAAGAGTTGTCCTTTTTTTACCGGGGAATTAAAGTCGGCAAAAAGCTGTTTAATGGTTCCCGAAACCTGAGTTCCCACCTGAACGGTCGTTACTGCATTGACAGTGCCGGTTGCCGAAACAATGGATTTGATATCGCCCCGGGTTGTCTTTTCAGTAATATAATTCGGGCCGTTTTTATTGGATTTGAAAACAAAAAAAAGTCCTATTCCCACAGCAATAATTAGGACCACCGCGATAATAATTTTCTTCATTTATTAGCTCCCATTGCTTTTTGCAGGCTTGCCTGTGTTACCGAGTAATCGGACAAGGCTGTAATATGAGTCATCTTGGCATTATTTAAAGAGATCATGGCATCAGTAATTTCAATGTAACTGCCGACACCGGCTGTATAGCGACCTTTGGCCAGTTCCACATTTTCTTCGGCCTGCCGGACAACAGTAATACCCGCAGAAATTCGTTGTTGGGCTTCTTTCATGGATAGATATGCCGATTCTACCTCCAGATATACTTTCTGCTTCAAGTTATCTTCATTGGCCCGGAGAATCTCTAAGTTGGCTTGGGCTTCTTGTACCTGGTATTTTGTAGAAAGTCCGGTGAAAAGAGGGAAGGTCAAAGTTACTCCGACATTCCAGGCTTTATCCATTGACGTATCATCGATTCCTGTGTAGCCGTAAGCGGCATTCCCTGACAGCACCGGCAAATACCCCTTTTTATTCAGATCAATTATTTTTTCCAGCCCTTCTCTTTTCTTGGCCAGCGAAAGAAGATCAGGTCTGTTCTTATAGGCATTTTGCAGAGCATCGGTTAAAGAGACTTCGTATGGTTTGTAGGTCAGATCATCTTTAATTTCATATTCGGGTGCATTGGTCATTCCCATAGCATTGTTGAGATTTACCGTTGCTATCCTCAAGGTATTTTCCGCTTTCAGTAAATTTATCCGGGCATTGCTTAAATTTACTTCTGCACTAGTAACATCTATCTTGGAGCTTTTCCCTGCTTCAAAAAAGGCTTTAGACATTTCATAATGTTTCTGGAAATTGTTTGCCGTTTCCTGTGCTACATTACGGCTCATCCTGCCTTGCAGGAATCCAAAATAAAATTGTTTGACATTAAAAATAACCAGGCCTCTGATATCTTGCAAATCGGCTTGAGATGATTCTTTGCTCAAACTTTGTATTTCAACGGAAGTGGCTGTCTTGCCAAAATCAAAAATATTCTGGCTTAAATTCAAAGTATTGGAATACTGATTATAGGGATCGCTTCTCAGAAGTGATGTGGAAGATGGTCCGATTCTTTGATAACCGGATTGCAAGGTAAGTTGCGGATAATAATTTGCCCGAGCCTGGCCAATTTTGCTTTCACTTAACCTTATTGTACCTGCGGCGGCATTAAGATTGGGATGCTGTTGCAGGGCGATATCAATACACTGCCGTAGATTAAGCACATCACCTTTTTTGATTTGGTCTGCTCCATAGGATGTCGAGGTCAACAGAAGAAATATAATTAATCCGTAGAAGATTTTTTTATTCATTAGCAGTCCTGTTTACAGTAATTGTTAATTTTTTGACAATTTGTTTATCACAAGTTTTGCCCTGCTCAAATATAAACTCAAATATAAACATAATCAATTTCACATTTTATGTTTTATGATATTTGTGGACAGTCAATAAGCAAAGCTTATGCCGGGAGTGCGGAATAATTGCAAGATATTGTTAATAAAGGGCAAAACATAGTAACTCATAATTAAATAACGGGAAGCGGCTGGGTAATATGTATCCATCTGGGTAAATAATAACCAGGAGATACAGTTTAGGAAGTTAGCTGGCAAATGCCGGAAGAATTTGTTAGGATGCATAACATTATCAATCCAACATAAACAAGAAAGGATGGTACTTAAAATGATTGAGAAAAAAGTAAGAGATGCAATGAACGAACAAGTTAAGCATGAACTCGAATCTTTTTATATTTATATGTCCATGGTTGCCTATTTTCACTCCCAGAATCTGGACGGTATGGCGCACTGGATGCGCTGCCAGGCTCATGAAGAAATGATTCACGCCATGAAGTTTTTTGATCATATTATTGATCGGGGCGGAAAAGTTACGCTGCTGGATTTGAAGCAGATTAAGACAACGTGGAAAACACCTCTGGAAGCAATGCAAGACGCCTATGAACACGAAAAGTTTATTACCGCCAAGATTAATAATCTCACTAAAATATCACGAGAAGAAAATGATTACACATCGGAACCGCTCCTTTCCTGGTTTTTAAATGAGCAGATCGAGGAAGAAAAAAACACGGAGAAGGTATCCCGCGAACTGGCCATGGTGGAAGATTCCAAAGAAGGAATTTTGATGCTGGATCGGGAACTGGC
>JANYAY010000047.1 GCA_025361065.1 Deltaproteobacteria bacterium
GAGCACAGTTTCTTGCAGTAATGGGAACTGATCCCAGCGATACAACTATTTCCATGGGGCTCAATGATCCGGTACAACAGGCAAACTGGTACCATGCCATCGCCTTCTGTAACAAACTGAGCATTGCTGAAGGCCTGACGCCTGTGTACAGTGTAGCTGGCGTTAACTTTACGACCTTGACGTATGGGGACATTCCTACCAGCAGTGATGCGGCCTGGAATGCCGCTAGCGCCAACTGGGCTGCCAATGGTTATCGCCTGCCGACAGAGATGGAATGGATGTGGGCGGCTATGGGCGCAACCAGTGACCGTTCCAATGGATATACCGGAACAGGCACAAACACTACAGGCTATACAAAAGGCTATGCCGGCAGCACAGAAACAGGCGGCACGCAGGTAAATATTGATGATTATGCCTGGACATGGGAAAACGCCACTTCAACTCACCAGGTAGGCACAGCGGGACATCCTAATGAACTAGGCCTTTATGACATAAGCGGTAATGTTTGGGAGTGGGTTTGGGACAGGAATGGCGCCTATCCCGCGGGAACACAGACCGACTATAGGGGAGCGGCTTCGGGCACGGACCGTGTCGTCCGCGGCGGCAGTTGGAACTACTTTGCGTCTTTCGCCTCGGTTGTTTTTCGTAACCACTTCCTCCCGAGTGACGTGCACGAAGGTATCGGTTTCCGGGTTGTGCGCCCCTGAGCCCTGCGGCATGAACCTCAAGCATCTGCAGAACCAGGCAGCTTCATGTGGCTCTATAGCCGCGAATATCGAGTTATACCTTCCTGCCGGTACCAAACGGGAAAGCCGGAAGGTGTTTTTTGGGGGGTTGAAGCTAAACATTGCGGAGCAATCAAGGGCGGTTGTATGCCAGGTAATTACTCCAGCAAAATGTTTTAAAAAAGTTGAAGAACAATGTCATTAAATGTGATAAAAGTTATCATTAAATTATCAATTGGTGACATTCTATGAACAAGATTCTTATCCTTTTTGCTCATCCGCGTTTTGAGAAATCAAAAACTAACCGCGCGTTGCTCCATAATGTCGAGCAGCGTCAAGGTGTAACTTTAAACGATTTGTATGAGCAATATCCGGATTTCAATATCGATGTTGATCGTGAAAAAGAACTGCTTACTTCCCATCAGATTATTATCTGGCATCATCCTTTATATATGTACAGCGCTCCCGCTCTGCTCAAACAGTGGATTGATCTGGTGCTGGAATATGGCTGGGCGCATGGTAAAGACGGTAATTTTCTTAAAAGTAAAATTATCTTTAATGTTATAACTACGGGCGGAACCAGAGAGGTTTATGCTCTCGGCGGTTACAATCGTTACACTATTAAAGAGTTCTTATTTCCTTTTGAGCAAACAGCAACTTTGTGTAAAATGGTTTATTTGCCGCCTTTTGCTGTGCAGGGGACGCATTTGCTGACTGACGAGAAGCTGAAAGATCATGTGACAATGTATCACACCCTTTTAGAAAAAATGATTGCGGGTGATTTTGATATCGAAGCAATGAAGAAAGTTGAATTTCTTAACGACTGGCTTTTATCGGGAACAGGACTTATAAAACCATGAGCAATGTTTTTTTACATGACGCATTAATCTATCTGGCGGCCGCTGTGCTCTTTGTTCCTATTGCCAAAAAACTGGGAATGGGATCTGTATTGGGATATCTAATGGGCGGAATAATTATCGGTCCTTTTTTTCTTAATTTTATCGGTCAGGAAGGAAAGGACATTATGCATTTTGCCGAATTCGGCGTGGTGATGATGCTGTTCCTCATTGGATTGGAACTGGAGCCTTCCCACTTCTGGCGCATGCGCAATCTCATTTTGGGAACAGGTTCCGTGCAGCTGGGCGCAACAACGATACTTGTTTTTGCGGTTTTTCTGTTTGTCGGATTTAGCTGGCAGGCGGCACTGGCTTGCGGTCTGGCCATGGCCATGTCGTCTACCGCCATTGTCATGCAGACGCTGCGGGAAAAAGGTTTAACCAGGACAGAATCGGGAAAGAGTTCCTTCGCCGTACTTCTTTTTCAGGATATCGCCGTCATTCCTATTTTAGCGCTGCTGCCGCTCTTAGCTATTTCCGCTGTTCACGCGTCGGGTGCCGGAGCGATCACGCTTATTTCAGGGCAACCCGGTTGGGTGCAAACTTTAACAGTGCTGGGCGCGGTGGGGGTAGTAATATTGAGTGGGCGCTTTGTGATTGTTCCCTTTCTGCGCTTCATTGCACGGATTCATTTGCGGGAATTGTTTACGGCGGCGGCTCTGTTGATCATCATCGGTACTGCCTCTATCATGATGCTTGTGGGTTTGAGTCCCGCATTGGGGACGTTTCTTGCAGGAGTAGTGCTGGCCAACAGTGAATTCCGGCATGAACTGGAAAGTGATATCGAACCGTTTAAGGGAATTCTGCTCGGTTTGTTTTTTATTTCTGTGGGCGCCTCGATTAACTTTAGTTTGATTGTCGATAACCCGTTGAAAATAGCTGCCCTGGTCTGCAGCATCATCGTGATCAAGGCGAGCGTGCTGTTTTTTACCGGCAAACTTGTACGGCTCAGTTTTGATCAAAATCTTTTATTTACTTTGGGGTTGGCGCAGGTTGGCGAATTTGCCTTTGTTCTCTTTGCCTTCATTTCTCAACTCAATATTCTGCCTGTCCGGCAGACTGATATGATGATGGGTGTTACAGCGATCAGCATGACGGTAACGCCTTTGCTTCTGCTAATTAATGAGAGATTTATTGAGCCGCGTTGCGGTACAAAGGCCAAAGAAGAAAAAGAAGCTGATGAAATTGATGTTTCCAACCTTGTGATAATTGCGGGGTTCGGTCATTTTGGTTCTACTCTTGGCCGGTTTTTACGAGCAAATGGAATTTCCGCTACAATTCTGGATAATGATTCTGATCGCGTAGATCTTTTAAGAAAAATGGGGTTTAAAGTTTTCTATGGTGACGCGACGCGCATTGATATCCTGAAATCAGCCGGGGCCGATGAAGCCAGAATTTTGATTGCCGCGATTGATTCACCAGAGACTAATTACGATCTGGTTGAAAAAACGAAAAAATTGTTTCCCAACCTTACAATCATGGTGCGTGCCAAAAGTCGTCTGGATGCCTATGAACTAATCGATATGGGAGTAAAAGATATCTATCGGGAATCACTAGATACATCAGTAAGACTGGGCATTGATGTTCTTACCAAACTGGGTATACGCAAGTACGCTGCCACTCGTGCCGGCCAGAACTTTATCAAGTACGATGAAACGGCTCTGGATCAGCTTGCCTCGCACAGGCATGATCAGGATACATATATTTTCAACAGCCGCGAGCAGATTCAACTCCAGGAACAACTATTAACTAACGACAGAGAGGTTAACCCAACTCTTCATGATCATGCCTGGGATAGTGACCAAATGGCCAATGAATATGAAGGCGATGGTTCGAAATACTGATCTGTCTCGCGCAAAAAAACTGGAGAATTCTTGAATTAAATGTGTTAAAAATGTGATCAGTTCCAGTTGTAACGTTGTTGTTGCTTCGCTGGATATCCACGGGCATCTGAAATGCCCTCTGTCTGCTGCGGGATAATTCGACTAACAAATATTACCGCACTATGTTTGTAATATTTGAGTCTCAATAAAGGAGGGTTTATGAAAACATCAAGAATGGCGTTAATTGTTGCTGTACTTTTCTGGCTGGTTCCATCAATTGCTCAAACTCAGGAAGTAAACAGAAAAGGACCGTGCAGGGCCGATATTGAAAAATATTGTAAAGATGTGAATCCTGGGCAGGGAAGAATAGTCAATTGCATACGGCAGCATGAAGGTGAATTATCGCCGGCATGCAAGAATTATATTGCCGAAGAAAAAGAAAAGCAGAAAGAATTTGTAAGAGATTGTAACGCAGATGCTTCTAAACTTTGCAAGGATGTGAAACCTGGCGGTGGCCGTATTGTTCATTGTTTGAAACAACATCAAACGGAGTTATCCGCGGGGTGTAATGCTCACTTCCTAAAGAAATAAAGCTTCCCAAATTGTACCTAAAAGTAGAGCCCTTCCTTAATAGAATGAGGAAGGGCTCTAGTAATTTTACCAACGTAATTTACTATTAGAATTGGTATTACTTTGTGGCGCGTCTGAAATCATAAAACCAGTCAGCCTTCATATGATTTTCATGTTGCTCTCCGTAAAGATAGGTCTCATAATTTTTGTCGCCATCCAGATAAAACTTCATCCAGGAGGTTATATATACTTTGGCGTGCATTTGATTGACTGGGTCACCAGAATTGATCCAATCCGTATGGGGAAAGTTTTTGAAATAAGCGAGCGCCTTCTCGAAAGAAAAATCTTTGTACATACTGACAACTTTGCCCGGAGGCGAGTTATCATCGTTTCTGCCGGCGTAACATATTGTTGCCGATTTAATATCGTCCAGATCGTAACCTGAGTCCATATAGGGAGCCAATGCCTGAGTGGACTTCACTTCCGAACCTAAATTGGTTGCGGCGAGTAACGCTCCGCCTCCGCCCTTACCGTAGCCCATGAGTTGGAGTTTGTTAATATCGACAAGACCTTTAATTTTGCTATCGCTGCGGATATTTTCGGTTTTGAGCATCGCGATACCGGCTTTATGGGCATCTGTCCATAGCGGAGTATTGCCCATGACATCTGTAGGCGTCATGGCAAAGATGATATATCCGTGGGTGACAAGGTGGTAGGCAAGCCACCTTATGTCGTCATGAGAATTAAAAAAGCCGGACATCAAAGTTGTTGCGGCAAATGGACCCTTGGCCGTTTCACACGGGTACCACACTTCCGCTGCTAAGTAAGCTGGATTGGGGGGTGGTTTGTAGGAACATCTGGTAAACGCGCCCTTCAGTGCTGGATCAACTGTGACAGGCAAAGTTACGGCAGGGGCAGTTGCAGCAGGAGTAGCTGCTGTAGGCACGTCTGTAGCAGGTACAGCAGCAGGAATGGTTGCGGCAGGCACAGTTTTGACAGGTTCCGCTGCGGTTGCATATGCCCCTGCAAAAAGCATAGTCAGAATACCTAATAAAGCCAATGCTCTAGGAAATAATTTTTTTTCTTTCATAATGAGGTTAACCTCCTACTTTTAGAAATAGTTTAGATTGGTTTTAATCGATCTATGGACAATATTGTTTATACTTATACTTTTTTTATCAAAAATCAATATTGAATTTCGGCTGAAAAAAATTCGCCTTGAAATATTTTTCTGCTTTAATCTAGCATCGTAAAATTTTTATACCAATTTGTCAGCGAAAGGTATAATACATCAAATCACAGGAGTTAAAATGAACATAATAAAAAAAATAGCGGTTTATTTTGCCCGGAAAGAATTTTGCAGAAATGCAATATCCGAGAAGGCTGATCTGAGTGTTTTTGAGAAAAAACTTACAGCAAAAGTAATTACCGGTTTAGTTTTGATTTTTGTTAGTTATCTGATAGGTCTCCCTACTGCTGTTATTATAGGTGGAATTGCAGGAGCTAAATTTAATGCTTCAATTGCCGCTTTCATTATTACTGTGATTTATGGTATTTCTTGGCTTATTCTTATGCTGGGAGCGTACCTTGCCGGCCCTAAATATGGAAAGGCGATAAGCCGTTGGGCAGTGCGGGTTGTTTTGGAAAAAATACTCGGGGCTGAGGCGAAAAAAATCGCGGCTTTACCGGTGCAAAATCCGCAAAGATCGGACACAAAAAAATAAGGCGTTTTTAAAAGCGCCGGATTAAAAATGAGGTGTTAAATGATTCAGATTGAAGAATTAGTTAGTGAACTTAAAGTTAATATTATTAAAACACTGGGTTTGATAGACGTTACTCCTGAAGACATTAAAGATGATGCTGTGCTTGTTGGCGGCGATACGGGAATTGATTCTATTGATGTGCTGGAACTGGTAATGATGATTGAAAAAGATTATGGCGTTAAAATTGACAGCAAAGAACTTGGCGCCAAAGTATTCGCGTCAGTACGCGCGCTGGCTACTCATATTTTCAATAATCAGAGGCAGAAAGCTTAATACCAAGGCGCTTTCTTAGGTTAACTTTGCCGATCTCGCTTTTAGCGGGATCGGCTCATCCAATCACACTAAAGCGTAACCAGTCGGAGTCTCCTTCTTGGAGAATTGTTATCCATTGGAATCGAAATGGTATAAGGTGGCAAACAAAAACAATCCTATAGAATTTTGAGCATTTTACCCCTATGACGAAAGTATTGCTAATCTCTGCAAACACTTTGAGAATGCCCTATCCGGTATATCCACTGGGGCTTGACTATGTTGCCGGTTCTCTGGATTCCCGTTATTCGACAAAAATAGTAGATTTGAACACTGTTTTAGATCTGGATGAAGTGGGTGCGATTATTCGAGAATTTTCTCCCGATTTTGTCGGGATATCAATTCGAAATGTAGATAATACCGATACAATGAATAGTCGCGCTTTTTTATCCGATTATCAAAACCTTGTACGCGAGATTCGGAAAAATTCACAAGCGAAATTGATATTAGGCGGTAGCGGTTATACAGTTTTTCCTGTTGAATTTTTACAGGCGCTGGATGCCGATTACGGCATTGCCGGCGAAGGAGAAAGATTATCTTTACTTCTGGATGCATTGGAAAAGAATGAAAGTGTGCAATTCATGCCCGGAGTTGTGACTAAGGAGACTGTAACTGTTTCTTATGATCCATGGGGCGGTGACGTCCAAAGACGTTTTGATCCCGAAGGTGTAAACACCGGTTTTTATCTTTCCTACGGGGGGATGCTTAACCTGCAAACAAAAAGGGGCTGTCCCTTCCGCTGCAGCTATTGCACCTATCCGCATATTGAAGGCAGCCGGATGCGGTTTTTCCCCGCCCGCGAAATAGCCCAAAAAGCCCGCGAATTGCAGGATGCCGGAGCTAAATATATATTCATCACCGATTCCGCCTTTAATGCCAGTTATGACCACAGCAGGCTTGTCGCCGAGGCTTTTATTGCAGCTCACGTATCGATTCCTTGGGGTGGATTCTTTGCTCCCACCATATCTCCCGCAGATTATTATAAGTTACTGGCTGATGCGGGGCTCACGCATGTGGAATTTGGGACGGAATCTTTATCCGATACAATGCTCACAAATTTGCAAAAACCTTTTGCCTCCCGAGATGTTTTTGCCGCTCATAAGCAAGCGCTGAAAGCTAATCTGCATATTGCCCATTATTTCCTTTTAGGTGGTCCCGGTGAAAACGCTCAGACACTTCAGGACACACTAAATGGAGTGGATACACTGGAAAAATCAGTTTTTTTCTTTTTTTGCGGTATTCGGATTTACCCTCATACCGCCCTATATGATGTAGCCTTGAAGGAAGGCCAAATTTCGCACTCTCAAAGTCTTTTGCATCCTGTATTTTACTCCTCCCCGCATATATCTGGCAAAGAAATTATGCAAGCAGTAGAGAATCATGCCAATGGCCGTTTTAATTGGATAGTTGGTTCCGGTGAAAATAAAGCAACCCGTGTTTTGCCCAAGCTCTATGAACGGGGATTTACAGGGCCACTTTGGGAACATTTGATTCAGTGAGGGCGACTTGATGAAACGAAAGCTGCTTTCTAGCAATCCGGCTGTAGTTACGGGAATAGTTCTCCTGGCTGTCAGCGCCCTGGTATTTGCGGTTAATCCTCTATTTGCTGCGGCTATTGCCCTTTTTTATATTCTTCTTTGCGTCAGCGCATGTTTTTTGCCGCAAACCAATTTTCTCCTGCCCGAGATCAGCCGTGGTCAAACCGGCAAAAATCTGGTTGCGCTCACTTTTGACGATGGCCCCGCCGAACCGACAACAAGGCAAATACTTGATTTGCTCGACAAGTATTCAGTTAAGGCGACTTTCTTTGTTTCCGGTATCAATGCCTTGCGCTATCCCGAAATCATCAAAGAAATAGTTTCCCGTGGCCATAGTATTGGTAATCATTCGTTTAGCCATAATCCTTTTTTGATGCTGACAAACTTTAATAATCTGTATCGGGAGATTTCTATGGCTCAGGAAATATTACGGAAAATGGGTATAAACACAAAGGCATTTCGGCCGCCGGTAGGTATTGTGAACCCCAAGCTGTCCCCAATTCTGGATAAATTAGGGATGTTTTGTCTGACCTTTAGTTGTCGCGCTTTTGATGCCGGTAATTTCCATGTAAAAGAAATTGGTTCTAAAATCCTGAGAAAAGTTAAGGCCGATGATATTATCCTGCTTCACGATGTGCCGCCCCGCAGGAAAGAAGACAGTGCGTTTTTTTTGCCGGAGATTGAGCGGCTGCTTAACGGAATTATTGCTAAAGGTTTATGTATTGTTCCTCTTGCCGATTTGATCAATCAAGAAGTCATGAACAGGAGTGATAATCTTTAGGAAATAAATAATCATTGACCTAATAAAATATTTTTTGATTGAAAAAATAATCAGTGATATATAATAAAATTACTGATATGCATTTTAATTGGCAAGCGAACAGTGAAGGGATATGATTTGAAAGATTCAAGGCAATTGCTCAGGGAGGTTAATTCAATTACTCCCAATAAGATCGAAGCGTTAGCTTATGTGCCAATTGATTCGTCCTGGTTTCTGGGTCATTTTCCCAATGAGCCGATTCTTCCGGGGATAGCTTTAGTTGATATGGTCCAGCAGGCCATTATTCAGGATGCCGTTGCCAAGGGCGAAGAAATTACTTTTTTAGCTCTAAAAAGAGTTAGGTTTACCCAACCTGTTCGTCCCGGTGAATCTTTAAAGATGACTGTAACTCGGGGGGAAGCAGGCGAAGAAACCATATTTACCTTTAAAGTAGCTCATGAGCAAAATATTGTCTGCAGCGGGCAAATCGTCGCGAAGAAGAAAAAAAGATAAACAAATATATAAGGAGGGAAGAGATGCCTGAAACAAATGATATACAGGGCATTATAAGGAAGGTAGCTGAAATTATCATTGGAGAACTGAAGCTGGAAGATGTTACAGTAGATACGTTCAGTCCGGAGATGGATTTGGTTGATGAATTGGGTATTGACAGTATGGATTTGGCGACAATCGCTCTGGTTCTGCAAGATGAATACAAAATTGTGATTGACGAAGACGATTATCCGAAATTAAAATCCATTCGCATGATAGCTGAATATATTTCCGAAAAACTTACCGCGAAGGGTTAATTTACAGAAGATAATTGTCTATGACCATTAACAATAAAACAGTTTCTGAAACAGCCAAACCAAAATTCGCCGAACTTTTAGCAAATCCTGCGGTGAGAGCTCGCTGGGAAAAAGTAAGAAAATATTTTTTTCTGCGGGAATCCACGTACGACATGAGTAACCGTTGCAATATACGATGTGACGGCTGCTATTACTACGAAGGAGAAAAGCAGTTTGCGCCGGAGAATTTGGACGCACAGGCATGGCGCAAGCTTATGCAGGATGAAAAGGCCCGCGGCATTACTTACGTGGTATTGGCCGGCGCTGAACCGTCACTGGTACCGGAGCTCCTCGATGTTTGCTATTCGGAAATGCCGCTGGGAAGTATTGCCACCAATGGATTTAAAAAAATACCGGAATCTGTCGGTTACAAGATTCATATTTCAGTTTGGGGAAACGATGAAACCAGCCTGCGCGTGAGAAAAGCCAGGAATCTTTTGTCAAAACAAATCGAGAACTATCAGAATGATCCACGTGCTGTCTTTGTTTACACATTTACACGGGAAAATATTGAAGAAGCATATGAAGTTGCCGGAAAGCTCGGTGCGAGCAGTTGCAAACTGACTTTTAACGTATTTTCTTCTCCGGTAGGTTATACCGGTCCTTTGCGTCATAACGAAGAGTCGCTTCAAAAAGTTCAGTCAACAATGATCGCGCTACTTAAAAAATATCCGCAAAATGTTATTTTTTCCGTTTACAATGCTGTAGCCCATGCGCACAAGGGATCCTTGCATGATCTCTACAGTTGTTCTTATCCCCGGCAAAACAGTTCACAGGACATCGGGTTAGGAAGATCATTCCGGCAATATCGAACGGACTTAAACTGGGACAGGTCGGTTGCCTGCTGCGTGCCGGATACGGACTGTGCTGATTGCCGGCATTATGCTGCTGGTTCGGCAGTTGTTACCGCCCGACTTTACCGTCATGTAAGTAATCTGGCCACATTTCAATCATGGCTTGATTATGTAGATACTTATCTGGCGGTTTGGGTAATGGGTTATGAAAAGGGAAAAAATCTCTGCGGGGAGTTGGTCAGCCCACCTTGTTTTGCAGACAGAGCCGGCTGATAAAAGATATCGATAACTGTAAAAGGGCAGTCTGAATGATAACTATAAGCTCATTGTTGGATAAAGAATGGCACGAACGTTATAAACGCATCGCCAATCTTAATATTCGCAGTTCCATATATGATGTTACCAATAGATGCAATTTGCGTTGCAAAGGATGTTTTTTCTTTTCTTCCGGTGAACATGAGGCAGCCCGGGAAGAAATGGATATAAAAAAATGGGAGAATTTTATTGACAGCGAAAAGGCACGCGGTGTCAACCTGGCCATTTTAATCGGTGGTGAGCCGACACTATGCATGGATCGGGTGGAAGCTTTTTACAAGCGGCTGCCAACTTATTGCGCCTCTAATGGACTCATCAAAGTCGACCGTGCAAAATTTCCGGATATGATGGTGGGAATTTCTTTGTGGGGCGACGGTGAAGATGAAAAGATTCTCCGCGGTCGCGATACTTTTGCCATTTCCAGTGCCAATTATGCCGGAGATCCTTATACCTATTATCTCTATACGATTACTCCGAAGCAATTAGGGAAAATAGAAACCATAATCAGAAAAATTGCAGATGTCGGATTGAAAGTGCATTTGCAGCTCTTGTCGAACGATGAGGGTGTTGACGGCTTTTCCTGGAAGGAAGGCGAACTTGCAGATTTACGCCACGAAATGGATGAGGCACTGGATAAATATCCGCAGACTGTAATTTCCAGCAAATATTACCATGAAGTAATCACGTCAGGACAAATGCTGGGACGTACTTTTGGCTGGCCGGAATGTCCTTCCGTAACTGAGGCGCTGGACACAAGATCGCCGCGGCCACGCCGTTTGATTCATTTCGCCCGCTGGGCTTCCGATTTAAAGACCGTTCATCGCTGCTGTACCTCGGCAACACGCGATTGCTCCACTTGCAAAGATGGCGCAGCACACATGAGCTGGATTATGGTGAATAAACAAAGTCACATCAAAACAACCGGGGATTTGCAAAACTGGATCGAAATCTATGAGATGTTTGCTAAGCTGTATCGTCTTATTCCCTGGTAATACTTAAGTTGCATTTATGTTTTGAGAGCTTTGCATAACTAAATTAAACTAACAATTGTGTCATTCCGTGCAAGCGAAGCGCGACGAAGAGCCTGCCCCGTACTCGATACGGGGGAATCCAGTATTCTCAATTGCTTCCTGGATACCGGCCTTTGCCGGTAAGACAATTAGAGTGGTTGTGCAAAGCTCTTATTTTATCAATTTCCTCAAGTGCAAAATGCGGGTAATTCTATATTTTCGGGACTAATATGACTTCTAAGAAAGCAGTGATTTTAGGATATGATGCTGTTTCCTCTTTGGGTACAGATTTAGAAATTCAATGGCAGCGTGCAGAACAGGGCGAATGCGGTATTGCCAATCTGACCAGGTTCCCAATGAACGCCGATTTCCCGGTGCGCATAGCCGGTGAAGTGGCCGAAGTTGACGGGCGTCCCTATCCTTTTTTACAGCCCCGGGAGATGGCTCACTGGACATCGCCGATTTTCAAATATGCCCTGCTGGTGGTTCACCGCGCTCTGGCTAAAAGCAAAATTATCATTACTCGGGAGATGGCGCCGCGTGTGGCCATAACTTTCAGTTCAGCCGTAGGCGGCCTGGATGCCGTGCTCCACGCCGACAGACTGATGAAAGCGGAAGGCAAGATGCCGCATCCCTTTACCAATCCGAATTCCTGCATTAACATGGTCGGCGGCAAGGTTTCTATTCTTACAGGCGCTACCGGGCCGATCTGTTCAACAATTACCGCTTGTGCCACAGGTATTACGTCGCTGATCATCGGCGAGATGTTCTTGCAGAGGGGGCTGGCGGATGTTGTTATTGCCGGCGCCGTTGATTTTCCCCTGGTTGAACCTATTGTTGCCGGGTTTGCCACAATGAACGGCGCGTACCGGCCGAAAGAAGGCCAGCCCGCAGAATTGCCGCAAAAAACCAGCCGGCCCTTTTCCATCAATAGAAGAGGCTTCGTTGTTTCCGAAGGCGCCGGGTGTATTATCCTGACATCTGCTGAATTTGCCGAAGCTCACGGTTTGCAGCCTGACTGTGAATTGGCCGGTTGGGGAATGACTTCGGATGCCAGCCATTTTGTTTCGCCCAATTTATCAACTGTGCAGCGATGCATGGAAGAAACTATCATTCATGCCGGATTGCAGCCGGAAGATATCGATGCTGTTAATGCTCATGCCACATCGACAAGAGTGGGCGATAAAGTGGAAGCCGCCGCCCTGAATAATATTTTCGGCAAAAATATTCCGCCGGTTTCAGCAAATAAATCACAATTGGGACACGCCATGGGCGCGTCGAGCGCCATTGAAGCAATCCTGGCCATGGAGGGAATGGTCAGGGATACATTGCTCCCGACAATTAATTATCTTCCGGACCCCGCAATTGAGATTGATTGTGTCGCTGAAGGAGCCAGAAAATTGCGCCAGGAGTTTGTACTGAAGAATGCTTTTGGCTTTGGCGG
Source organism: Deltaproteobacteria bacterium (assembly GCA_025361065.1). Taxonomy (GTDB): domain Bacteria; phylum Desulfobacterota; class Syntrophia; order Syntrophales; family Smithellaceae; genus MVRV01. The sequence continues at coordinate 12,796 of JANYAY010000047.1, forward strand.
ATGCAATTCTTGTGTTATATTGCGCCGTATCTCTTGAATAACAGATGGTAGATTTATGAAAGCACCGCAAAACAGAAGAGTATTTGTTATAGGTTATGGGGCGGCAACTCCCCTGGGCAGGACGTTTGAATCTACATGGAAGCGCGCCGTCAAAGGCGAAGCCGGTTTCCGGAAAGTAACGCGTTGCAAAGTGGAATCGGCTTGCGATATTGTCGGTGAAATACCTGATTGGTATCCGCTGGAACTTGATTTTACCGATGCCAAAGAAGTTTATAACTGGAATGCCTCTTTCGTGATTCTGACGATGGCAGTCTGCAAGGAAGCAATTGAGCATTCCGGAATTGTCATCGACAGACAAACTGCGCCGCGGATGGCCTGCCTTATCGGTTCGGCACTCAACGGCACCGATGCCTTTCGTATTGCCATGCACGACCTGGAACATCGCGGACCGCTAAGGGTAAGCCCTTATTTGCTGCCGAATCTGTGTGCCAATTTACCTTCCGGGAAAGCGGGAATGCTCCTGAAATTTACCGGGCCGATATTTTCGCCGCAGGGCGCCTGCGCTTCGGGTAACTATGCCATCGGCATCGGAGCGAGAATGATCCGTGACGGCGATTGTGATTTTGTTCTGGCCGGTGGCGCTGATGCCCCCATTCTGCCGGAGCTGATTCATGGTTTTGCCAATATGAATGCGACGATTAAAGTTCATCCGCCGGATCGTGCCTGGGCCGATCCGGCACAGGCTTCCCGGCCTTTCAGCGCCGATCGCCGGGGGTTTGTCCTCTCGGAAGGGGCGGGTGTTGTAGTTCTGGCCGCCGAAGATGCCATTTGCGCTCATGGTCTTACACCCAAAGCGGAAGTGCTGGGTATTGGCTGGACTTCCGATGCTTATCATTACACTACTCCCAATCCGGCAACGATTATCTGCGCTATGCGCCAAGCTCTTGATGATGCCGGATTGCAACCGGAAGATATTCAGTATGTCAATGCCCACGGTACATCCACACCCAAGGGTGACCGTACGGAAATAAAATGCCTGCGCGAAGTATTCGGTAAAAAAATGGAGAAACTTCCGGTGTCCTCCAATAAGTCGCAGTTGGGGCATACGCTGGGAGCAACGGCGGCCATTGAAGCTGCTTTAACCATTGAAGGTATGAAGAGGGGTATTATCCTGCCGACAATCAATCATGTTCCTGATCCCGAATTAGCAGGCATTGATGTTGTTCCCAATGTTGCCCGCAAACAGAAATATGAGATTGCGCTTTCTAATGCCTTCGGTTTTGGCGGAACAAATTGCTGTGTTGTTTTTCGGGGAGTATAGCCATGAAGCCCAAGCCCTTTAAGCCGGAAATATTCAATAATGATCAGCATTTTGTGCGTGATTCTTCAGCGGGGCTGGTCTGGCACCTCTGTGAGTACCGGACCTTATATGCGGATACCGACCGGTCAGAAATTGTTTATCATGCTAATTACCTGCGCTATTTTGAATTCGGCCGGACGTCTTTAATGCGCGATGTTGCTTATTCCTACAAGGAAATTGAACTAAGCGGCTACGTTTATCCGATTATCGATATGGGCATAAGTTTTTATCAGCCGCTGTATTATGACGACCTGATGTATATACATACAAGGCCGACACATCTGGAGCGCGTGCGTTTGCAGTTTGATTACATAATAACACATGCGGAAAAAGGCCATATAATTTGCAAGGGCTTTACCAAGCATTGTGCTTTAAATGCGGCAGGCAATCCTGTGGCTGTCGATCCGAAAACGGTTCACTTATGGAAAACGTTTCCCACTTAACCTGCCCAATAAGTCAACCCTGGGCAATCAAGATATATCCTTATTTATATGATCATCATTTAGAGGGGAAAGCCGTATTTCCCGCTGCCGAAGCGCTGATTGAGCTGGCCCGGGCTGTTAAAATTAATTTCCCTCAGGCTGCTGTTAATAATTTGCGGGGCGCTGTTTTTTCGCGTTTTCTGTCCATTCCGGAGGAGGTAAAGGTTATGGCGGCATCTGTCAATATAGAGATCGACGAGGCAAATGAAATCGCCGCAGCTTTATTTACTTCTGTAAAATCGAAAACAGGAAATATTCGCCGCAGCGTTGAACATGCCCGGGTGAAATTTTCCGGAATTCAAGGTCGGCAATTGCCGGAGCATCCTTTTCGTGATTTCACAAAACTGGAAGGAGAATGCCTGAATGTGACGGCAGCGGCTATTTATAGTGAGCTCGTGCCTTTCGGAAAAGCATATCAAAATATTTCCGGTGATTTGTCTCTTGCGCCAGCCGGCGCGCAGGCCCATATTTCCGGAGGGAATACGGAATCCGACGATGATCTGCTGGGTTCGCCGTATCCTTTTGATGCAATACTGCATATGGCCTGTGTCTGGGCGCAGCGTTTTACCGGTGTCGTCTCTTTTCCCGTTGGTTTTGCCGGAAGAACTATTTATCAAAAGACAAAAAAACAGATTACCTATCTGGGCCGGATAGTGCCGGTAATCTTTACCCGGAAACCATTTGTTTTCGATGCCTGGATTTATGATTTGCAGGGATCTGTCTGCGAAGTAATTACCGGGATACAGATGGTGGATGTGAGCCGGGGGCGGATGAGACCGCCGGATTGGATTAAGGCGACAACCTTGTAAGGGAAACTATGGGAAAGCTGATATTAGTTTGTGCTATTGCTTATCTGGCTGGTTCGGTTAATTTTGCCATCATTTTTTTTCGGCTTACCGGCAAGACTGATCCGCGGTTGAGTTTCAGTGGCAATGCCGGAACGACAAATGTTTACCGTCAGGCAGGTATAGTTTGGGCGGGGATTGTTTTTCTGCTGGACATAGGCCGGGCAATAGCCGTCGCCGCTCTGGCAGTTTACTTCCTGCCTGCATCTTTAGTTCCGTGGGCGGGCTTCTTCCTTGTTTCGGGAAACAGTTATCCCTGCTTTCATAGATTTTACGGCGGCAAGGGTGTGGCCAACTATCTGGGCTTTTCGTTATTTGTTGTACCCTGGGCGGCCGGCCTTTCCGCAATAGCCTGGCTTGCTGTTTATGGTATCTTTCGTATTCCGTTTATTGCCTCTTTCTTTATGATATTTACTTTGGCAGTAGGACAGGCCTATTTTTTCGGTTGGGCATTTGGTGCCGTAGCCGGTGCAACCGCAACATTTGCGCTTATCTTATTAAATCACAGAAAAAATATTAGCGAAATCTGGAAAAGCAGAAAGACGATAAGGCCGGCTGAATAATGAAAATAGCTCTCCTCATCGTATAAGATCCGGTAGGACTTCAAATACTAAGAGAGAGTTTGGGAGATTTGGCTAGTTCATTGATAACGGCTTGAAACGTGCAGATTTTCGAACCTGGTATTTTAGGATGATGTGCTATTTGTGTCTTCCTGAAAGTCACAACGCACGTCTTGTGCAAATTTGCAAGAGTTCGATTGGTTATGCTCACCTTGTGCGTTCTATTCGGGCCAGAGTGGGTAAGTATCCGTATGTATATAGAAAAAAGGAAGTGTCGGATATTCTTACAAGTCAGAAAAATGAATATACGTATTAATTACATATCGTTAAGCTAAATATGATGACTAGACACCACTTTTTGCCGCCAGTTAGTGTCGGATATCTTTACAATGCATTATTATGATACGGGCAACGGGGATTTCATTTCATTAAACAAAAATATTCTTAACACTGGCAAACCATTATCTATCAAGGGTCGGAGAAGAACATTCAATAAATTAAAGTAATTTTAATTTATTGGAATAAATCATGCAAAGCTCTTCAGAGCTTTCGAGCGTGCTTTTATCAGCTATAATAATGAATGCAAAAGGAAGGTACAAAATGAAAAATCGGAACAGAAATAGTTTAAGTCTACTTTTAGCAAGTATAACTCTCAGTATAATCATTTTCTGTGCTACGACTCAAGCTGTGGCGTATCAGATCAGCGCGGATCTCTCACTTACACTCTTTGGGCAGCATGATTTCGTAGGAGGGACGAGCTTTCATGAAACGGTGTCAAATCAAGCTGGGACAGCCTCTGGCGTGGCAGACTTTTATTCCGTGCCGCCCATTTCCGTCAGTGTCTCAACAAATGTAGGCTATGGAGCCTTTGCCAGATCCTCCCTCACCGATTATTTAACATTTCATGTTGCAGATGGCGGTTCCGCTGATGTTAATATCATTATGGCGGGAACCTGGCAGGCGCAAGGGAATGGGTTTCCGCAAGGGAATGGATGGGCACAGGCTACACTCAGCTTTGGCCCTGCCTCTGATTTTCCAATATTGTACCACAATCAGTCATTATCCGCTGATCATACTTATAGTATTAACAAGACATATACCATAACGGATAATCAAATTTACGGTTTGTTTATTGGTGTATATGTGCAGGCGAGCGATGGAGGCAGCGCTTACATGGACGACCCGCTTACAATTGATCTGCCCCCCGGCGTGACGTTTACTTCGCTTTCGACAAGTCAATATTCTGATGTCCCCTCTGGCGTTCCCGAACCAGCAACCATGTTGCTTCTTGGACTTGGTCTGATGGGGTTGGCAGGAATCAGGAGAAAGTTTAAGAAATAACGAAAAACATAAGCAGTTTAATTGCAGAGAGGCAGGGTTCAGAAATGGCCCTGCTTTTTTATTTAGTTCTTTCAGTAATAATCACTTTTTACCCTCGCATCTCCCTAACACTTTGTAGGTGCTATCGATGTCCAGTGCATTTAATTTTTCTTTGATTACTCTTACACAGTAGGGGTGGAAAGCTGCTATACATTCGCTTTTTTCACAAATCTCGAATACAATAAGTAATGGGTAATATCTCAGGACAATCAAGAGTGTTGATAGGTATGTTATGGTCATTATTTCATTGACAGGTAAGGACGTTCTTCTTATACTCTTTTAGTAAAAAGCAATCTTTTATCAATTTGCAGTAGCCTTCTCTATGCAGAGGTGAACCATGTCTAAGAAAAATCTTGATTCCACCGCCATCGGAGGTCAGATGGATGTCATTGCCAATGGTCGACGGCAGGAGGATCTGCTTAGAGTGGGGGCTTTGCAGACCGCAATATTCAACAGCGCGAACTTCTCGAGTATTGCCACGGATGCGAAGGGCGTCATCCAGATATTCAACGTCGGCGCCGAACGCATGCTGGGCTACACCGCCGCCGAAGTGATGAACAAGATTACCCCGGCCGATATTTCCGATCCGCAGGAAGTGATAGCGCGCGCCGAAGCTTTAAGCATCGAGCTTGCCACCCCGATCGCCCCGGGATTCGAGGCCCTGGTCTTCAAAGCCTCGCGCGGGATCGAAGACATCTATGAGTTGACTTACATCCGCAAAGACGGCAGCCGCTTCCCGGCAGTCGTATCGGTTACCGCCCTGCGCGACGATCAGGACGCCATCATCGGTTACCTGCTGATCGGCACCGATAATACTGCACGCAAAGAGGTTGAAGAGGAACGGATAAAGCTTGACCAGCGCCTCCGCGACCAGCAGTTTTACACGCGCTCTCTCTTTGAATCCAATATCGACCCGCTCATGACCACCGATCCGCAAGGCATCATCACCGACGTCAACAAGCAGATGGAGGCACTCACCGGTTGTACGCGTGATGAACTGATCGGCGCACCTTTCAAGAAATACTTCACCGATCCGAAACGGGCCGAGGCGAGCATCAAGCAGGTGCTGGCTGAAGGCAAGATCACCAACTACGAACTCACCGCACGCTCCTGGGACGGCAGTCAGACAGTGGTGCCCTACAATGCGACCACCTTCTATGACCGGGACAGAAAGCTCCAAGGCGTGTTCGCCGCCGCACGCGACGTCACGGAGCGCAAACGACTGGACCACGCGCTGGAAGAGGCCAAGGAAGCCGCCGAGGACGCCAACAGCGCTAAGAGCGACTTTCTTGCCCGCATGAGTCACGAGATTCGGACGCCGATGAACGCCATCATCGGTATGGCGGACTTGCTGTGGGATACATCATTGACCTCGGATCAGCGCGAGTACGTCCGGATTTTCAAGAAGGCGGGAAGCCAGCTCCTGGACTTGATCAATGACATCCTGGATCTTTCCAAAGTGGAGTCCGGTTATCTGTCGCTCGAGAGCATCGCCTTTGATCTCGGCGAGGTCCTCGACAAGACGCTCGAGATGATGGCGATTCGCGCCCACGAGAAGGGGCTTGAGCTGGCTCTCCGCATCGCTCCGGAGATCCCCACCGAGCTTATCGGCGACCCGGCCCGGCTCCGGCAGGTCCTCATCAATCTCATTGGAAACGCCATCAAGTTTACGGAGAAGGGCGAGGTGATCGTACGGGTCGAGCCCGACCCCGAGGATGCCGCCGCCGGTGCACTGCGGTTCTCGGTGGTCGACACCGGGATCGGGGTTCCCGATCAGACGCGCGAGTTGATCTTTGCCCCCTATTCCCAGGTCGACACCTCCACCACGCGCAAGTTCGGCGGGACCGGCCTCGGACTTACCATCTCGCGACGTCTCGTCGAGATGATGCAGGGGCGGATCTGGGTGGAAAGCCGGATCGGCGCCGGCAGTACGTTCTACTTCACTGCCCGGTTTGCGGTCGGCGGCAAGCCTCTGCCCAGGGTCCTCTCCGAGCCAATGGATCTCCAGGACGTGAAGACCCTGATAATCGACGATAACGCAACGAACCGGTTGATCCTCAGGGAGATGCTCTCGCGCTGGGGAGCCGTGGTTACTGAAGCAGAAGGGGGCGAGCAGGGAATAGCAGAGTTGCTGCAGGCAAGGCAGGGCGATCTGCCTTATACCCTGGTATTGCTGGACTGCCGCATGCCCGGAGTCGACGGCTTCCAGGTGGCCGAACAGGTTTTTAATGAGCCCGCCATTGCCGGTACGATTATCCTGATGCTCAGTTCGGACAACCGCGCCGGGGATGTCGCCCGTGGCCGCGAACTGGGGGTTGCGGCGTACCTGATAAAACCTGTGAAGCAGGCCGAACTGCGAGAAGCGATCCAGGAGGCCTGTGCCGGCAAGGCACCTCAGGTGGAGCATCCCGCAGCGCAAACTGGAGATTTACTGGAAGTCGTGCCGGGGCTGCGAATCCTCCTGGCTGAGGATTCACCGGATAACGTACTGCTGATCCAGGCTTACCTTAAAGGCAGCGGGTGCAGCTTGGACCTGGCCGGCAATGGTGAGGTCGCCCTGCAGAAGGTCATCTCCGGCAAGTACGACATCGTGCTCATGGATGTCCAGATGCCGGTCATGGACGGTTACTCCGCCACACGCCGGATACGTCAGTGGGAAAGCGAAAACAGAGCCAGGCCGGTTCCGATCCTGGCGCTGACAGCTCATGCGCTGCCGGAGGAGGTCCGCAAGAGCCTCGATGCCGGCTGCACGGCCCATCTTACCAAACCCATCCGCAAGGCGACGCTTCTGCGGGCCATCAAAGAGTATACCAGGGGTCGCATATGCGTCCGCGTGGACTCTAGTCTTGCGGAGTTGGTTCCCGGTTTCCTGCAAAACCGGCACAGCGACATCGCGGCGATTGAGGAAGCACTCGAACAGGCAAATTTTGAAAAAGTGCGCATCCTGGGCCACAACATGAAGGGATCCGGCGCCGGCTATGGCTTTGACCGTATTACGGAAATCGGCGCATTCCTGGAGCAGTCAGCCGGGCGCCAGGCAGCAGGAGAGATCCGCGAGCAGGCCGCGGATCTAGTCCGCTACCTTGATGATCTTGAGGTGGAATACGAATAGGAGGAAGTATGCGAGTAAGATTTTGGGGCACCCGAGGATCGATTGCCACGCCGGGCCCGGACACCGTCCGTTTTGGCGGTAACACCGCATGCATAGAAGTGACAACGGACGCCGGTGCCTGTTTTATATTTGATTGCGGGACCGGAGCGCGCGCTCTCGGCGCGTCGCTCATGGCACACGCGCCCAAACCCATCTCGGCTACGATCTTGCTCAGCCACACCCACTGGGATCACATCCAGGGCTTTCCCTTCTTCGCCCCGCTCTTTGGTCCCGGGAACCGGATCACAGTCTGCGGTCCGGAAGGAAGCGGGCGCTCTCTGCGCGAAGTTCTCTCCGGCCAGATGGAGTTCACCTACTTCCCCATCGAGATCGGCCAGCTTCCGGCAACGATCACCTTCCAGGAGCTCGGAGAAGGAACGCACGAGATCGGCGGCGCGCGAATAATTGCACAGTACCTCCATCACCCGGCGATGACGCTGGGGTACCGCATTGAGGCTGACGGTGCGGCCGTTGTGTATTTATGCGATCATGAGCCCTTCTCCGAAACGTTCTGGCATGACAGCCCGGCAGCCGGGCACGCCGAATCCATCGTGCACGACGGGGACCGGCGCCACGCGCGGTTCATGGCGGGCGCCGGCCTGGTGATCCATGACGGTCAGTACACTCCGGAGGAGTATCCATCCAAAAAGAATTGGGGCCACAGTACCTACGAGTATGCCGTGGGGATGGCCGCTGCCGCAGGGGTGCGTCAACTAGTTCTCACCCACCACGATCCTATCCACGACGATGCTTTCGTTGAGGAGGTCGAAAAGCGCGCCTGCGGGTATGCCAGGCAGCGCGGTTACAATGTACAGGTCTGCTGCGCCTTTGAAGGCCAGGATCTGGCCATAGAACCGCACGGCGTCCCGCAACTGACACCTCCGGTTCCACATTCGGGCCGTGATACCCTGCAAAGCAGACGTATCCTGGTCGTGGACGACGATCCGGACATACGCGCTCTCGCGAATAAAGCCCTGAGTCAGGACGGGCACATCGTAACCGAAGCGGGAAGCGGCAGAGAGGCACTGGCGTTGATTGATAAGCAGGCGCCCGATCTTCTCGTGCTGGACCTGCTGATGCCGGTACAGGGAGGTCTGGACGTGCTGAAGATCCTTCGTTCCAGGCCGGCAACGGCAGCTTTGCCGGTCGTCGTATTGACGGCCATGGATGACGAGGTTACCACTCGTGCCAGCTTTGAGTTCGGCGCAACGGACTACCTGACCAAGCCCTTCTCGATCCCGCAGCTCGCGGCGCGCGTGCGTGCCTGCCTCGCACGCACCGGAAGTGATGTGACCTGACCGGCAACAAAAGCCGGAACATCAAATTTCTGTTTCTTATTTTAAATTATATAACGGATAATCTTTGCCAAAATCAATTATCAGCGGGGTCTGGGCATGACCCATGCTCCGGGATATTTCCGCAGTTTTCAGCCGGGTGTATTCTCCCAGTTCCGCAATGCTGATTTTATTATCTTTGTTCAGGTCGGCCTCTGCTTTGTTATTCAAGCCGTCGAGCAGAGTATAAGTAAATAAACCGTTGTTTTTGTATCCATCCAATGCCGCCTGAATGGAATTGGCTGAGGCGTAAATGTGCAATCCCATTTTCCTGGCCAGGACGGACATGCGGGCGTCATATAATCCGCTGACGATGTAATCCACTCCGCCGGCATGATAGGTATCAAATATGAAAAGCTGGCTCAGTGATTTGATCTTTTTGGATATCTCTACTATTTCGTTGGAACTGATCAGGGTATTTTCCCTGACCAGGCCGTTGAAATCTCTTGTGAGCATATAATATTGATTTTCGAGAAGTACGCCGTGACCGGCGACAAAGAGGATGAAGCTGTCGGCGGGTTTAATGATCCGGGCAAGTTTATTGATTTCACCCATGATATTTATCTTGGTTGCTTCATTATCCTGCAATATTACGCTTTGAATGTTTTGCGGCTTAAATAGTGTTGCGGACTGCAGCAATAATTTTTCTTTGATATCGGTCGCATCTTTTACCGCGTATTTCAGATTAACACTGGTATCCTGATAATTATTGATGCCGATGGTGAGGATGTATAGATGAGGTTCTGTTTTGGGAAGCAGGGCATTAAAAGTTACCGTTTTCAGGTAACTCTGGACAGTGTTGCTGCCGTTAAAAGCGGAGAGGGAAACTTCGTTTTCTCCGGGGACAGCCTCGAATTCCTGACAATCTTCTCGCACGTCTCCGTGCGGCTTGCTGGGGGAGGGACCCTGCAGAGCGATTTCCTTGATGGAGATACTTCTCATTTCAGCATAAATAGCTTTTCCATTGAGCGCGGTAACCGGCGTGTCTGCGGGGAAAGTTTTAGCCAGGTCTTTGTAAAACCCGTCGGACTGTATCAATTTACCGTTGTGGAATAACCTCACTTCGCCGATTCCGCCGCCGGTGCTTAACACTCGATAGCATGCTTTGTTTATGGGTGTGGTGGTTTCTTTGGGCATCATGGTAAAGGCAACAGTCGGCGGCGGGTTCTTAATCGCATCAGCTATTGTCAGTGTAATCAGCGAGGCGATATTCTCTCCTCGTAATTTTGTCGTCACGATATCGGGACGGTAAAAAACATCATAAAACTGGTCAATACCATAAACACTGTTGTCCATGCGGATGTTGAGATATTTGTGGCCGTTTTGTGAAGAGTTGTAATAGCCTTCAGGTGTGATGACAATCCATTCACCGTCAATGAAACCGATAAACTGTGCAATTTCTTTGCCCGAAGCAGTGTCCCAGATTCGGGAAGTGCCGTCGCCGCTGCCGGTCATAATATATTTGCCGTCGGGGAAGAAAACACCTGCATAGACGGTTAACGCATGTCCCTCCAGTGCAGTTATCCTTTTGCCGGTGGATACATCAACGAGGCTGGGGCTGTTAGAGAAGCCGCAAGTCAAAAGAAGCCGGCCGTCGGGAGAGAAGGTAAGTGAATTGACCGGTGTGCTTTTAATAGTTTTTATTTCCAGGCCCGTCCTCACCTGCCAGAGTTTGATGATGCCGTCGCCGCTGCCTGCCGCCGCATATTCTCCGTCCGGAGAAAAGGCTACAGAAGATACCGGATACCGGTGCCCGGTAAATGTATTTAATTCTTTGCCGGTTTGCAGATTCCACAGCTTGACGCTTTTATCATTGCTTCCCGACAGAACAAACCTGCCGTCAGCCGAAATGGCCACAGAGGTTATCTTATCGGCATGTCCGAAGAAATTTACTGCCTCACGGCCGGTTTTCGTATCCCGGAGCGAGATAGTGTTGTTGACACCGCCGGACAGGATGAATCCGCCGTCCGGCGAAAAAACAGCGGCTTTCTGACCAGCCATTTGCCGGATTTCTTTTCCTGATTCTCTCTCCCATAATTTTACGGGTCCTTCAAAACCCGCCGACAGGAAATATTTACTATCCGGGGAAAAAGCCAGCGCTGTAACGCGGTCGTTATGGCCTTGGAACGTTTTGATCTGCCGTCCGGAAGCCACTTCCCAGAGGTTGATCATCCCGTTTGAATAACCCGACAAAGCATATTTTCCATCAGCAGAAATGGCGGCGGCAAAAACCCAGTTGACATTTCCTTCCAGAGACCGCACTTCTTTCCCGGCAATTATATCCCAAAGCTTCATGTTTCTGCTTCCGGATAAAACGTGTTTCCCATCGGGGGAGAAAGCACCGGAAAATACCGGTTCCCTGATAATAAGAGTTTTTAGCTGTGTCCCCTGATTTATATCCCATAACCGGATTGTCTTGTCCTGTCCTCCGGATAATGCATATTTCCCGTCCGGCGAAAAGGCCACGGAATTGACCTGACCCGTATGCCCGGTAAGCGATTGGCTTTGTGTCCCTGTGGCAATGTTCCAGACTTTAACCACGTTGTCAGAGCCGCCGGAAATAATATATTTGCCATCCGGCGAAAAAGATACCGAGTTGACGCCTTTGCTATGCCCCTGAAAAGTTTTAATTTCACGGCCTGTGGCGCTATCCCGAAGCAAGATGGTGCTATCCCAGCTTCCCGAAGCAAACATATTGCCGTCGGGTGAAAAGGCTACGGACCGGACAACATTCTCCTGTCCGGTGAAAGTTCGTATTACCCGTCCTGTCCGGATGTCCCAGAGTATTAATGTTTTATCCATGCTTCCGGAGATGAAAGTTCTGCCGTCCGGGGCAAAAGCAACTGAGAATACTCCTGCTTTATGTCCGGTAAATGTTTTAACAAGCCCGCCTGTGGATAAGTCCCAGAGGATGATCTTTCTATCCATGCCGCCGGAAATTGCATAGCGCTGATCAGGAGAAAGGGCGACGGAACTGACATAGGCGACATGTCCGGTAAAAGTTTTTATTTCCCGACCGGTTGCCACATCCCAGAGCTTAACCGTCTTATCGCCGCCGGAGAGTGCCTGTTTTCCATCGGGAGAGAAGACAATGGAGTTTACACCGGAGTGTCCCAGTTGAACAAATATTTCCGCTTTGTCCTGTGCCGCAGAGTTGCCGGAAATTACCGCAATTACAGTGAACACGATCAATGTCTTTAAAACAAAAAATGTTGCCTTCATGGGTTACCTCTTGGTGTAGTCATGGATAGTCGTAAGATCTAAATCTGCCCGTCTAAATTGAGTGGGTTTTTATCTTACGAATCAAATTTAATGTCAATTCGTTTATAATTCCCGGGAATCATTTAAGCAATGGATTTTAACCGGCAGCTTATAGCAAACACAGCTGAAGTATCGTCTTGCTAATGTAATTTCTCCGGCAGACATCTGAAAAGATTTGTTTGACTTCTTTAGTCCTGGTGCGATAATTACTTACAATTAATTATTATGGTAATGCATTTAGCGTCACCTGCGGGCCGGATTCATAAAACGGATTCATGTCATTTCTCAAGACGAACTGAAGGACGGAATCATGAAGGACAGGCAAAATAGCGATGACCGCGATACTTCCAAGATCCAGGCCAACCGCCTGCATCTTCAACAATCACAGCAACCAGCTGTAAAAACAAAACGCACAAAAAAAGCCCTTACCGAAAGCGAACAGCGCCTCCACAGTATTATCGGCGGATCGCCCATTCCCGCCTTCATGATTGGTAAAGATCACCGGATTATATATTGGAATAAGGCGCTGGAGGAAGTGAGCAGAATAAAAGCGCGGAAGGTTATCGGCACAAATCAGCATTGGCGGGCATTTTACAAAAAAAAACGTCCCTGCATGGCTGATCTTCTGGTGGATCATCAGATTGATGATGTTTCCCGATGGTATAAGGGGAAATATATCAAATCCAATCTCCTCGATGAAGCTTATGAGGCGACGGATTTTTTTCCGGAACTGGGTGAAAAAGGCAAATGGCTCCGTTTTACGGCGGCCATTATTCGTGACACGGCGGGGCATCTGGTCGGCGCCATTGAAACGCTGGAAGACATCACGGAACGGAAAAAAGCCGAAGCGGCTCTGCTGCAGGCCCATGATGATCTGGAGCATAGAGTTCAAGACAGAACCAGAGAACTGGCCCAGGCCAATGAAGCGCTGCTTACAGAACTTATGGAGCGTCACAGGACTCAGCAGGCGCTGAAGGAAACAACGGATCATCTTTCCCTGATACTGGAATCACTGCCGATCGTTTCTTATACACGGAAAGCCGGCGGCGATTTCGAAATCACTTTTGTCAGCAATACCATCGAGGAGATTACCGGTTATCCGGCACGTTGTTTTCTGGAAGAAAAAGATTTCTGGAAGGATCACATTCATCCGGATGATTGTCAACGGGTTATCTCGGAGCTGCAGACTGACCGGCCGAAAAGCACTCATCGTGTCGGTTACCGGTTTAGGGTCATGGATGATTCTTATCGCTGGTTTTCCGATTACTGGCGGGTTATTCCGCTGCCCGCCAGTTTATCAACGTATATTGTCGGCGCCTGGCAGGACGTAACGGAAGATAAGAGAGTCCGGCAGGAAGGAGAATTACGCCTCCAGCAGATGATGCAAACCCACAAGCTCACGGCATTGGGAGAAGTTGTCGCGGGTGTCGCCCATGAGATCAACAATCCCATCAGCTTTATTGCCTATAACGTCCCGGTACTGGAAGATATCTGGAGCAACGTTGAGGCAATCCTCACTGATAATGAGGTAACCCATGACGTCTGGAAGAAAAAAGGACTCAGTCAGCAGGATGTTTTTCAGCACATGCGGGAAATTATTCAGGCTTTCAAAATTGGCGGTAACCGGATCACCCGGATTATCTCTCATTTGAAGGAATTCTCCCGTTCTGATGAAATGACCCGTAAAAAATCAGTGGCTATCAAGGATGTTATCCAGGGGGCGCTCCTCATTGTCGGAGCCCAGGTGAGAAGCACCGTATCAAAAATAGATTTGAGAATCGACGAAGGCATCCCTCCCACCTATGGACATTTTCAAAAGATTGAACAGGTGATTACCAATCTCATGATGAACGCTCATCAGGCCATTGCCGCCGGGAAAAAAGGCCGGATGATTGTCCGTTGCCGGTATATTGAGCGATTGAATGCTGTCGTTGTAGATATCGAGGATAATGGCAAAGGCATTGAGCGGGAGATCATTGATCATATTTTCGATCCCTTTTTTACGACGCGCCGGGAAAGGGGTGGAACCGGTCTGGGGCTCTCGATATCCTATGGTCTGATCAAGGAGCACGGTGGGATTATCGGTGTCCTTTCCCGGCCCGGGATTGGCAGCCGTTTCTCTGTTTTTCTGCCTGTGGACGGAGAAACAAACATCAGCCTTTATCCGGCTATTCTCTTCATTGATCATAATGTAAAATATCTGAAGCAACTGAAGACAAACTTTGTCGATGCTGTGATTTGGAGGTCGGAGCCTGATGACAAAGTAGAGAATATTATCGGTTTTTTAGAGGAATACCCTGAGGTAGATATAGTAGTCTCGGAAATTCAATTAAAGGGCTTTAACGGCTGGAATCTTCTGGCGCAGGTTAAGAGCCGTTTCCCCCTGATGCCCGTTATCCTTTATTCGAGTGATAAAAAAGCGATCAAGCCGCCGGCGGAGATTGCCTCTGTTCCGGATCTGACGCTGCAAAAACCATTCAACATCGATAAACTGCAAAAAATTATCCATGATCTGGGGAGACAAAGGCTATGAGAATATTAATTGTCGATGATGAAAAGGTTTCGCTCACTTCGGTACGGAGAATTCTGCAATGGCGGGGAATCAGTGATGTGGAAATCTGCGACAACGGCAAGGATGCAATCAAAAGGATACAGGAAGAGGATTTCGATATCGTCCTGCTGGACCTGTTAATGCCCGACGTGGACGGAATGCAGGTTTTGGAATCCACCAAATCATTCCGGCCACGGACGGAATTTATCATCCTGACGGCGGTTGATGATATTGCAACAACTGTCAAGGCTATCCGCCTGGGAGCTTATGATTACCTCGTCAAGCCTGTGGACAATGAGCTTCTCTTCCTGTCCATTGACAGAGCTTATGAACGGAAAGGTCTTCTGGCGGGACTTTCCGCTACGGCAAGTTTTGATGCCGGCGATGTCCCCGCTGCTTTTTCCGGGATAGTTACCCGGAATCCGCGAATGAAAGCCCTCATTTCCTATGCACAGATCATGGCTCGCAGCGGCAATCCGGTAATGATCACCGGAGAATCCGGAACAGGCAAGGAATTAATGGCCCGCGGAATCCATCGCGCGGGTCCTGCCCCTGATGGTCCCTTCGTGCCGGTAAATGTTTCGGCGATCCCGGCAACGATGTTTGAAAGCCAATTCTTCGGTCATGCCAGAGGAGCATTCACCGGAGCTGAAAACCATCATCAGGGCTTGTTTGAACAGGCCGACGGCGGTACTCTGTTTCTCGACGAAATCGGCGAGCTGCCTATAGGGTTGCAATCGAAACTTTTACGCGTTTTGGAAGATAAGACTTTTACTCCTCTGGGAGGCTCAAAGGCCATCTTGGTTGATATCCGGCTTATCTCGGCCACCAATGCCGATATTGATCGCGCCTGTCAGGAAGGAAAATTCAGAATAGACCTGCTCTACCGGCTGAAATCGGCCTGCATTCATCTGCCGCCGCTGCGGGAAAAAAAAGATGATATTCCTGAACTGGCTTTACATTTCCTGCAAAAATCCTGTCTGCGGCACGGGAAAAAAATATTGAGTTTCAGCCCGGAGGCCATGGATATTTTAATTCACAAAGATTATCCGGGTAACATCCGGGAGATATCCCAAATAGTGGAGAACGCTGTTATTATGGCCGATGATTCCGCTATTCTACCCGTTCACCTAGGCGAGCTAAGAAAACCGCTGGCGCTTTCTGCTGGTTCTAGACTTTGCACGTTGAAAGAAAATTATGATCGCCATCTGTCCTTTGTCTTGAATTTCACCAAGGGAGACCGCCGCGAGGCTGCCCGTATTCTGGGGATTACAGTAAGGCAGCTGCAAAGGAAATTGGCCCAGCGGAAACAGGAAGCCGGATGACGTTTATGTCGCAGCCAGCGACCAAATAGTCGCAGATCTCATTCGCCTGTATTTACTAAATATTCTGCGCATTGCCGGAGAGAAAGTAAATAATGAGACGACTTCAAGTTCATCTTTGAGTATTGGTTCCCAGGCTGCCATCTTGAATATTTCAGAAAACACAACTCACCTTATAGACCATTTTTATATCATTTCAATTGCCCAGTGACGGGGAATATTTCCTTTTATCGGCATAGCGTTAGATTTCTCGCTGTGCTCCGAGGCCCTGTAAACACTGCAAAGTAGGACTAGGGATATTATTTTTGTGGCGGAAGCAGAGTTGGTTGAGTGGTGGATACTGGGAACAAGGTGGGGTTCATTTAAGGTTCCGGATAAATATTTTTCCACCCGGTGGCACGTCTGTTGCTCTAATTGAAGAGAAAAATTGATTACATTGGTAAATCTTTCTCTGGGGAAAGGAGAAATGTATGCTGGCGTCATTGAAGTTACTCGATCTAATGGCAAATAATGCCGAGTCAATTGCCCGGCAATGGGTTAAGGACGTTGTCCAAAATCCAAAAACTCCCTATTATCATAATCTGGACGAAGATAAGATCATTCCTCAGGCTGTTGAATTTTACCAGCAGTTAAGCCGGGTGTACACAGCCAAGGATCCTTATACAGCCATCCGGAATTTTATGGGGAAATTCGCCGAAGCGCTATTTAATGAGGGGATTCCTCTCCATGAAGCGCTGTATGCCATAGTTCTCATGCGTCGCCATATCTGGCTCTATGCCGAATTTCAGGCCATATTTATAACAGTTGTTGAGCAACTGCAGGCAATGGACTCACTGACACGCACTATTCTTATGTTTGATTATATTGCCTATGCATTGACTGAAAAATACGTAACGCTAATGAAGCGTAATCCCAAGAAATAATAAGACGAGGTGAACGAACTGTGGCTGAAATAATGAATCAAGGAAAAGTTTTATCCATCCGCAGCAGCGTCGTTGACGTCCACTTTCCCGTAGCACCATCGATCCGGAATGTGCTCACGGCAGGCGAAAAAGGTGAATTCGTCATCGAGGTATTTACCCAACTGGACAATAATACAATTCGGGGTGTCGCTCTCACGCCTACGCAAGGCCTGGCACGAGGCGCGATTGTGACCGATACCGGCAAACCGTTTGAGGTGCCCGTGGGGAACAAGCTTCTGGGGCGAGTGTTTAACGTCTTTGGAAACACCATCGACAAAAAGGGCGATATCGAAGGATGTGAGATGAGGTCCATCCACCGTGAACCGATTCCGCTTCGCGATCAATCTACCGTCTCCGAAATATTTGAAACCGGCATTAAGGCCATTGATGTTCTGGCGCCGCTGGAACGGGGCGGCAAAGCCGGGCTCTTCGGGGGGGCAGGCGTCGGGAAAACAGTTCTGATCACTGAAATGATTCACAATACTGTCAGTGCGTATGAAGGCATGAGCATCTTCTGCGGGATAGGCGAACGCTGTCGTGAGGGTGAGGAGCTCTACCGTGAAATGGAAGAAAGCGGTGTTCTCAGCAATACCGTTATGGTGTTCGGTCAGATGAACGAACCGCCCGGCGCGCGTTTCCGGGTCGGTCATGCGGCGTTAACCATGGCGGAGTATTTTCGCGATGACGCGAAACAAGATGTTCTGTTGATGATTGATAATATTTTCCGCTTCATTCAGGCGGGCATGGAGGTTTCCGGTCTTTTGGGACAACTGCCTTCGCGTTTGGGATACCAGCCGACTCTGGCCACGGAACTCGCTGAGCTCGAAGAGCGGATCTGTAACACCAAAACCGGCGCCATTACTTCCATTCAGGCCGTCTATGTGCCGGCGGATGACTTTACCGATCCTTCAGCTGTTCATACTTTCGGCCATCTTTCGGCGACGATTGCGCTGTCGCGTAAGCGGGCTAGCGAAGGTCTTTATCCGGCCATCGATCTTCTGCAATCCGGTTCCAAAATGCTGATGCCGAATATTGCCGGGGAACGCCACTATAAGATCGCTCAGGAAATCCGCAAAACCCTCGCCGTCTATGAAGATCTGAAAGATATCATCGCCATGCTCGGTATTTCGGAATTGTCCCGCGAAGATCAGCGCACCGTATTCCGCGCCCGGCGTCTGGAACGTTTCTTCACGCAGCCCTTCTTTGTTACCGAGCAGTTTACCGGCACAGACGGGAAGATGGTATCTCGGGAAGACACGCTCAATGGCTGCGAGCGAATTCTCAATGACGAGTTTGCCGAATATCCGGAACGCGCGCTTTACATGATTGGCTCAATTGATGAGGCGAAGATTGACCATGTTGCTTAAAATTTTATTACCGGCGGAAGTCATGATGGAGCAGGAAGTCAAAAAAATCGTCGCGGAAGCGGAAAACGGTTCTTTTTGCCTGATGCCCAACCACATTGATTTTACTGCCACGCTGGCCCCCGGCATTTTCTCTTACGAGCTCACCTCGGGAGGGCAGGAGTTGCTGGCGATGGATGTCGGTACTCTGGTGAAAAAAGGATCGGAAGTGCTGGTTTCCACGCGCAATGCCGTGAGAGCGCCGGATCTGGGAAAGCTCAAACAGGTGGTTGTACAACAATATGACATTCTGGATGAGCGGGAAAAACTGGTTCGGTCTGCCTCGGCGAAACTGGAGGCGAGTCTAATCAGACGTTTTGTAGAACTAAAGTAGCTGTGTTTACACGCTGCATAAAAGAATGAGGTTTAAAAATGGTTGAAATAAAACGAACATCCAATTCACGGCGCCGAAAGGCCGCGGATCATTTCACCGAAAAGGTCGCCCAAAGAGAGGCTCTGCGAATCAAAGGCCTTAAGCATAAGGATGAAACGGTCTGGTTTGGTTTGGGGATGTTCGGTATTATCGGATGGGCGGTGGCCATTCCCACACTTATTGGAATTGCCCTGGGGCTCTGGATAGACCGGAGCTGGCCCACCAAGTATTCCTGGGCTCTGATGTTTCTCGTCGTTGGCGTTATCATCGGATGCATCAATGCCGCCTATTGGGTCAGAAAAATACGCAGCAGGATTATTGAAGAGGATTGAAATGAATATGGACACGATGTTTATCCTCTCCCTGATGTTTATGGCGGGACTGGCGCTGGGGGCTTTCTACTTTATCAGTCTGTGGCTGACTTTGCGGAGCCTGGCGCAGACTGAAAACCGCGCGAGCCTTCTCCTTACCAGTTATGTATTGCGGCTGGCAGTTGTTTTAACAGCGTTTTACTTTCTGATGGACGGACATTGGGAGCGACTGGCGGTAGCTATGATCGGCTTTTTGGTGGTTCGCAGGATAATAACATATCATTTCAGGCCGCAAAAGACGATGGCAGTCGTTCATGAATAGAGGGCGGGTATTGATCAACCGTTAAAGGAGTTTATATGGAAGTCGTATCTCTCAATCAAATCAGCCCGGATCAGGTGATCATCTGGAGTTGGGGGGTTATTATCCTCAATGTGACCATCCTTTATACATGGCTGGTGATGGCCATCCTGGTTGTAGGTTCCTGGCTCGTCACACGCAATCTTTCCTCGGGAATGAATGTCTCGCGCTGGCAGCATTTCCTGGAAGTGCTTATTTCCATTATTCGAGGCGAAATCAGAGAGATGACGAAAAAAGGTGCGGATAATTATGTTCCTCTGATTGGTACGCTCTTTCTGTTTATCTGTGTGTCCAATGTGCTGGTGATTGTGCCGGGGTTTGTCGCGCCGACGTCGTCCATAACAACCACAGCGGCACTGGCCACCTGTGTATTTATCGCCGTCCCCTTCTATGGCATATCCCGCAATGGTCTTTTTCATTACATTAAGGAATATTTTCAACCCACTTTTATATTTTTCCCGTTTCATGTCATGGGCGAATTGTCCCGGACGCTGGCCCTGACCGTTCGTCTTTTCGGCAACATTATGAGTCATGAAAAAGTTATCGGAATATTGCTCGCGGTCACTCCTTTCCTGTTCCCGGTTGTGATGCAGATTCTGGGTCTTTTGATCGGCGTGATTCAGGCGTACATTTTTGCGATTCTTTCCATGGTTTATATAGCCTCCGCGATTAGCGCCGAGGATAACGTTCACGAAGAAGTAAAGAAAGAAGGCTCTCCAGCCTGATAAAATTGAATTAAAGGAGGAGTATTTATGGACAGTGTAAGTCTCGTCGCGATGGCCTCGATTATTGGTGCGGGTTTGGCAATGGGGATCGGTTCAATTGGCCCCGGTTTGGGTATGGGACAGGCAATCGCCCAGGCGCTGTCAGCAATTGCCCAGCAGCCGGATGAGAGGAATTCTCTCACCAGAACGCTTTTTGTCGGATTGGCCATGATTGAATCCATTGCCATCTACTGCTTTGTTATTTCCATGATTCTGATTTTTGCCAATCCGTTCTGGAGTTTCATTATAAAGTGAGGGGGATGATCCATGCATATTGACTGGTTTGTTTTATTAGCGCAAATCTTTAATTTCCTCCTGCTCATGTACTTGCTGAAACGCTTTCTTTACGGGCGGATCATCAAGGCGATGGATGACCGGGAAGCAAAAATTGCCGCGCGTTTTGCCGAAGCCGATGAGCTGAAAGTTCAGGCCAATGAGGCAGCCGAGCTTTATGAAAAGCGCAACCAGTTACTCAATGAGAAGAAAGAACAGCTGCTCAACGAGGCAACGATGGCCGCCGACGCCAAGCGCAAGGAACTGATGGAAAAAGTCCGTGTGGAAGTCGATCAAGTCAAGCTGCGCTGGCAGGATATGCTGATCCGGGAAAAGGAAGCTTTTTTTTACGATCTGCGGCAGCGGGCGGCAAAGCAGTTATATGCCACGGCGCGCAAGGCGCTCGCCGATCTGGCCGATGCCGATCTGGAGGAGAGGATTGTCGATGAATTTCTCCGTCGCGTAAAAATGCTGGATGCGGAAAAAAGTATCCAGATCCGTAAAGCCATCAGCGGCGGCGGCAACAATGTAACCATCCAGAGCGCTTTTACTATTTCCGCCTCGAGACAGACGCAAATTGAAGAAGTCCTGAAGAAGCAGATCACTAATGGCTTCACGTTAAGGTATCTGCGTGAGCCGGATATTGTGTCGGGCATTGAATTGCGGGTGAACGGGCATAAGATCGCCTGGAGTCTCAATGAGTATCTGGAAACCCTTGTGGAAAGTTTGACGGAAACTCTCCAGAAAGAGGCTCATGCGGCGTAAGGCGTAAGGCCTCAGGAGTGAGGATAGGAGACGAAACCCGGCAGAAGGAAAGATGGCCAATAGGTAGTGTCAAAAGTTTTATGAAAACTAGCACGGATAAATGAAAAGAGAGATAGGATTTGGTTCGGGAGTAAAAGCAAGAGCCATTTGACATAGCGATAATGTTTGTCGGAAGATTTCAGGCAAACTTAGGCCATAAA
>JANYAY010000159.1 GCA_025361065.1 Deltaproteobacteria bacterium
ATGCCGATGAATACCCTAAAGGGCACGCGAATCGGCATCCAGAACATACTGATAATACTGGATTCCGGGTCGCGCTTCGCTTGCCCGGAATGACCAAAAAGTAATTGCGACACAGTCTCCTGCGTCGGCATGACGACATTGTTTCTTAACATGTTAATCTAAAAGGCATCGTTATATATTTCTATCGCATCTTCTTTAGTGACTTTGCGGGGATTATTTTCCAGGGGCCTTGCCACCGTCAGAGCGACATCGGCTAATGCCGGAAAATCCTTTTCCTTGATCCCGAATTCTGCAAGCGTTGAATAAATACCACAATCTTCAATTAATGATTCCACCGCTTCTAAGGCCAGATAGGCCGCTTCGCGTACCGGCAAATCATCGGTAATCTCGCCCATCGCTTCCGCGATATCCGCAAATTTATCGAGGGCGGCAGGCAAATTAAACGCCATTGTCGCCGGCAACATCAGAGTGTTGGCCAGTCCATGCCCGATTCCATATTTACCGCCCAGAGGATAGGACAGAGAATGTACCGCTGTGACTCCGGCATTAGCCAGACCCAGGCCTGCATACAAACTGCCCAGCAGCATGTTCTCGCGTGCCTGTAAATTTTTTCCGTCGTGGACGCAGGTGCGCAAATTCTCGGCAATGAGCACAATCGCCTGTAGAGAAAAAAGTTCGCTCATGGGCGAGGCATTCACCGATGTGTAAGATTCAATAGCATGGCATAAAGCATCCAGACCGGTCTGAGCAGTGGGTTGCGGGGGCAGGCTCAGCGTCAATTCCGGATCCAGCAGCGCCAGGTCGGGATAAAGGTAAGGACTGTTCATTCCTTCCTTCTTTTTTAAATTCTTGCGTATAAAAACGGCGGTAAAGGTGACTTCGCTGCCGGTGCCGGCGGTTGTGGGAATCATAATTTTCGGCAGACCAGGCTCGGGGATTTTATTCAAGCCCAGATAATCAACCGCACTGCCTTTATTGGTGGCCAGCACGGCAATCGCTTTGGC
Organism: Deltaproteobacteria bacterium; assembly: GCA_025361065.1. Lineage (GTDB taxonomy): Bacteria > Desulfobacterota > Syntrophia > Syntrophales > Smithellaceae > MVRV01. The sequence goes on from JANYAY010000159.1 coordinate 1,005, forward strand.
TACATCCATGGCGCTGCCGCCGCCGATGCCAATGACAATGTCGCATTTGTTTTTACGTGCCAGAGCGGCGCCCGCATCTGCCAATTCAATTCCGGGCTCCGGCTCAACCTTGTCATAAACCGTATATTTCATGCCTTCCGGAATAAGCAAGTTGGCTACTCTTTCCTGAAAACCTGCGTGAGCCAGATTTTTATCAATAACCACTAAAGGATTTTTTGCATTCAGTTCTTTAATATGACTGACTAAAGCGTGAAATGACCCATTGCCGAAAACAATTCTTTTCGCCCCGGTAAAAGAAAATATTTTTTTCATATTGTAGACCTCCATCAGTATTCATACCCTAGAAAGCGAAAGGGTATTCAGTTCGCTTTGCTCTCCCGATTATTAAACCGGCCAGATAATACAATCCACTGTCTTGCAGAAGACAGCACCATAATAGCCTCTTGATACAAGCAATCCCTATGAGAACTGCCCCGTAAAGTCAAGGTTTTTTGTGGCGCATCGACCATTCCAGTTGCCGGCTGATGCCGCGAATTATTTTCACTTCCCGGCTGAGTAATCCGCTGCGGGCAAAAAAGCGGCGCAAATGCATCATCCAGTAATCGGGATTTTCCGGATTTAAAAAACCAATTTCGGCAAGCAATGTTTTTATTTGACCGTACATCCCTTCCACTTCGCCCGATCGTGCCCATTTGGGCGGCGCCTCTGAGGTCGCGGGTAGCGCTGCCGTAAAGATTTCATAACAAAGAATCATTACTGCATGGGAAAGATTGAGGGATCTGAAATCGCGGGTTGAAGGAATAGTGACCATAGCCTGGCAGTAGCGCAGTTCATTGTTGGCCAGTCCCGTATCTTCCGGACCAAAAAGCAGCGCCACTTTATTTTTCCGGGAAATACCGACTAAATCCTGCGCTATTTTGCGCGGAGAGTTAAACGGACCGCGGGCTTTACCCAACCGGGCGGTTGTCCCCACGATGTATTGAAAATCGGCCAATGCTTCGCCAATATCGTCACAATATTTTATTTGATCCAGAACATCTGTCGCCAGATGAGTTGATCTTCTTTCCATCTCTTCTCTGTTCAAATCAGCGGCACCCACAATAATTATATTTCCGATGCCCATATTTTTCGCGGCGCGCGCTATGGAACCGACATTGCCGGCATATTTTGGTTTATATAAAACAATACTGATGTTTTTAGTTTTAGCAGCAGGTGTCATTTACATTCCTCTTTGTGCCTCAAATTATTTCTTCAATTCCGAACAGCATTATCGCCACACCAGGTGGTTCAGAAAAGTCGCCACTTCGGCAAACACATTACCGGAGATCTCTCCTCTGACGATGCCGTGAAGATGAAAGTGAACATCCCGGTATATTTTGTCCGGAGATGAGATTCGGCCATAGATTCTCCTTCCGCTCCGGCCCGCCACCTTGGGATCATTGTCCGCCTGAATGATCAGCGCTGGTATGGACAAAGTGGAAAGCGCCCCGTATACTTTTTTCATCAGCGCCTTAACCTGTACGATGCTCCTAACGGGACAACGGGAATAGTTGATATGTGGATTGTCAGGATAGTTGGGAACAAAATCTCTACGCAGTCGTTGGAAACCCATTGTCCGTAGAAACGAATTCCACAAATGGAGGTGTTCGGCAAAACTTGAAGAGACACTCTTAAATTTCAGGGGCGCGCTGACGGAGATCACCGCGGCAAACGCTTGCGGCTTGGTGATGGCCTGATGCAGGGCAAGCCCTCCGCCGGTAGAAAAGCCGGCCACAACGATTTGCTCGCAACAGGTTTTCAGGATGGCATGTCCACGGTTCACGGAATCCACCCATTCGCCATAGCTGCGCTGCGCCAGATCCACTGCGGATGTCCCGTGACCTGCCAGTCTGGGCGCATAGACCGTATATCCCTGGGAATACAAGAAATCCGCCCATTCCCGAACCTCCTCCGGCGCCGCCATGAGACCGTGGATCAGGAGCACTCCCCGATTCGTTCCGGCAAAATGCAACAGGTAGGGCTCTCCGATATGGTGGGGTTTTGTTTCTCCGGCCAGAAAGTATTTTTTATAATCCCTTTTAAAAAGCAGAGATTCCCGGCGCAGAAGTCGCTTACATTCGGCTGAGATTACCATTGGCTCTGAAGATCACGCGCCGTTGCAGGTAAGACCGGTTTATGCAAAATCTTTAATGCCATCAGACGCCCTTTTGGAAATAGACGATGTAAATCATCGCATAGTGCAGCCCGCCGCCGATCAGGACCATGATGTGAAAAAGTTCATGAAAACTGAAGATTCCGGGAATAAGCTTCGGCTTCTTTGTTGCATAGATTAAACCACCCAGGGTGAAAAACAAACCGCCGGCAAACAGCAAAACCCCCTGCACCATCGTCATGTATGCAAGCATCTGCTTAATCGGAATGAACGCTAACCCGCCCATGATGAAATAGATAATGGCATATAGAACCCTGGGCGCCCGCGGGAAAAAAAGTTGAGAGACAAGGCCGAATCCCACAAGTCCCCATTGGATGGCTATCATGGACCAACGCCAGGAACCATCCAGGAACATATAACATATCGGAGTGTAGGTGCCGGCAATCATGCAAAAGATAGCAAAGCGATCCATCCTTCTCCAGAAGGACAGCTCATTTTCCTCTTTCTTGAAGGCGTGGTACAATGAACTCGCCAAAAAGAGAAAAACAACCGAGAGCCCATAGATCAGGGCGGTAATCAACGCCGAGGACGAATAGCAGGCAACCAGCGCTAAAAATACAGTGCCCACCACCGCCGCAACGACGCCGGACAGATGTGAATAGAAATTAAAAGATTCCTGTGTTCTTATAGTCATGTCTCTTTCCTTTTATCCGAAATGTTTGGTCTGCCATCCCAGGAGAGATTAGTAGCCTGATAAAAAGGATGCGTTAATCTACTTGCAATACCTGTATCACATGTTCAACTATAATTCTGCCTTTTTATTTCTCCCTGCAAAAATGCCTCTGGCAGTGAAATGCCGGCAATATGGAGGACAATTCCCGGATTAGATCAATGATAACAGACATATGATAAAGAAAGTGTTCTTGTTGCCACAATTGGTCTTTTGTCGAGCGAATTTTACCCAATACCTGTTGACATAAAATATTATGCCTTTATTTAGTAATGAAGTTAGTCGTGTAAACGGATGTTTTTATGATCAGGGACAAGGTGTACCGTTTCTTCGGCACAGACCGGACTTATCACCGGGACCACACCCCAAACTCTTCCATTCGCCGGCAGGCATGCAGATACACATTGCCTGAATACCTTTGCGACAAGACCAAAGATACCGGCCGGCGGGTGCTTTTTCTTTTTCCATTTTCGGCGGCTCGTTATCAAGAACAGCTAAATCAACCTCGTTACTGTCCCTGCCTCCAACATTGATCTTTACTTTGCCGCCGGTCTTTTGAGATTCGGGGAGAACAAAGATGACCCCTGCATCCGTCCAGCTATCCCATTTGAGCGATGTCATACTGAGGTTCAATTTGTTGGCGGGGTCATCACAGCAAAAAGAGGCGCCGCTGATAGCTATCGTATCACCCGGTTTTGCCGGATTGGGAGATATGCTTTTGATTTCGGGTTTGGGACAGCTATATTGGAAATCACTCAGCTGCAAGGCAGTGAAAGTCTGTTTCGCAACATCAGCCGCTAAAGTCGCCTTGGTGAATTTGCCGGGACTTCCTGCCAGTGGTGCTCCAAAATATTCCTCATGATCGATATCACCGACCGGTACAACATCCCCCTCCACGCCTTCCGCTGTCATGCTGGCGACCGGTACGGCACCGTCGCTGCTACCCCGGGTGGCACCCGGAAAATATTCAATACTGGCGTTCGGAATTATTGAGTTCGTAAAACTTGCACCCAGGCAAATACTTTCCGTACACAAAGGCATCAAGGCCGCTCTTAATGCGTGTTTGGATGTTATACCGTAGAGAAAAGCATATTTTTTCTTGTAAAGACGGTTTTTAGGCGCGGACGGCCCCCGATATATGTCACTGCTATTGAGAATTTGCAGATTTTTATTATACAGCCAGGAACCATCTCCAACGTTGTAAACTTTAGCATCCAAATTCGCTTCCGGTGGTATCTCAAAAGATTCATCCAGGGCCAGCGGACTGAAATTATCCCAGCGCAGGTCTCGAGCGCCGGGCGTATCTAGTTGCTGAATTACTGCCATATACTTGGTCGGGCTTAAGTTCACTAGCGTAGAGACGGGACTAATGGGTATTCTTTTATATGGTCCCGCAAACGCATACCTGAGTGATCCCAGGGCGGCGCCATGGTGAGGAGTTCCCCACGTTACCAGCTTCTGAAACGCGGTATGGAGTTCCGGGGAAAAGTTCTGGATGGCGGCACGTGCAACCAGCCCACCCATGGAATGAGCCACAATGAAAAGGTTGAAATCTGTTTTTTTGTCGATTAATGGCTGCAGCTCTTTTGCCAACAACTGGGCCAAATCGCAGCCCAAATTTCCATTGCCGGTAAATATCGGCCGGTATGTGGGATAGATAAACTCATAAAACACCGTACACTTATCGTTGAGGCTGAAATTATAATCATTGTTGTATTGATCATAGAAGTTTGTCCAGACGTCACGTTTATAATCAATAAACCAGGGTGTCCCCACGGTGTTGACATCAGCCCGAACAAGATCCGAGCCCTTTCCTTCTGTTTCATTGTGACCATGTACCAGCAAAACGACATTCCGGATACACTTGTTTAGTTCTTTGGTCTGGTCTGCTGCGGAAAGCATCTTCAATGTTATCCGCATGGGAGTATCCACCGTATTCTGAGGAATCATCCGCGTAAGCGAAGGCTTACGCGTCCAATCTATATCGCCCGGAAAATTGCCGTCGTCATATTTAACCTTGTTTGGCGATTTACCCGCAGTCTCATTAACTGGAGGATGGTTGACGCTATCTTGATTCTTTTTTGTTTCCGGTTTGTTTTCCGGGGAGGGTGCCTTCTTGTCACCTTTTGCTTCGATAATTTTTATCCACTGGTCTATGCTGACTTTTCCGTCTCCCTCGCCAAAACCGGTTCCGGCAAAAAGTAAAATCACGCCTAAGACAACAGTATTTGTGAGCAGATTCTTAAATTTCATAAAAACATCCTTTAATGCTTTGGTCGGATTTGATAGGATATGAGGCGGGGGAAGTATAAAAAGAATGGCCTTGCCTGTCAATGAAAGATTGACCACAAAATTGTATAGATCGGGGAAGATGAAATGAGGAATCTGGAACAATCTGCGAAAATACTCGGTATTGTTTTGAGTGCCCGCCAACTGGAACAATTCGACGTCTATCAGCAGGAATTATTGCGGTGGAACGCCAAAATAAATTTAATCTCCGAAAAATCAGCTCAGGATATTATCAGCCGGCATTTTCTGGATTCATTGACTGCTCTAAAATTTATCGGGTCTGGGAATATCCGCTTAATTGATATCGGTTGTGGCGCGGGCTTTCCCGGCATTCCGCTGAAAATCGCTTCTCCGGCTTTGCAGCTCTATCTTTTAGAAACAAATCGAAAAAAAGTTTCCTTTTTAAAACATATTATTCGCGTACTTAACCTTCCGGACACCGTCGTTTTGCATGAGCGCGTAGAAAACCTGCTGCCGATTTTCCAGTGGAAAGATTTTTTTGACGTCCTTATTTCAAGGGCGGCTTTTAAACTGCCGGAAATGTTGCCTTGGGGATCATTTTTTTTAAGACCTGGCGGCAAGTTAATAGCGTTAAAAGGCAAGGACATTGCCGCCGAATTTTCCGCAGGAACGGCAGTTGCCCAACATCATGGATTTAGCAAATTATTTCAATATGATATAATTCAGGAAACCTCGCTCATTACCCGGAAAATTATTGTTGGAGAAAAGACAAAATAAGGCAGAAAAGCCTTCTAAAAATATCTTTTTTATGTTAGTGGTAACGGCAGTTTTTCCAAAAGACTTTTCCAGAAGACGTTCAATAAAATAATGAATAATATTATATGTATAGCAAATCAAAAAGGCGGGGTCGGTAAAACGACTACGGCGATTAATTTGTCCGCATCTTTGGCGGCGGCGGAAAAAAAAACTTTACTCATCGACGGCGACTCCCAGGGCAACACAACCAGCGGGATGGGCGTGGATAGTAACGCCATCAAAAATGCCAATTTATATCACGCCATGATCGGCAAAGCGCCCCTGGAAAAAGTCATTCTTTCTACGGCGATACCACATCTTGACCTAATCCCTTCCAATCAGGATTTGATCGGCATTGAAGTTGAATTTGCCAATGTTGAGGAAAAAGAAAAGCGATTAATGCATTTACTGAAATCAATGGACAGAGATTATGAATTTATTGTAATCGACTGTCCACCGTCGCTGGGGGTGATGACTATCAATGCCCTTGTTGCTGCCGAATATGTAATTGTTCCCTTACAGTGTGAGTATTTTGCCATGGAAGGATTAGGATATTTGCTCAATACTGTAAAGTTGGTGAAAGCCCGATTAAATCCCCAGCTGTCCCTGGGCGGCATATTGCTGACCATGTTTGATGCGCGCAATTCATTGGCCCACCGGGTCAGCGAAGATGTTCGAAAGCATTTTGGTGACAAGGTTTTTAAAACGGTGATCCCTCGCAACGTCCGGCTTTCAGAAAGTCCCAGCCACGGCTTGCCCATAATTCTTTACGACATCAAATCGCGCGGTGCAATGGCCTATATGGGGCTGGCGCAGGAAATAATTCAAGGGGGGTTGTAAATGGCACAGAAAAATGCACTTGGTAAGGGGCTTGGTGCCATGTTTCCGGATTTACTTAATGATATAGGCAAGAAGACTCCTTTAACCGTCTGCGGCATTGAAGAGCTGCACCCTAATCGGTATCAGCCGCGGAAAAATTTTAGCGCTCAGGATCAAAAACAGCTCATTGCTTCCATCAAAAAAAGCGGTATCATCCAACCGATAGTTGTCCGCAAGCAGGATAAAGGATATGAAATTATCGCCGGTGAGCGCCGCTGGCGGGCTGCCCAGGCAGCAGGTTTAAAAGATGTACCTATCGTTATTCGTGTAGCTTCGGACATGGAAGCAGCGGAAATATCACTCATTGAAAATATACAGCGGGAAGAATTAAACCCACTGGAAGAAGCGAATGCTTATTTAACATTGATTGAAACTTTTCAACTTTCTCAGGAAGAAATTGCTGTGCGTGTGGGCAAGGATCGCTCGACCATCGCCAATACCGTCAGGCTTTTAAAATTACCGGCTAAAGCAAAAACGGCTTTGGTGGAAAAAAAGATTACCTCCGGCCATGCGCGTTGTTTACTGGCTTTTGCTTCCGTAGATGAACAAAATAAAGTACTGGATTTAATTTTAAAAAAAGGATTAAACGTCCGGGAGACCGAGCGATTATTACAAAACTTCAAAACACAACCGTTGGAAAAAAAACCTGCTGCCAAAGATCGTTTCTTAGCGGATCTGGAAAGAGCATTAGCTGCTAAATTTATGGCTAAAGTGCAAATTAAGGGCGGCTCTAAAAAAGGCGTAATCGAAGTTCGTTTTACATCGATGGATGAATTAAACCGTCTGTCAAGCTTGATTCTGGATGATTTGCGTTAAGGTGAGTTTAAATATTTATCAACAATTGTTGATAACATTGTTTATAAAAGGTTGATTTGTGGAAACAGTTTGGGATAAAGCTACTAAAATTATTCAGGATAAATTAAGTAAGCAAAATTATGATACGTGGATAAAGCCGATTAAAATTGTCGCAATGGAAGACAAGTGTGTGCGACTTGCCGTTCCTAATAAATTTTTTAAAGACTGGCTTTTAGATAATTATTTCCCTGCTATCAAAAATTCACTGGAAAAAATTGTCGGCATTGAAGTTGACGTTGAATTTGTTCTTTCCAAAGATAAAGAAAAAAAATCTGATATTCCGCAGGAAGAACACAAAACATCTAAACATTCACCATCTGTAGAAATAAGAAACAAAAATTCATCCCCTTTGAACGGCAACTACACCTTCGAGAGGTTTGTCGTTGGTCCTTGCAACCAATTTGCTCATGCTGCATCCATTGCCGTAGCTAAACAGCCGGCAAAAAACTATAATCCACTGTTTCTTTATGGCGGTTCCGGTTTGGGTAAAACTCATCTGCTTAATGCCATCGGGCTTTTAACGGCATCTGCCCATCACAATTTACAGGTAATGTATGTATCGGCTGAAGAATTCATGAATGAAATGATTAATTCCATCCGTTATGACCGAATGCCTAAATTTAGAGAAAAATATCGTAACATTGGCTGCTTATTGATTGATGATATTCATTTTCTGGCGGGAAAAGAACGAACCCAGGAAGAATTTTTCCATACTTTTAATACCTTACATGATTCCGGGAAACAAATTGTGGTTAGTAGTGATAAATTTCCTAAAGATATTCCAAACTTAGAGGGAAGATTGCGTTCCCGTTTTGAATGGGGATTAATTGCCGATATTCAACCACCGGAAATTGAAACAAAAATTGCCATTATCGAAAAGAAAATGCAGGAAAATAAAATCTCTTTACCCAATAATGTTGCCCATTATATCGCATCACAAGTAGAATCAAACATTCGCGAATTGGAAGGTTTTTTAGTAAGAATTTGTGCGTATTCCTCTCTTACCGGCAGAGAAATTGATCTCGACCTGGTAAAGGAAGTTTTACGTAAATTATTAAAACATAATGAAAAACAAGAAATAAGTATTGATGAAATAGTAAAAATAGTCGGCGGAAAATTAAATGTAAAAATATCGGATATTAAAGCTCACAATAAAAACAAAAATATGGTTTTCGCCAGGCAAATCGCTATGTATCTATCCAGAAAATTAACCGATCATTCCTTCCCGGATATAGGCGAGAAAATTGGCGGCCGCGATCACTCGACAGTAATTTATGCCAATAATAAAATATTAAAAGGTATAGAAACGGATTCTAAATTAAAAAATTTAGTACAAGAAATTGAAAATAATTTAATCAACAATGGTTAATAGTTTTTTATATTGTCTATCCACAGCTGAAGTTGAGATATATTTATAAAATAATTACAAAAATAGGATTAATAAACATATACACAGGTCTTATTACTAATCCTATTTATATATATAAAGAATAAA
>JANYAY010000164.1 GCA_025361065.1 Deltaproteobacteria bacterium
CTTCGGCATGGTCGTGCATGCCGCTTCCGCCGTCCAGGGTGTTAAAGCCATCCCGCTGGTCGCCAGACCTGCCACTGCAGCGGCCCCCCCGGCTGTCTTTAAAAAATTTCTTCGACTTAGTGCTTTGGAAAGTTTTTTGTCCTCTGTCATACTGTGCCTCCTAAATGTTTGGTTTGTTTGGTTAGGTTGTTAAATGACTTTTTCATATGATCATAAGCAGCGTGTAATTTTAACAGTTCCGAAATATCAAATTTCACCACAGCTGCTTCTTTGCGAAACAGTTTAATCAGTACATTGTTTTGTGCAGCATATTCGGCAGGTAAGGATATTTTATGATTTTGAAGCGCCGAGCAGGTAAAGTTTTCCTGAATTGAAGTCGAAAATCGGGGCCACCAATCGAATAGTTTCAGATTTTTGAGATTCATTGTAATATTCCTTTAACTATTTGTTTAATCGTGATTTACTTTAGTAAAGGCTGACAAAACAATCAATGGGGGATAACCCTATTTAACAGGAGGGGTTTCTCTAGTTTTTCTTTAAAGCACGGAAATGGTTAATCTCCGCATAGATTCTTATGAACTACTCTGATGTTAATAGCATACTTCCTTAAAGTAAAAACGATGATGAGTACCAGTATTAGCAAGAAAACTCCAAAGCATAATGGTTATGCAGCAGTTATTCTTAAAATACACCTATCACGGGAAAAAGACACAAACACATGATAGAAATAACGAATTAAGATGCTTAGTCACAAAATCTCTATCTGATTTTTTTGGCAGCATTATAAATGTTTTTTCTGGCAGGAAAATTGCCGTTGACACGGATTATTGTGCAGGTGTATATTGCAGAGCAAATAAAGCGATTATTCTCTTGATCGCCTACCATTCTCAGAAGCTGCGTATTTTCTATGTTCATAAAAAAATTGTCGTCAAGCCTTAACTTTCTTATGTCTTTAAGGGGAATCGTTTAACAATCCAAACATGCCGGAGGATTAATATGAAAAAAGATGACATTAAGGAAAAAACACTCAGCAGGCGCAATTTCTTAAAAACAACCGGCGCCGCGGCGGCAGCGGCAATGGCCGTAGGCGGTCTGGCCATACCCGCCAAGAATGCACAAGCCGCCGGTGATGCATTGCCGAAAAAATGGGATGAAACATATGATGTTGTGGTGATCGGCAGCGGCTTCGCTGGACTGGCGGCCGCCATCGAAGCGAAAAATGCGGGAGCCAACGTTGTGGTGCTCGATAAAATGCCGGTTCACGGCGGCAACTCGATTATCAATGGTGGGGATTTTTCCGCTCCCGGAACCAAGATGCAGGAGGCAAACGGGGTGAAAGACTCTGCCGAGGTGATGCTGAAAGATATGCTGAGAGCGGGGCTCTATCTTAATCATCCGGAAAATGCAAAAATGGTTGCTTATGGCGCCAAAGATGCATTTGAATGGAGCGAATCCTATATCGGCGCCAGATACACGAAGCTTAACTTCCATGGCGGGCACTCTGTCAAAAGAACCCACGGGACGATCACCGCTTCGGGGTCCGAACTGGTCAACAAGATGTATGCAAAAACCAAAGACCTTGGGGTTAAAATTCAGCTCCGCACCAAGCTCGTAAAATTCATCTCCAATAAGGAAGGTCGAATCGTCGGTCTGGAAGTCCGCAAAGATTATAAATTCCCCGATGAAAGCACGGGCAAGACTGCCTTTATCAAGGCTAAGAAAGCCGTTGTGCTGAGTTCGGGCGGTTTTTCCCAAGATCTTAGGCTGCGCCAGATCCAGGATCCCCGCCTCACGGATAAGTTCGGGTCCACCAATCAGCCCGGTGCAACCGGCGAGGCACTAATGGCTGCATGTATTGCCGGCGCGATGGATGTGCAGATGGACTGGATTCAGCTTGGTCCCTGGACCAGCCCGGATGAAAAAGGTTTCGGTTATGTTCCCCTCTTCTGTGAACCTCTGGTCGGCTACGGCCTTATGATCAATCCCAAAACGGGCAAGAGATTTTTCAAGGAAACGGGCAACCGCAAGGAACGCGCCGATGCCATCATCGCCGTTGGCGAGCCGGTTCTCATCATGGGCGATTCCTACGCTGTACCCAAACAGGTTGTCCCCGAAAAGCTGCAAAAAGGTATGGAAATCGGGGCCATTAAAAAGTTTGACACTTTGGAGGATGTAGCCAAAAACTACAATATACCCGTTGACGTGTTCCTGAAGGAAGTTGCCCGGTGGAACTCCTTTGTGGAAAAGAAGAAGGACGACGATTTTGGTTGTATGATCTTTCCCGACACCAAACCAACCGTTGTGGCACCTTTTTATGTTGCCAGACTCTGGCCGAAAGTGCATCATACCATGGGCGGACTGGTTATCGACAAAAACGCCCAGGTCATCGGTTTTGATTTCAAACCGGTTAAAGGCCTTTATGCAGCGGGCGAAGTAACCGGCGGCGTGCATGGTGCCGTGCGGCTGGGTGGCGTAGCGATGGCCGATTGCCTCGTTTTTGGGAGAGTCGCCGGCAAAAATGCGGCGGACGAAAAGGCCTGGGGTTAACAATTTATTCGGATAACCGGGAGAGTCGTTGCACGGTTTCCCGGTTATCCGGCATTTTCAATAGAAACAACTTTGGAGGAATTATGAAGAAGCATCCGTATCAAAAAATGACGAAAACACTTGCTGTTTTATTCAGCATCACTATGGTCTTTATACTCAGCCAAACTCTCTGGGCTGCACCGAAGCTTGAGCAGTCCAAAGCAAAGGGCGGAGATTGCGCCGCTTGTCATGTTAAAGCAAAGATGCTGCCGGACAAGCATGCCGATACCAAAGCGATGAATTGGGAAGCATGCAAGACCTGCCACACAAAAGATAATCTCAGCCTGATCGGTAAATTGCCGGGCAGCCATCGTCATCAACTGGCGGAGGTAAATTGTGTTAAATGTCATGGGAAGACCAAAAAACCGGAAGCTCTGACCATGGAACAATGCGTGGCCTGTCACGGCAGTACGGCAAAGCTTGTGGAAAAAACAAAAGATGTCAAGCCGACCAATCCGCATACGTCACCCCATTACGGGTCTGAGCTGGACTGCAATCTTTGTCACCATCAGCACGCCAAATCGGAAAACTATTGCGCACAGTGCCATAAATTCGATTTTAAAACGCCTTAGTGCCGACAAGACTTATGTAATGCAAATAAGAGTGGTTGATTATTTTATTCCACTGCCAATAGCAATTATCGTACTACTCGAAGCGCAAAAACGCTTCGAGTAGTTTGGGCATGTGATACGCTATATTGAATCCGGATAAATCCCGAATTCGCTGAAAGTGCAAATCTTTCCGCCGGCAGGTTTAGCTCGCAATGATGTTTTCCCCAATATTATTATCAATGCTTCTGCCCGTGGGTACCGTTAAAAAATTATCTTGACAGGCCTCCTCATTATGCCTAGTATACCCCACAGGGTATATATGGACAAAAACAGAAAAAAGATTATTAATCGTTTGAAGCGTATTGAAGGACAGATTCGCGGACTGCAACGACTTGTGGAAAGCGGGGCGCCCTGTGTGGAGGTGATCACTCAGGTATCCGCTGTAACGGCTGCCATGAAAAAAACGGGCGCGGCTATCTTGTCTAACAACTTGAATAAATGTCTTGATGAATGTGCGGAAAATCGGGAAGCAGCGCTGAAAGATTTTCAAACAGTGTTTTTGCGCTACATTGATCTCTCCTGAATTATCGTGGCGGGGTGACTCAATAGCTTCGTCTGGTCGATGGAACTGAATCGGCTGGACACAGAATTGCCGATTTATCACAATCAACCACCTCACAGCAAGCTGTCGAGGCATGAAATGAACGTCATTATATCGCGAGCGAGCTCACGAGAATTAACACTCGTCCCGCGTGAGCGGGATTAAACAGACATTCACCTTTGGGAGGTTTTGTGAAAAACCAACAAAAGTTCCTTTCCCTGCTGATGATAACTCTTTTTTTCTTTCTTTATAGTCCCGTAAGCTTTGGCGCTCCCCTAAACAGCTGCGTCACCTGTCACACTAATGAATCTCTGATGAAATCGCTTTATAAACCGCCGCCTATACCTGCAGGCGAGGGTGAAGGGTGAGCAGGCGCACCTCCACCGGTTCGGGCGGAAGAGATGTATAAAGGATACGTTGTAGATCGTGACCTGCTGAAAAAAGATCAACACTTTATCCTCACGTGTCCCCAGTGCCATAAGGGAAATGATGGGGTTTTAAACAAGGAACAGGCTCATAAAGATTTGGTCAAAAGACCTTCGGACAACATGGCCACGTGCTCAATGTGCCATAAACCGGTTACCGAGAAATATACAAAGTCTCTACATTACACCAGCGCCGGACAGAGAAATGGCGTAATGCCGCGATTTTCCAAAGAAGATTTAAAGAACTTCGACGAAAAAGTCTTTGAAAAGTCCTGCCGCAGTTGCCATGCCTCCTGTGGCGACTGTCATGTAAAGTCTCCGGCGGTTGCCGGCATCAGCACAGGGTTACTGGCCAAGCACAAGTTCGTGAAGAAGGATGAAAGTAAAACCTGTTCCTCTTGCCATGGAGGCCGGGTTTATCCGGAATATACGGGAGAATACGGCGGCGAGCCTGATGTTCATTATCAGAAAGGCATGTTGTGCCTGGACTGCCACAAGAAGATCGAATTTCACGGCGACGGTAAGGCCTATGCATCCAAAAATCAGGTTAAAGACAGACCGTCCTGTCGCAACTGCCACAAGCCGGGCAGCGAGAAGAATCCGGCGGCTAAAATATCGCATCAGATGCATGCGGACAAGGTGACCTGCTATGGCTGCCATTCTGCCGGTGAATATCGTCAATGTTACAGTTGTCATGCTGCTACAGGATCGAGATCAAAACCGGGTTTTATTTTAGGCTTGAACCCGCGGGATAAAAAGACATTGACAACGCTCCGGCTCATCCCGACGAAAAAGAGCACCTTTCATAAAGCCGGAATAAAAATGGAGAACTTTGACGCGCTACCCAATTATTGGGATTCGGCCGTGCACAACATTAAAAAAAGAACGGCACGGACACGGTCCTGTGATTCCTGTCATGTGGCCAAAGCGGGATTTCTGAATAAAGAAATGGTTATCAAAGAAGGAGGGTCCAAGGCCAATGAAGGTCTGATTTATGACCTTAAACCAATTAACAAGTAACTTTAGGAGGATTTTATGAGAAATGTGCGATGGTTAAAAGTCATAATGGTTATTATTGCGTTACTTCTGCCGCTGACGGCTATGGCCAGAGGCATTGATCCCCTTGTCTCCACAGACTGGCTCCAAAATAATCTGGAAAACACAAAAGTAGTCATCGTAGATGTGCGGAAAGTTGAAGACTACAAGGCCGGCCATATTCCGGGTGCGGTTAATGTATTTTATGGATCATGGGCAATTAAAAAAGGTGACTTGCTCAACGAATTACCGCCGATTGATGACCTGGCCGACGTTATCGGCAGTGCCGGTATCGGCAAAGATTCTCTGGTTGTAATTGTCGGGAAAACGGACAAAGTTCCTGATCAATTCGACATGACCCGCGTTGCCTGGACATTGAAGTATTTAGGTGTGCAAAATGTAGCTATTCTCAATGGCGGGCAGAATCAGTGGGTAAAAGAAAAGAAAGCTCTATCCCAGGATATGGTCAAGGCTAAAGCAAAACCATTCACGGCTGAGGTAAACAAGAATCTGTTCGTAGATAAGGCTTTTGTGCTCAACAAAATAGGTAAGGCCGTCATAGTAGATACCCGTGCCCCGGCTTTTTACGAAGGTAAGGAAAAGCTTGCTTTCGTACCCAAATTAGGACGAATCAAGGGAGCTGTTAATCTTCCCGTAGGCCAATTATACACTCCGGAAGGTTTATACAAAGATAAGGCCGCACTTGCCGCACTTGCTGGAAAAGCCGCAGGTAATGATCTGAATAAGGAGCTCCTTCTTTATTGCGATACCGGTAAAACTTGCACCGCCTGGGCATTTATCATGACCGAAATGCTGGGATATAAAGATGTCAAAGTTTATGATGGGTCTTCGATGGAGTGGTTAGCTGATCCGGTAGCGCCATCCGAGCCGTAATTCCCGATTGTTGAAAAATAGTTCGACAGGGCGTTCTGACACCGATCAGGACGCCCTGTTTCGTTGATAGATAACTCCCGAGGTTTTGGACACACAGCCGATAAAATAACTGGTGGACATCACCTTAAAGACGCTCAATCGATTGATAAAGAATATTAACATATCTCCGGGAATCGTACGGTATTACGCCCGAAAGGTATTCCCAGTTTTTTCATCCGGTGCCTGAGGGTTCCCGTGTTCATCCGTAGCAATTCCGCCGCGCCTTCCGGACCGTTTATCCTTCCTTTTGTTTTGGCGAGAACACGTCGAATATGTCTGGCTTCCATTTCTGCCAGATCGAGGACATCATCAATGCCCGCCTCGCTTAGGACCGGTTGCTTCAGGCGGGCCATCTCGCTGAAAATCAATTCCTTGCCGTTGGATATAATGATAGCCCTTTCCACGGCATTTTCCAGTTCTCTGACATTGCCCGGCCATTCGTAAGCCATTAGCTGATCGATCATGCCCACCCCCAGGCACGGAAGAGTGCGCAAACCCATTTCCCGGCACTTCTTCTGAATAAAGTGATTGATAAGGGCCGGGATATCGCTCTTGCGCTCCCGTAGCGGGGGCAGCAAAATGGGAAAGACAATCAGGCGGAAGTAGAGATCCTCGCGGAACTTTTTTTGTTCTACGAGGTATTGAAGATCGCGATTGGTGGCGGAAACAATCCGCACATCTATCTTTATCGGGGATGACCCTCCCACGCGTTCGAACTCCTTTTCCTGCAATACGCGAAGCAGTCTGACCTGAACCGCGGGAGGGAGTTCGGATACTTCATCGAGAAATATTGTGCCCCCATCGGCGCGCTCGAAGAGACCCCGCTTTTGATCGGAAGCTCCGGTGAATGCCCCTTTCTCGTGGCCGAAAAGTACGCTGTCAATAAGCGTTTCCGGAATAGCTCCGCAATTTACTTTTATCAGTGGTCCGTCGCTTCGCTTAGAAAGGTCATGGATGGCGTTGGCAATAATCTCCTTCCCCGTCCCCGTTTCTCCGCTGATGAGGACCGGACTTGGCAGGGGGGCCACCATGCGGACCTTTTGCATTGTCTGCTTCAGGCCAAAATCACTCCCGACCACTTTATCGCCGAAACTTTTGCGTAATTCAGACTCTAAATATGATTTTTCATCCGCGAGAATGTCTTTCAATTTTGATATTTCTCTGTACTGAAGAAAATTCGCCAAAGCAATGGCGGCAGGTTCATTGATCAACGTCCACAGCCGCAGATGCTCCTCGGTGTATCTGTCTTTGCCGATGGCTCGGGCACCGAAAGCCCCGATGTATTTGTCCTCAAGAAGGAGCCGGTTAACCAAAACCGAAGACTCCTCCCAGCCTCTTTGTATCCCGACATGTTTACAGATGGGGTCATCCAGTGAATTCACTTTCCTCACCCGGGGATACAATAGGTGGTCTTCCAGTTCCTTTCGCGACGGAGGGGACAGGGGTGCGTAGTCGGAACTTGTTTTTCCGGCGTGTTCATCGGCGACGGCAACGATCTCCATCGTGCCCAGTCTCTGATCATAGCAGGTCATGAGCAGTTCATCCAGGGGCATGACCTTACGAACGTACTGGAAACACATCCAAAGCGCTTTATGAATTTCCAGACTGCCGCAGATACGAATGCTTACTTCACGAAAAAATTCATTTGCCATATCAACTTGATTTATCATATTTGTCATTTTACAGAATTAATTAACAAATATCTAACATTTTTCTTACACATATGTAAACCATCGCTTCTTTTCTTGCTAACTAGCTTATTTAGTTAATTTTTATTTATGGCACATTTGTTGTAATCAAAACTTAATGGACTATGATTTTTTCTGTTCATAAAGATTATAGAATAACTGTAGATGATGGCAAAAAAGAAATGGAATTCAAAAACAGGATTGTTTGCATATATTCTTGACAAGTATTTCTGCAAAAGTATATAAGTAAACAAAACAGGTCAAAAAGGTTTAAGACGACCTGCATTAATCCAGGCAAAATGAATTCTCTATTGTTTTAATGCAGCAGTTAATTGCCGTTGTCCATTGATTTTTGATTTTTGCCATCCTTAAAGCAGCACAAAACAATTCATGTACTGCACTAAGAGGCAACTGCATTGATTGGATGATAAAATATGAAAAACAAGAATACAAGCAAGGCGCTCATTGCCTTTTCACTGGTTTTATTTTTAGTTGCGGTTTTCACAGGTAGTCTTTACGCCGCGCCCAAAGAAAAAAAAGCGGCAGTGACCAAGGTGAAAACGGCTGAAGTAAAAGCATGGAATTGCGCCGGTTGCCATAAAGACAAAAAAGTACTTTCGGCTAATCATGTGGCAACAAAGGAGATGCCCTACGAAGGTTGTCTTGTTTGCCATATTCCGGGAGAAGGCAATGCCGGAACGCTGAAAGCTAAAATTCCGGGAAGCCACCTGCACGCCCTTAAAGGCGTTGCGTGCGAACAATGTCACGGTAAAGCAAAGAAACCCGAACAGGTCGAAATGAGCAAGTGCGTCTCCTGCCACGGCGAAACGGCCAAGCTGGCGGAAAAAACAGCAAAGATAAAACCGCATAATCCTCATCAGTCACCGCATTACGGGACGGACGCCGACTGCAATCTCTGCCATCATCAGCATGCAAAGTCGGAAAACTACTGTGCCCAGTGCCATAAATTTGAATATATCGTGCCTTGATACAGACGGCTTTAGCCAGATAAGGTAAGCAACATGAAAAACACAGACAATTCGCCCGTCATTACCAGCATCAAAGATGCGCTAAACCGTGTATTTTCCGGCGGGCCGGTCTATCTGACCTTCTTGTCTTTATTTAGCATACTGTTTATAGCGGGTGTGATATCCGGGGTATACTCGCTCTTTATCGCGGGCAGCCGTCATTCCTATGGCACTTATCGGGAAATTCCTCTGGCGCTCCTTATCGCCACATATATTTTCTTTGTCGTGGCTTCCACCGGGCTCTGTCTCGTTTCATCCATCGGACATGTGTTTGGCAACCGCGACTTTCTGCCGATTGCCAAACGTTCCGTGCTGCTGGCTTTAATTACAATAGTATCAGGATTTCTGGTGATCGCACTGGAGATAGAAAATCCCTTCCGGATGATCATTTACCTGTTTGCCTCGCCTAATTTCTCCTCCAATATATGGTGGATGGGCACCCTGTATATGCTGTACATGATTTTCATGGCGATAGAATTTGTTTTGCTTTTGAGCGAATCCCATCGCACTGCCGCCTTTTTCGGATTACTGAGCGTCCTCTTCGGTGTAGCCGCGCACAGCAATCTGGGGGGCATCTTTGCCATGCTGCACGGCCGCGATGTCTGGTATGGTCCTTTTCTGCCCGTTTATTTCATCCTGTCGGCCATGATGACGGGAAGTGCTTTTATCATTCTTTTCAGTATTATGGCGCAAAAGATCAGAAGCATCAAAATGGATGAAGCCGAAGCAAAGGCGCTTTCGCTGGTCAGCAAGCTGGCCATGCTGATGATTGCCGCTGTTGTGTTTTTGACCATCTGGAAGATGATTACAATGACCACCGGCGGTGAAACCCGCGGCATAACACTCCACGAAATGATCAGCGGTTCTCATGCTTTCAGTTTCTGGGTGCTGGAGGTTGCCTGTGGCATGGTGATTCCTTTTTTCCTGCTTTTGCTTGCCGGAGGCAGAAAGCACGGTTTGATGCTTGCCGCCGCGGTTCTTATGATCTTCAGTATTTTTTTCATGCGCCTGGATCTGGTTGTTCTGGCACAAATTGTGCCTCTGTATTGGGAGCTGGGAGTCAAAGAGTTTTCTCAATTACATACCTACGCCCCCACATGGAAAGAGATTCTGGTTGCCTTTGGGGGTATCGGGTTTTGCGGCATGGCGTTTTTGCTGGGTGAAAAAGTATTTAACGGTTTTGTCGACATCCGTGGCGGTAAAGCAGTCGAAAACGGAAAGGCTGAGAGTGAACCATGATTTTCAAGCCGTTTGATACAGAGAAAATATTTACCAAATCAGAAAAGATCTCCGAAATGGATCGAAGGGATTTTCTGAAAATTGGTCTGGTGGTGACCGGTGTGTTTGCCGGCGGATCCATTGTATCTGCCGTGTCGGCCGCGGAAAAATTATTTCCATCGGGCTTCATGGACAAGTACCCCTATAAACCGCATTACAGCATGGTCATCCGCGTGGATCGGTGCATCGGCTGTCGCCGTTGCGTTAAGGGCTGTGTCAGCGCCAACGCCGTGCCGGATTACGGCTGGCGTACAAAAGTTCTGGAGCGGGAAGTTCCGCAGGCAATCGGGCAAAAAAGGGAATTCATCCCTGTACTTTGCCACCAGTGTAACAATCCACCCTGCGTTCGGGCTTGTCCCGTGGTGGCGACGTACAAGAATAAAGCAAATGGCATTGTCATGATGGATAGCAAAAAGTGCATCGGCTGTAAAATATGCATGGTGGCCTGCCCATACAATGCCCGCTATTTCAACGAGGAAAAGCACGCCATCGACAAGTGCGATTTTTGCTTTGAATCGCGGCTCTCACACGGCGAAAAGAACGTAGCCTGTTCGGTAATCTGCCCGGCGGATGTCCGCGTTTTCGGCGACCTGTCCAATCCACAGGATCGCGTGTATAAATTGATTCACCAGTTGCAGAAGCCCGTCTGGGTACTCAAGAAAGAAACAGACGCCAAGCCCAACATATTTTATATGAAAGGATAGCCGGGACAGCGCCATGCTTAAAAAACATATCATCGCGTTTATTTTGATAGTGATTGGTTTTACGCCGTCCCTCGGAATGAGCGCAGGCGACGAGCCCGCAAGCGGCATCCTTTATACCAAGCCGATAGAGTCAGTCATTTTCCGGCATCAGGATCATTCTCAAAAGGGCACATCCTGCAATACTTGTCACAGCGGTCTGTTTGCAATGGACGCCCTTCATGTTCAGAAAAGCAAAGACTTTACCATGGACTCCCTTTACAAGGGTAAATACTGCGGCGCCTGTCATAACGGGAAAAGCGCCTTTGCTTCCGATACACAATGCGCACGCTGCCATCTAGGTTCCAACAGTCTGACGCCGCGAAAAGATAGTCCGGCTTATAAAAATGCTGTGGTTTTGGGCAAAGGCGATAAAGGCGTCGCCTTTAACCATGGAACGCACATGAAGCAAGCAAACTGTCGAAGCTGTCATTCCTCTCTGTTTAAACCCAAAGAAGGAATAAATAAAATCAAAATGACGGATCACAGCGGCGAAAAATTCTGTTTTACCTGCCATGACAAGAAGGGCAAAGACACGTTTGCCTGGACGGATTGCAGCCGCTGTCACAAGAAGTCCCCTGCAGCCCCTGCAGAAACGATAAAGTATGGAAAGGGCGCCAAAGCGGTGTCTTTTAAACATGAAAGCCATCAGCTTAAATCAGGCTGCAAAACCTGCCATCCGCAAACGTTTGATTATCGGAGAACTGAAGCCAGAATTGATTTCACTGATCATGTCAACGGGAAATCGTGCTTTACCTGTCATGCCCCCAAAGGTGGATCAGCATTTTACACCTGTAACCGTTGCCACAAGGATAAACCTGCCGCTAAGACGCAGGCTTATTACCCGGACACGCTCCAATATAAAACATCCATGCAAAATGTCTATTTCCATCACGCAAGTCATGCGTTATTTTCCTGTAATCAATGTCATCCTGATCCTTTTGTCCTCAAGAAAGGCGGGATCAAAATCACTATGAAGGAAATGTATAATGGCAAAACCTGCGGGGCATGCCATAATGGAAGCAAAGCATTTTCCGCCCGGGAATGTGCCAAGTGTCATAAGAAGTGAAATCAACCACGTCGCGAGCGAGCTCACGAGAATTAACGCTCGTCCCGCGGCAGCGGGATTAAAATCTTCACGAGAAAATTCATTTGACCAAACACAAAGCTGGTATCTAATCCTTTAAGTAAAGACGATGATTATTATGAAAAAAATAATGATTGCTTCCATCTTTTTTCTTTGGGCACTG
>JANYAY010000184.1 GCA_025361065.1 Deltaproteobacteria bacterium
TGGTTATCAACAAGCTGACTCTTGCCTTCTAAGAGAGCAGCCGTTTAAAGTTTAATCTTAAATCCCCGGGAGGACGGGCATAATTCCTCCCGGGGATTTTTTTGACTTATCCCTCTGATCTGTGGTAAATAATAACAGCATTTTTCCCCAGGAGATTGATAATGACGAGATTCCCGTTTTCCCTGCTGTCACTGGTACTGGTTTTGACCTGGAGCGCTGCGGCTTTTGCTGTCGACGTCAAATTCAGCGGCTCGTTTTATGCAGCCGGCATGTATCTGGATAAAACAAACTTTAAAAAGGATAGCGGAAACGACGGGCCTAACACCGCCTTTTATTATCAGCGGCTGCGTGTCCAGACGGATTTTATCGCGGCTACCGGTATTTCGCTCATCACCCGCTTTGATGCCCTGGAAAGAACATGGGGCGCGCAAAGATCAACTCCTAGAACAACGCCGGCTTCACAATCAGCAGGCACATACGCGGAAAACGAAAATATTGCCTTCGATTGGGCATATATAAACTATGCATCCCCCCTCGGAACCTTCCGGGCAGGTTATATGAACGATGGAGCCTGGGGAACTGTATTTATGGATACAGCCATGCCCCGCGGCAAAGTTGCCTGGAGTAACATCAACGGGTCTTGGTACTATACCCTGCAAATCGTCAAAATGACCGATAAAAGTTTTACGGCGATAAATCCGGCAACCACAGCCGACACCGATTCTGATAAATATGTAGCGGCCGTCAAATATACAGGGAAGAGTGGCGAAGCAGGCCTTCTGGGGGGTATGGGACGCGACGCCACAAATCGCCCGGCGCCCGGCAACTTCACTGTTTTGTTTTACACTCTCCAGCCGTATGCCATCGCCCGGATCGGCCCTGTCAAGATTCAGGCGGAATTGGATTACTTCTGGGGCGAATGGCCCAAAAATGACTCGGGTGCAGGTAATGTAAAACTGGAAAATCTGGCCGCCTTTCTTGATGCCACTGCCGATTTCGGTATGTTTTATGTCGGCGGTACCTTCGCCTATGTATCCGGCGACGATCCGGCAACAACGGACAAAGCTGAAGGCAACAGCCTGCTGGTTAACGGCGGAAAAGACTGGGATCCCTGTTTAATCCTTTTCAACAGTGAACGCACATACTGGGCAGGCGCAATTGCCGGCCAGGGTGGATCTTCCAATGCCGGCCCCCTGGATAATGCCTGGTTCCTCCAGGGAAGGGGTGGCTTTAGACCCTTTGCGGCACTCGATATCATGGCTGCCTTTTCTTACGCCACCGCGGATAAAGCACCTACCGGCTATATTTCCAAAAATTACGGTTATGAAATCGACGTAACCGCAAATTACAGAATCACCAATAACCTGTCTTATATGCTGGGCGTTGGTTACCTGCTGACCGGTGATTACTTCAAAGGGACGAATCCCAATGCAGCTCTCGCCAATGACTACCTGGTTATTAACAAGCTGACTCTGAGCTTTTAAAAAAGGCTGAAGGCTGAAAGAAACAGACTGAAGACTGAAGACTGAAGACTGAAGGCAGAAAGAAACAGACTGAAGACTGAGGACTGAGGACTGAAAGAAACAGACTGAAGACTGAGGACTGAGGACTGAAGGCAGAAAGAAACAGACTGAAGACTGAGGACTGAGGACTGAAGACCGCTAAGGGTACCTTCAGCCTTCAGTCCTCAGCCTTCAGCCTCTTTTCAGGAGATAGATATGCCTATATACGAATTTCAATGCACCAAATGCCATCATGAATTTGATTGCCTGTTAAAAGTTGATGAAAGTTATGCCGGGCTTACCTGTCCTCGCTGCGGCAAAAGTTCGCCAAAAAAGCTGGTTTCTTCTTTCCAGACAAATAGCTGGTCAACTTTTTTAGACAAAATGGAAAGAAAAGTCAGCCCGCAGAAGTTTAAATAAATTAGGCTGAGGGCTGAAGACTGAGGACTGAAGACTGAGGGCTGAGGGCTGAGGGTAAAGACCATGCGCGATCATAAAAAGCTGCGGGCATTTGAGATGGCTGATGAGATTGCCATTTTGGTATATCAGTTGACCACAGGGTTTCCGAAAGAAGAATTATTCGGGCTAACTTCACAAATGAGAAGAGCAGCAGTTTCAGTTCCCTCCAACATAGTGGAAGGCTGTGCGCGGGAAAGTCAGGCTGATTATGTCCGCTTTCTCCATATGGTTTTCTGATCGTTGCGCGAGCTGCATTATCAGCTAAATTTATCGCAACGATTAGGATTTTTGAGCAACCAAGATTCGTCGCTTATCGAATCAAAAATAGTAGAAACCGAGAAGGTATTGAATGCGTTGATCCAATCGCTGCGTAACAAATAATTGCCCTCAGCCTAATTAATAAGGAGTAACTCCAATTAATAAACTTTCCGGAAACACAACCGGTCTTAGCGCCGGCCAAATCAAACAGCTGGAACGCCTGTACCGTAAAAGCATATCGCCGGAAGAGGTTATTACACCGGAATTATCCCGGCAGCTCTGTTTTCTTTCCCGCGATATTAACCGGCAAATCGGGTTACTGATCAGCCGGAGAGGTGAAATTCATACGGTAATAATCGGCGACCACAAAAGCATCCTCATCCCTTCCCTCGAAGGATTCCGCTCATCATCAACGCGCTTTAAGGGTCTGAGACTTATTCACACTCATCTGCAGGGTGAAGAACTGTCCGATGAAGACTTGACCGACTTGTCTCATCTGCGGCTTGATTTGATCGGCGCACTGGATGTGGAAGTTGATGGTTCCCCCGGAATGCTCCATTTAGCCCATCTCCTTCCCGAAAATCCCGCCGGTGATTACTGGCAGGTGCTGAAGCCAGTGCAACTCGTTCATCTGCAATTGAACTTTCTTTCTTTTATTCAGGATCTGGAACAAGAATTTGCCAAAAGACAAAAAACCCGCAGGATTGAAGCGGCGGAAAAAGCCATTCTTTTGCGGGTAGAAAAAAATCCTCTGGCCGAGGCGGAAGATTCGCTTGCCGAGCTTAGCCAGCTCACGCGCACCTGCGGCGTGGAAGTTTTTGACACCATTGTTCAATACCGCCGCCTGCCTGACCCCAAATTCATGGTGGGAAGGGGAAAGTTATCGGACATTGGATTGCGCGCCACCCAAATCGGCGCCAATTTACTCATTTTCGATCACGAATTGACTCCGGCCCAGGTGCGCTCCATTAACGATTTTACCGGCTTAAAAGTTATTGACCGGACACAGGTTATCCTGGACATTTTTGCCCGGCGCGCCCACAGCCGCGAAGGAAAAATTCAAGTCGAACTGGCTCAATTAAAGTATTTACTGCCCAGGCTTTCCCACAGCGACAGCTCTCTTTCCCGTCTGGCCGGTGGCATAGGCGGTGTAGGCCCCGGAGAGACGAAACTCGAAATAGACCGCAGGCGCATTAGAGAACGCCTGACCCGCCTGGAAAAAGATCTCCGGGCAATCACTAAATCACGGCACCAGCGGAGCGGCAAGCGACAAAGAAGCGACTTGCCGGTAATTTCTATTGTGGGCTACACTAACGCCGGTAAATCCACTCTCATTAATACACTCACGCAGAGCTCCGTGCTGGTCGAAGACAAACTTTTTGCAACTTTAGACACGAAAAGCGCCCGGTTGCGCTTTCCCCGGGATACCGAAGCAATCATCACCGATACAGTTGGCTTTATCCGTAACTTGCCGGAAGAGTTATTTACCGCCTTCCGGGCAACCCTCGATGAACTTCAGGAAGCCGACATTCTTTTACATGTAATCGATATCAGCAATAGTCAATTTGAAAACCAGATTGCGGCGGTAGATAAAATTCTGGAAAAACTCGAGATTAATGACAAGCCCATAATCATGGTTTTTAACAAAGCTGACCGTTTGGAAGATAAAGATCTTCTGCAAACTCTTTGCCGGCGATATGATGCCGTTGCTATCTGCGCTCCGGATAAATCAACTCTGACCGGCCTGCTGCAAAAGCTGGAATCTTTTTTAGCGGATCGATCAATTGAGCATGCTTTGCACAACCGGTAAATTTATGATAACCGGTAAAAAGAATGGCTATATACCGGTCAGCATGGCAGGTAATGATAATTCTCTTTGCTGATTGCCGTTAAGCGCGATTGAACTAGCAAAGAGCACTATTTAAATCGTCATACCGGCGCAGGCCGGTATCCAGAAAAAGAGAAGATACAATGATTAAACAGCCTGCCGTATATATTCTGGCAAGCAAAAGAAATGGCACCCTTTATATTGGAGTGACTTCAGACATCATCAAGAGAATATGAGAACATAAAAATGATATGGTAGAAGGATTTACAAAGCATTACGGAGTTCATCATCTGGTTTGGTATGAAATGCATAAAAATATGGAATCGGCAATTTTAAGGGAAAAAATGCTAAAAGAGTGGAAAAGAATTTGGAAATTAAATTTAATAGAGAGCAGTAATCCAAACTGGCAGGACTTATACGACTCTTTGCTTGCTTGACTGGATACCGGCCTGCGCCGGTATGACTAAATTCCTTTGCTGGTGCAATTGAAGAACGAATAAAACAGCAAAGTGGTTTTTATTTTTTTTATTATTTATCAAAAAACGGAGGGCGTCATGGATCTGGGATTAAAAAATAAAGTGGCTTTTGTAGCCGGAGGATCTCAAGGACTGGGAAAAGCCGTGGCTCTGGAGCTTAGCCGCGAAGGTGCGCAAGTAGCAATCTGTGCACTGGCAGATAATAGCCTGCCCGAAGCAAAAGCTGAAATAGACAGGGAATGCGGCGGGGACGTTTTCACCGTTGCGGCCGATCTGACTGATGCCGCCCAAGCCAAAGATTGCATATCCAAGACTATTAACCGTTTCGGAAGTGTTGATATTCTGATCAACAATGCCGGAGGTCCTCCCGGATCGAATTTTTTAGAAATCGACAATGATCTATGGGAATATGGCTTCAGGCTCAATCTTCTCTCGACAATTATTTTGACCAGAGAAGTTCTCCCCCTGATGAAGCAAAAGCGGTGGGGACGCATTATCAATATGACTTCCATATCCGTCAAACAGCCCATTGACGGGCTTATCCTTTCCAACACTATTCGTTCGGGAGTTATTGGTCTGGCCAAAACTCTTTCTACGGAATTAGCGCCATTTAATATTACCGTTAACAGCGTTTGTCCGGGATACACCCTTACCGAACGGGTGCGCAGCCTGGCGCAAGCCACAGCGGACAAAGAAGGTTCCACTGCCGAGGCAATAATCAAAAGATGGACAGACACAATTCCGATGGGCCGCCTCGGAACACCCGAAGAATTTGCCGCCCTGGTCGCCTTTCTGGCCTCGGAACGCAGTTCTTACATTACCGGAGCCGCCATCCAGATTGACGGTGGTTGGTATCGGGGGATAATGTAAAAATAGGCTGAGGGCTGAGGACTGAGGACTGAGGACTGAGGACTGAGGGCAAATTATTCCCTGTGATATTCCTTGACAAGCAAAAACCGTTCACTTATAAATTAACCATGTAGTTCAACCATTCGGAAGCAATTTCTTGTTTAAAAACCAGGCAACACCAAAGCGCGATGCAGATAAGGAAGGGATTGAATATGGGATACAAAAGATTTGTTGATCTAGGTATCAGCATTGAGCAGGGGCTTCCAAGCGACCCTCCCATGATGATTCCCAAGGTCGACTACGTCACCCATGAAATGGGCGCCGAACAAATGATGCAGTTTTTCCCGGGAGTCACCAAAGACCAACTGCCGGGGGGGTTGGGATGGGCGGTGGAGTTCCTCACCTTAACCACCCACTCCGGTACGCACATGGATGCACCTTTCCACTATCATCCAACCATGGACAAAGGCAAGCGGGCGTGGACTATTGACGAGATCCCGCTGCAGTGGTTCTTTAACGACGGTGTTGTCCTCGATTTCCGGCACAAAGCGGACGGCGACAGGATCACGGTTGAAGATGTAAAAGCGGAGCTTAAGCGCATCTGCTATGAACTCAAACCGCTGGACATCGTCCTGGTTCAAACCGGTGCCGACCAGGCCTGGGGCACTCCGGCTTACCTTGTCAAAGGTGCCGGTATGGACAGAGAAAGCACTCTTTTTCTCCTCGGGAAAGGCGTCAAGGTGGTCGGCATTGATGCCTGGAGCTGGGATCGACCTTTGCCATTTTTGGCCAAAGAATTCCTCGAAACAGGCGACCCTAAAGTCATCTGGGAAGCCCATTTTGCGGGGATTGAAACAGGCTATTGCCATATGGAAAAAATGGCCAATCTGGCTGACATCGGCAAGCCTCATGGTTTTACCGTTTGCTGTTTTCCAGTGAAGATCAAAGGGGCCTCCGCCGGATGGTGCCGGCCGGTGGCCATTGTCGAAGAATCTGATTAGCTTTGAAAAGTTACGGAGAAAGAGGCATGGGGCGCGTGGTCAGCAGGACAGAGATCATTGACCTGAGTTTACCTGCGGAAGAGGGTCCAAGCGAGGCTATTTCCCCTAAGGTGATTCACCAGGGACATAAGGAGACTGCCTCGCTGCTCGCCCGGCTTTTTCGGGTGCGAAGCGGCTGATCTCAGGAACAATATGCGTTAAGCCAATGCCCGTGTGGAAATGATTTCTCACGCGGGCACCCATCTTGACGCCCCCTGGCACTATATTCCCCCGAAAGTGAGGGAAACCCGGCCGGGACCATCGATCAGATTCCGCTGGAATGGTGTTATGGCGACGGCGTCGTCCCTGACTTCCGGCAAAAGCCGAAAGGTTCGACAATCAGCAGTGGAGATCTGCAGAAAGAACTGGATCGCATCGTTTACACTCTGAGGCCTGTGATATCGTCCTGATTATGACCGGAGCCTATAAGTTCTGGGGCAAAGCGGAATATTTTGATGCCGGTTGTGGCATGAGCCGGGAATCAACCCTCTGGATGGTGGAACAAGGTATCCGGGTTGCGGGCATTGACGCCTGGGGATGGGATCGTCCGTTTTGGGCCATCAAGGAAGCCTTTGCCAGGACTGGAGACCGGAAAATCCTTTGGGAGGCTCATCTGGCCGGTATTGAACGGGAATACTGCCATCTCGAGAAACTGGCCAACCTAGACAAACTGCCCAGACCTTTTGGTTTTAAGGTGGCCTGTTTTCCGGTAAAGCTCACCGGGGGAAGTGCGCGATGGTGCCGCGCCGTGGCCATAATTGAAGATTAAATAAGGGAAATGTTATGCTGGAAGGAAAGAAAATAACAAAGCGTTTCGGAGGCCTGACGGCACTTTCGGATGTAGATTTCGAAGTGCGCCGAAGCGAGATCGTCGGGCTCATCGGGCCGAACGGTTCCGGAAAGACGACGCTATTTAATGTTATCTCCGGAATTTACGCCCCCGACGGCGGAGATTTGTTTTTCGAAAACCAGAAAATCACAAATCTACTCCCCTATAAACGGGCCCGTATGGGAATCGGTCGTACCTTTCAGATCGTCCGTCCTCTTACAGGCCTGAATCTCATCGAAAACGTTGCAACAGGAGTTCTTTACGGCCGCCAGAAAAAGATAGGGTCCCGGGAAGCAAGGGAAAGAGCATTGGAGATTCTATCCTTTACAGGTTTGAGTGATAGAGCCCGCAAACTTCCCAGTGAATTGATTCTGGAAGACCGCAAGCGTCTTGAAATTGCCCGTGCCCTTGCTCTCCATCCGGAAATTCTACTCCTCGACGAGGTCTTTGCAGGACTGAATCCGACGGAAATCAGCAGCGCCATTGAGTTGACCTTCCGGATCAGAGAGAAATACGGAACAACAATTTTCATGATCGAGCATGTGATGAAGGCGATCATGAATACTTGCAGTCGCATCATTGTGCTTAATTTTGGGATAAAACTTACCGAAGGATCGCCGGATGAAGTTGCCAATAATCCCGAGGTCATCTCCGCCTATTTGGGGGCTGCATATGCTAAGTGTTGAAAACATTACAGTCTGTTACGGCCAGATGAAAGCCCTTCGGGAAGTGTCCCTCGAAGTTTCCACAGGTCAGATGGTCGCCCTCATCGGGGCTAACGGTTCGGGGAAATCAACCCTTATCAACGCCATCTCCGGGCTTGTTCCGATAGCAGGGGGTGAAATTACCTGGGAAGGTCAAACCCTGAAGGGCCTTACCCCAGACAATATCTGCCGGGAGGGAATCATTCAGGTTCCCGAGGGCCGTAAACTCTTTCCGGCCATGACCGTAGAGGAAAATCTGATTATGGGGGCATATCACCCTAACGTCCGTAAGCAGGCGCAAGAGTCATTGCAGAAGGTGTTTTCAACCTTCCCGCGCATTGCGGACCGCCGCCGCCAGTTTGCCGGTAGCCTCTCCGGCGGCGAGCAGCAAATGGTAGCATTAGGCCGCGCCCTGATGGCCAAACCACGCCTGCTCATGTTGGATGAGCCTTCCCTGGGTCTCTCCCCCAAGGCGGCGGCGGAGATTTTTGACATCATCAGGGGATTGAACAAAGAAGGTATGACGATTCTGTTGGTCTCCCAGGAGGTTATGCAGACCTTGGCGATTACTACTTATGGGTATGTCCTGGAAAACGGCGTCTTGGCCTTGAAGGACAGTTGTGATCGATTGCTGGAGGATCCAAAAGTCAAGACGTCTTATTTAGGACTGTGAACTCAATAATAACTTTGGAAAGGAGATTTAATGATGAAAGTAAAACGGACTAATGGTTTCTTGTGGCCGGTGATTGTGGCAATAATTTGCAGTTTCACACTTATGGTTCCCGTGCCCGGGTTTGGCGCGGGGAAAACCATTGTTATCGGCGGCTCTTTGCCCCTGACGGGAGCATATGCCGAAACAGGGCAATGGATAGAAAAAGGCATGCTCTTCTGGGCGGCCGAAATCAACGCTAAAGGAGGGCTATTAGGACGTAACGTAGAATTCAAAATCTACGATGACCAGTCCGATGTTAGCAAGGCTGTGACTTTTGCGGAAAAGGTCATTACCGTGGACAAGGTTGATCTTCTCTTCGGCGGCTATCCCGGCACCGCAGCCCGTGCCGTCATGCCCGTGGCGGAAAAACACAAGTTCGTTTATGTCTCTATGGGAGGCCACATGAAGAGTTTTGAACAGGGCTACACTTACTCCTTCGGCGCCCCGCCTCTGATGGGGGAGTGGTGGTATGAAGGGTTCTTCCATTGGCTGGCGACTGTTCCTGCCGACAAGCGGCCTCAAAGGGCAGCTGTTTACACCATTAATAACCCTGTGGGGCTTTCGTTAACAGACTCTATTGAGCGCTGGACGAAAAAGCTGAATATCCAGATCGTAATCAACGAGAAATATAACGCTCCCCTTACCGACGCTACAGCCATGATCGTTAAGGCCAAGCAGTCTAAATGCGACATTCTTTTTGCCAATGGCTTTTTCCCCGACGGCGTCACGACAATGAAAGCAGCCAAAGCCCTGGACTATAACCCCAAGATCATTGTCCAGGGGGTCGGTTCTGTTGTCCCTGCCTGGGTCAAGGAACTCGGGAAGGACGGTGACTATGTCTTTTCAGGCACGTCCTTGTCCGGACAGCTTAAATACCCGGGAAATGACAAACTCAACGCCTATACAAAGAAAACATACAATCTGAACGAATATCCCCTTTACTTCGGATTCGGTTATGCCTGGATGCAGACTCTTGAGCAGGCGGTGAAAGGGGCCAAAAATCTGGATCAGACAAAGATTCGCGATTGGCTGAAGACTAACGAAGTCAACACCATCGCCGGTCCCATGACTTTCGATAAGCGCGGTTTGCCGGAACCGATCAACTTCGGGACCCAAATTATCAACGGCAAGGTCGAATTGATTTCGCCAAAGAGAGTTCAGACGAAAGAACCGGTCTATCCGAAACCGGCCTGGAAAAAGTAATATGGATGCCGTTCTTATCATCCAGTCCCTGATCAGCGGCATTATGATGGGCATGGTCTACGCCCTTTTGGGCGTAGGCTTTTCCCTGACCTGGGGAGTCATGCATGTGATTAACATTTCTCATGGCGCTTTCGGTCTTCTGGGCGCCTATATGGCCTACAGCCTCTTGCAGTACTTCGGAGTTGATCCCATCGTTTCGGCGGCGGTGTCCGTGCCGCTGCTCTTCCTTGTTGCCTGCGGGATATATCAACTCCTCATCAGGCCCATCACCAGGGCTCAGAATGTTGTCATGGCGTCGATGATCCTAACCTTCGGTCTGGCCATCATCTTGGAAAATGTCATGGCCATCATCTGGAAAGCGGATCCGCGGGTTCTGACACCTACTTATTCCAGCGGCGCCTTGATCCTTGGTCCATTCTATTTTCAGTACCCCCATGTGGTCGGTTTCGGGCTGTCCCTCGCGGGGATAACGGCCATTTACCTCTTTCTGAAAAAAACTTACACGGGAATGGCAGTAAGGGCTGCCTGGCAGCAACCCGAAGCCGCCAGGTTATATGGCGTTAACCTGTATTGGATCAGCATGATCACCTTCGCCCTTGCCGTATCCACGGCGGGAGCAGGGGGGATCTGTCTGGCCCTCCTTAATTCCTTTGAGCCCCATTCGCATAATCTCTGGCTGATCAATCTCTTCCTTGTGGTCATTGTGGGCGGGGTAGGTAATGTTATTGGCACCGCTCTGGCGGGACTAATCATCGGCGTGATCACCGGGCTCTCCATGGCCTTTCTCCCCTTCCTGTGGGTAAATCTTGTAACTTTCGGCCTCCTGATGATCTTTCTCATCTTCCGGCCCCACGGTATCTTCAAGCAGGAGGGGATATGATAAATAAATTGTATCCGGCTGCAATGGCAATCCTGGCCGTCCTTTTAGCCGCCTTCCCTTGCATAGGGCCGGAGGTCTATTATCTTTCTTTCCTGTTTTCCATATTTATGTATGTCATCCTGGCCTCCTCCTGGAATTTTATCGGCGGCTACGCCGGCTATATTTCTTTCGGTCACGCCGCCTTCTTCGGCATCGGCGCCTTTGCCACGGCGAAGATGGCAACAATGCTTGAATTGCCTCCTCTGCTGACGATGCTTGCCGCTATCCCCGCCGGGGGCATCGCGGCACTGGTCGCTCTCATCGTAGGATATCCCTGTCTTAAAATCAGGGGACCCTATTTCTCCGTCGTGACGCTCTGCTTTGCCTTTGTCGTGGATCTGGCGGTGAAGAACATCGAGTTCCTGGGGGGTGCCGAAGGACTCTGGATAAAGTTTATGGACATTCCGGAAAAGACATCTCGTACCATCATGTATGAGCTTATGTTTCTCCTTATGGTTATTACCCTCGCCGCATCATGGTTTCTCGGACGTTCCCGCTTCGGTGCCGGTCTGACGGCGATCCGTTCCGATGAAGAGGTAGCAGAAACCATGGCCATCCCGACAGCCAAACTCAAGATCCAGGCATTTGTTCTCTCTGCGTTTTTCCCGGGCGTTGCCGGTGGCCTGTTTGCCTATTACCTAGGCTACATCCACACCGATGCTGTTTTCAATATCAATATTTCCATTCTCATTGTTCTCATGGCCATGTTCGGGGGCGGGGGTACCTGGCTTGGACCAATTATCGGGGCAGTCATCCTGACCGTCGTCAACGAGGGCCTCTCCACCTTCGCCCAGGCGGAAATCGCCCGGATCATCTACGGAGCCCTTTTTATTGTCGTCACCATATTCATGCCCAACGGCATCATTGATTTTTTCAGGAAAAAAGACGGCATGACGTAGCTCCAGTCGAAAAAGAGAGGAAACTATGAATACGAAAAATCCCTTGTCAGGTTTTCAGGTCGATCGGGCCGACATCCAATATATCGGCCATGATCTGCAACGGCCGGAGTGTATTTTAGCCGAGCCGGACGGTACGCTATGGTCGGCGGATGCTCGTGGAGGCGTCGTTAAAATCTCCCCGGACGGCAGCCAGGAAATCATCGCCCAAGCCTATGAAAAAGCTTTTGAATCAGCCTCCAATGATGCCAGCAGGTTCACCGAAGGCACGCTGCCCAACGGCCTGGCCTTTGCGGAAAACGGGGATATCCTTATTTCCAATTTCGGCACTGACAGCCTGGAGGTCATGACGCGCAGCGGCCAGACCCGTGTGCTCTATGATCGCATCGACGGTGAGCCGATCGGCAAGGTGAACTTTGTGCTGCGGGACAGACAAAACCGTGTCTGGCTGACCATTTCCACCCGAATCAAGAATTGGATGAAGGCGGTAAGCCCAAACATTGCCGATGGATATATTGCGCTGGTTGATGAAAAGGGATTGCGCATCGTGGCCGACGGCTTCCGTTTTACCAACGAAATCCGTCTGGATGCCCGAGAGGAATACCTCTACATTGTTGAAACATGCGGTCAGTGCATTACGCGTATGCGCGTAGGAAAGGACGGCTCGCTGATCAACCGGGAAATATTCGGGCCTACCAAACTCGGACGATTTGGTTTTCCTGACGGCATTGCGTTTGACACTTTTGGAAATCTCTGGGGCACACTCGTCATGGTCGATCAGGTTTTCGCGATCACCCCGGACGGGGATTTTTCCATTGTCCTGGACGACACCAACGAGGCGCCGGCTCTGTTGCTGGAACGGTCTTTTGCCGAGGATTGTGTAACGCCCGACCTCATGCTTGCCGCAGGCGGAACTATTGCGCCGTGGTTTGCCAGCGTGACGTTTGGAGGGCCGGACCTAAAAACCGTTTATGTAGGCAGTCTTCGTGGAACGCGCATTCCCTATTTCAGATCACCGGTGGCAGGATTGCCGATGGTGCACTGGAAATAATCAGATATTATTGTGCTCCTTTGGAATAGTGGTTAGAACTTCCGATGTTTTCTTGATTAACAAAAACAGTGTTTGCCGGTGTTAACCTAAATTAACTATTGACAATTGAGCTTATTTATTTTAGTTTTCCTCAAAATTGATTGAGGATTTTAGAAATGACCGGCGATTATATGAGAAGCAAATCCATATTATTTGAACTCCTTTTGTGCCTTCTCCTTCTGGTGCTCTCACTTTCCATCGCCCGTCGTTTTTAGGAAAAACCGATAAAGAACAAAATCCTAAAGGCCATGGGCAGAAAAACCATGGCCTTTTTTATTTCAGGAAACTTTTATGCATGAAATTATTTGGCATGGCAGAGGTGGACAAGGTGTGGTCGTCGCTGCACAAATTCTTGCGGAAGCTGCATACCTGCAGGGTTATCTGGGGGTGACATCCGCTCCAACTTTCGGACCGGAACGGCGCGGCGCGCCACTCACCGCATCAACGAGAATTTCGGACACACCGCTGAGAACTTTTTCACAGATTGAATCAGCCGATATTGCCGTTGTTCTCGATCCATCGCTCCTGAAAGTTGTCGATGTGCAAAGTTCAGTTAAAGACGGCGGATTAATTATCATTAATTCATACTTACAACCTGCTGATTTTCATCTAAGGGCCGGATTGACGGTTGCTGTGGTTGATGCAGTGAAAGTCGCCCTGAAATTTCACTTGCTGAAAGAAGGGGCGCCGGTTGTCAATACACCATTATTAGGTGCATTTGCCCGGGCGGCAGGCCTGGTTGCCCTTGAATATATTGAAAAGGGATTAATAAAGAAATTGCCGGCAAAAGTAGTTGCTGCAAACAGCATGGCCTTAAACATGGCCTATGAAGAAACGGTTATTAAAAAAATAGGCTCAGGGCTGAGGGATCACTAGTTCTGTCATTCCGGTGAATACCCTGACGGGCACGAGAAGCGGAATCCAAGAATAAAGAAACTGGATACCGGTTTTCGCCGGTATGACATCATTGCCTTCGGTCAACCTAAAGGACTGACTATATGGAAAAGAAAGATAAGAATATTTCCGCCATGAGTACGCCGGCAATAGGTGAAGCAGGATTTACCGGTGACTGGCGCGACATGAAACCGGTTATCGATCATGGTAAATGCATCCCTTCCGTAAAAAACAAACCGGCCTGCTATTTATGCTGGTTGTATTGTCCCGAAGGAGTCATCAAAACCGGGATTCCGGTGGAAATTGATATGGATTATTGTAAAGGTTGCGGGATTTGTGCGGAAGAATGTCCGGCCAAAGCAATCACCATGGTAAACGAGGGGGATGAAAATGGCTGAAGTGCAAATAATGACCGGCAACACGGCCGCAGCTACGGCAGTAAAACTGTGCCAGGTTCAAGTAGTTTCTGCTTATCCGATAACACCGCAAACTTCCGTTACGGAAACCCTGTCGCAATTTATCGAAAGCGGCGAGCTAAAGGCCGAATATGTCCGAGTGGAAAGCGAGCATTCCGCCATGACTGTCTGCATATCCGCATCCACCGTAGGAGCAAGGGTTTTTACTTCCACCAGCTCTCATGGTTTGCTTTATATGCATGAACAGCTGCACTGGGCGGCGGGATCGCGTCTGCCCATCGTCATGTGCTGTGTAAATCGCGGCGTTGGCGCTCCGTGGTCGATATTTAATGATCAACAGGATTCCATTTCTCAGCGTGATACCGGTTGGATTCAACTCTATTGCCGTGATAATCAGGAAATCATTGATACGGTTATTCAGGCTTATCGTATTGCCGAAGAAGTTTATGCACCCGTGATGGTTTGCTATGACGGCTTTGTTCTTTCCCATACAATGATGCCCGTTTGTCTGCCGGATGCCGATATGGTAAATTCTTTTCTGCCTCCCTACAAACCGCATACGATTCTCTCCGCTGACAATCCGCGCAATATCAATCCCGTCATCTTCCCGGGTATGCGGAAAAATTCGGCAGGAATTCTCTGCGACGGCTATATGGAAATACGCTATAAACTGCAGGAAACTCTGGAGAAATCAAGAGATGTCATCGTAAGTACAGGAATAAAGTATTCGAAACTCACCGGCCGCGATTACAGTGGAATGCTGTGGCATTATAAAACCGATGATGCGGAAGTAATTTTAACCGGTATGGGATCCATAGCGACGGAAGCAACCGTTGCTGTTGATGAATTACGCCTCAAAGGAATCAAGGCCGGTGTTCTCGGGGTGCGTGTTTTCCGCCCGTTCCCCCATGCCGCGATCCAGCAGGCTTTACAAAATGCCCGCGCTGTCATTGTTCTGGAAAAAGATATAAGTTATGGCTATGAAGGAGCACTTTGTTCAGATATCAAAGCGGCACTTTATGGAACCGGCATTAATCCACCGCTGCATAATTTCATCGCCGGATTGGGCGGACGTGATGTAAAAGCACGGGAAATATTCGAAGCAGTCCAGACGTCACTGACTGAAATGAATAACAAAAATACACAAAATAAAACCATCTGGATAAACTGCCGGCAATAGACCCCGTTAGAAACAGCGGGAGATTCGGAATTGCAGATGTCTGTATTAAGCCGACATCTTATTGGAACAATTAACATTCGACAAGCGTTAGAAACTTTTTCTAACGGGGTAGAGGAAATAAGTCATGCCGGAAAATTTGTTTAAAGTGAATAAAGAAGAATACATGCTGCCGGGAAATCGATCCTGCCAGGGCTGTGGTCTCTCCCTGGCTTATCGCTATGCTCTCAAAGCGTTGCGCGAAAATACTATTTTGACGGTTCCAGCCAGTTGCCTCACTGTTCTGCACGGTTTATATCCGACAACATCCGTAACGATTCCGTGCCTCAACTGCACATTTGCCAGCACGGCTGCCTCTGCCGCCGGTCTCGTGGCCGGACTTGCCGCCACCGGCAGAACCGATACTACCGTTGTGGCCTTTGCCGGTGACGGCGGGACATATGACATAGGCATCCAGGCGTTAAGCGGCGCAGCGGAAAGAGGTACCGATTTCATTTTTGTCTGCTATGATAACGAAGGTTATATGAACACGGGAACCCAGCGCTCGAGCGCTACCCCGATGGGGGCAATCACGACAACGACACCGATCCTGACCAAAGAACAAAACAAAAAAGATATGCTGAAAATTATGGAAGCTCACGATATTGCTTACATCGCCACCACAACGCCTGCATATCCTATTGACCTCTATGATAAATTCGTCAAAGCCAAACGTATCAAGGGAACCCGTTATATGCAAATTCATGTTCCCTGTCCGCCGGGCTGGGGTTATCCGCCCCGCGACACGGTAAAAATGGCGCGGTTAGCTATCGAAACCGGAGTTTTCGTACTCTTCGAAATGGAAAACGGGAAATTCCGCTTTACCGGCCGCAGTAAATCACTGGCGGAAAAGGGTAACCGCTTGCCCCTGATAAATTACATCGAACGGCAGGATCGCTTTAAAAAAATCAGTGATGAACAACTGCACAGTATGCAGAAATTTATTGATAATAAGTGGAATGAATACCAAAAGAAGGCTGAAGGCTGAAAAAAGCAGACTGAAGACTGAAGGCCGAGGGCTGAAGGTTCTACCTAACAGTCTTCAGCCTATAGCCTTCAGTCTATTTCTATATACCTACTAATCAACTTGGCATATCTAGCGGCGGCGCCCATATTGGCGGCAACAATTGCTTTCCCTCTGGCGCCTCTTTGTTCCAGTTGGGCCGGATTTTCCAGAGCACGAATGATTCCCTGCAACAACTCTGCTGCATTTCTGACCGTTACTCCGGCATCGGCATTTTCCAGCAATGACTTTTCCTCGGTAAAATCTTCCATCGACGGGCCGTAGAAAATTACTTTGCCCCAGGCGGCTGCTTCCAAAATATTCTGACCACCCTTCGGCACCAGGCTTCCGCCGCAGTAAACAACCGTTGCCAGCGAATATACTTTGAAGAGTTCGCCGATAACATCAACAATAATAATGCGCTCATTCCGACGATCTTGACCACTCTTCATCCCGGTGACGGTAATGACATCATCCAGATTGCATTTATGCAAAAGTTCCAAAACATCTTTGGTTCTCTCAATGTGCCGCGGAATAATGATTAACTTAAAATCCGGATAATTTTTTAGAAGTTCCTTATACACATTGATAATAACCTCTTCTTCTCCGTGATGAGTGCTTCCGGCAACAAAAAATCTTTCATCTTTCTGCACTTTAAACAGGCCGGCAATTTCTTTGTGCAATTGAGCAGAAGCCATCGCCGCCAGGGCATCATATTTGGCGTTTCCCAGTATTTGAACTTTTCCGGAATCGATCCCCATCTCCTTGACGCGCGCGGCATCAATCGCCGAAATCATCGCGGCGGCGGACAGATGCCGCAGAATTCTCCGCCAAAAAAATTTGGTCAATTTATATTTGCCGTAAGAGCGCGGCGAAATCCGGCCGTTCACCATCAGAACTTTAATATTATAGTCATGGCAGGTCTCGAGAAAATTGGGCCAGAGCTCGGTTTCGACCATTACAAAAACAGCCGGTCTTGCCAGGCGAATCATTTTACGCACGACAAAGGGGATATCCAGCGGAAAGTAAATGAAGGCGGCAACGTCTTTTACCAGACGCTTTGCCATTTCCTGACCTGTTTCCGTGCTGGTGGAAAAAATTATCTCCACATCCGGCCGTATCTTTTTTAAAGAAGCTACGATGGGCGCAGCTGCGGTTACTTCGCCCACAGATACTGCATGCATCCAGACACGCGGCGCATTTTTTAATTTTGCCAATATTTGCGCCTGTCTGCCGCCCAGTTTGGGAATAAGACTTTTGCGGTATTTGCCGGTAAACGCCATTTTTAAAAAATAATAAGGGATAGCGATAATAGCCGCCAGCAGCAAGGTAGTATTATATAAGATGTACATTTGCTTTATATTTAATTTTTCCGCATTTGTGTCAAGCACCTTTTTTATTCCCTCTCTCCTGAGTCTCAGGTTATCAGGGTATGATGAGAAAAGAACGGGATAACGAGCCTGTAGAAAAACGCATTTTTGCACAGTAATAATCTTCCAACAAGCTCGGATTTTTTCAAATCGTTAATTTTTTATGTTCGGTCTATTTTTTCCGGTAAATATTTTTGTATTTAATTCCGTTTATCTGTTTTT
>JANYAY010000049.1 GCA_025361065.1 Deltaproteobacteria bacterium
TTTATGGCCTAAGTTTGCCTGAAATCTTCCGACAAACATTATCGCTATGTCAAATGGCTCTTGCTTTTACTCCCGAACCAAATCCTATCTCTCTTTTCATTTATCCGTGCTAGTTTTCATAAAACTTTTGACACTACCTATATCTATCATTGATGTTTAAAATTTCCAAGCAGACTTCTGATTTTTTACATAAAATAGCCGCTGCACTCTGAACAAAACAAAGTGCAGCGGCCGGCAATAGGAGGGAAAACACCTATTAGAAGGTAAAACTTAAAGTAACACCGCCATACAAAAATGAACTGTTTTTATCGGAGGGGGCTACTGCTCCCTGCAACCCGCGCCCTTTCATTTCATACTTGGCATCATCACTAAGCGGAAATACGTATGATGCCGTTGGCGTAACCGTCAGAGACTTGGTTACAGCGACAGGCAGGCAGATAGAAATAGTTCCGTCATGAAAATTATTAAATTTGTCCGTAGTTGTCAGTGAATTACTATCATATTTAGCATAAGTGGTTTCATCAGCAGACAGCAGATAACTGGCCGAAGCCGATAACTTTAAGCCGACCTTTTCATGCAGGGCAAAAGTATGAGAAATCCCCAGCAAAAAATACCACTGATGGTAATGATCAATTTCCTTATAAGCAGTCAATGTCGGCGATAAAATGGTATCCAGTCCCAAAGTCAGGAAGACCTCCTGGGAATCAAGCGGGGCTGTTGCGCCGGAATAAGGAGCACCCAGGGCATAGTAAATATAGCCGGGTGTCACCTGTAGAATTCCAAATTTTTTGGAATAAGAAACTGTAAAATCTGTTTCCGTGTACTTGCCGCCATAGTTGGCGTTAGCAGCAGAATAGGGCTTCGTATCCAGATTTCCCCATACGTTGACAGAAAATCCTTTATAGCTGAATGTTGCGGCCGGCTGAACAACAACACTATTGCGCGTAAGTTCCTGCCCGCGCCAGATATAGGCACTCAAAACGCTTAAATCAATCTCTCCGGTAACCTTATCTTCCTCCGGTTTTTGCTCGGCCGGCTTCTGTTCCGGACCGGATTGCTTCATGAGATGTTTTTGCTCCGGTTCGGCTGGCTTCTGTTCATCGGCGCCGGCGCCTATAGGCATCGCCATAACGATGAGCAAAGTAAAAATAATCATCATTTTTTTTGTAATTTCTTTCATGGTAGTAAATTCTCCTTTATTATCTATTTGTACAAAACATCTGCCGCATCTTCTCTATATTTTGCGCAGTCTATTCCGTACTTATGAACTTTATACGCCAGGATACGTTTGGTTGTACCCAGCAGCATGGCTGCAGCTGATTGATTGCCCCGAGTTCTCGTCAGAGCATGAATAATGACTGTTTTTTCACAGTCAGACACACAACGCTCCAATACATTTTCTTCGATGTAAGATTTATGATTTTCCATAACATAACCTCACCCGATTGCTGTGCCACCACGTTCGCCGGTGCTGATGCGGATGCATTCGGCCAGATCCAGGACAAATATCTTGCCGTCGCCAACGTCACCGGTATGAGCACCTTTAGTAATAGCGGTTGTTGTCGGCTCCACAAAATTATCATTTACGGCGATGTCCAGGCGAATTTTTTTCAGCAACCCGCCGGCCTCTTTAGCGCCGCGATAAACTTCGGTTAAACCTTTTTGCCTTCCTTGTCCCAATACTTCAGTTACAGTCATCAGGTGTACATCAACACCTTCCAGGGCAGTTTTTACTGCATCAAGTTTATGCGGCTGTATAATAGCAACTATCAGTTTCATGATTCTATCCTCCTATTCAATGACGGTATAAGCAGCTTCGCTCTGCTGGGTTAAGTCTAATCCCACGATCTCACTTTTTTCCTCGACCCTCATGCCGATTACGGCATCAACGATTTTGAAGATGATCCAAGTCATAATGGCGGCAAAAGCAACTGTGACAACCACCAGCACTCCCTGAACCAGCAATTGATGAGTGTTCCCGAAAAAGAAACCGTTATTGCCCGCTGCATTTACCGCCTTTTCCGCAAAAAGACCGGTAGCAATAGTGCCCCACATTCCGCCGACACCATGGACGCCGAAAGCATCCAGGGAATCATCATAGCCCAGTTTTGCTTTGACTACAGCAATGGCGACGTAACAAATCAAGGCGACAATCATTCCGATAAAAATGGCATTCATAGGATTAACAAAGCCGCAAGCCGGGGTAATCGCGACAAGGCCGGCCACAGCTCCCGTTGCCGCGCCCAGAATTGTCGGTGTTCCATTATGCCACCATTCGATCATCGCCCAGGTTAAACCAGCAGCGGCGGTTGCCGTGTTGGTAGTTATGAAAGCATTGACGGCAAGGCCATCAGCAGCGAGTGCGCTTCCGGCATTGAAACCGAACCAGCCAAACCACAACAGTGCCGCTCCCAGAACTGTAAAGGGCAAATTATGCGGACGGATGGGCCGGTGATTATAACCAATCCTTTTGCCCAGCATGACGGCCAAGACCAGTGCCGATATGCCGGAACTGACGTGAACAACAATACCTCCGGCAAAATCAAGAGCTCCCAGAGCCTTTAGCCAGCCGCCCGTTCCCCAGACCCAGTGTGCCAGCGGGTCATAAACAAAAGTAGCCCAAAGAAGAGTAAAAGCCAGAAAAGCGGAAAACTTGA
The DNA here is from genome assembly GCA_025361065.1 of Deltaproteobacteria bacterium. Lineage (GTDB taxonomy): Bacteria > Desulfobacterota > Syntrophia > Syntrophales > Smithellaceae > MVRV01. The sequence continues at coordinate 2,658 of JANYAY010000049.1, forward strand.
CTCTTTCGGCATAAGCGCCAATGATCAGGGCCGGTGTGATAACGGCAAACATTGCCTGAAAAATCATAAAGGCGTTATGCGGAATGGTTGCGGCATAATCGGCGTTAGGCAAAGAGCCGACGCCGCGCAGGCCCGCCCAATCCAGCTTGCCGATAATTCCATGAAAATCGGGGCCGAACGACAGCGAATAGCCAAATAGTACCCATTGCAGACTAATCACGCATAAGATAACCAGACACTGCATTAAAATAGACAGAACATTTTTCCGGCGCACCAGTCCGCCATAAAAAAAGGCGAGGCCGGGAATCGTCATTAACAATACCAATGCTGTGGATATCAAAACCCAAGCTGTATCTCCCGAATTCATAATTCATACCTCCTGAAAAAATAGTTTACTTTGGATCTACTCTAACGCAAAGTTGATGCCAAAAACTACAAACAGCATAACTAACCGAAAATACATGGATATTATCAAATAGCGGCGCAAGCGATTTGGAACAAAATTGTTCTATTTTGAAAAAGCCAAACTTAAATGTGGGCGAAATTGAAAATAAAAATCAGTTGAAGAGAGGATTTATAATAGGAACAGTTAGAGAAGATGAATATTAGTTCGATAATTAATATTAATTATTTACTATCAAATATAGGTTAATAAAGCAATTTCAGAAACAAGTAAACCATCATTTATCACTGAACATAAACTGTCCAGTTTATAATGGTCGTTGTTGGAGATGCCTGATGAGTCGGACACTTTATGTGCTTTACGACCGGACATATTATTGGTTGTTTACAATTTAATCATAAAAGTTTACAACTCTATAACATTGTGTCAGATCGGACACATAGGTAGTGTCAAAAGTTTTATGAAAACTAGCACGGATAAATGAAAAGAGAGATAGGATTTGGTTCGGGAGTAAAAGCAAGAGCCATTTGACATAGCGATAATGTTTGTCGGAAGATTTCAGGCAAACTTAGGCCATAAA
>JANYAY010000051.1 GCA_025361065.1 Deltaproteobacteria bacterium
TGTCTGTCACAAAGCGCACGGCGAATCCAAGGTTTATTGCCTGAGTTGCCATCAGAAATTCGAAATGAAAATTCAAGGGGCAGGCAAACCCAAACAGTAAATGCTTTTAACAGTTTTATCCAAAAAACAGGGATTGAGGAGCAAAACCTCCGACGTCCCTGTTTTTTTGTATCTAATATTACTAATATCAGTCAATTTCTTGTCAAAAAGAGCAAAAGGGATAACAGAATCAGGCCATGGATGGTGATGATGCCGAATTTATGCTGCAGGTAGAATTCGTTTGCCTTTTGGATGCGTTTCAGACCTCCGCATAATCGCCGGAAACGATCAAGCCCCGGGTATTTGTTGTCCGTGGACAAATCGTCTTGAAAGGCAAACATGGGCGAGATCGCATATATGTGATCAGTCAGAGGACGAAAGATGGTATCGATAATAATTCCCTCCCAGGGTTTATAAGCCAGAGTTTCGGCGTAAGGCCTGTTTAAGGCGTAAGCATGAGCCAGGCTTTGGTATCTGACCTTTTGGACGGCGGGGTCCCCGGTTTTTCGGCAAGAGCGGATTAGTGCTCCCAAAAGCAGAACCTGCCAATCGGGATGGTCGGCTAGAAAGCGGGTGCATTGCCGGAATTTCCTGGGGTTAAAGCGGTCAAACAAGATGTCGTCTTCGAAGACAACTATTCTTTGAGCCCCAGCTTCCAGGCCCTTTTGCAGACAAGCCATGTGGGATTCATAGGTGCCTTGTTCGACATTAAAGGGATGACGCTGGACGATGACGAATTCAACACGGCCCTCCAATCCGACTTTAGAGAACTGGGCGGCAGCCGCGAGTCTTCGATCTTCCCGCTCTTCCAGGGAAATGCAATAGATGCGATCAAAAAAATCCCAACCATTGATTGGATTCTTCATGATGGCATCATCTTCAGCAGAATTCATGATCGTAGCTCTTTGCATTCATGTTTAATTGCTATAATATAAGCACCCGACCCTGTCAAGATATGCCGGGATATTGAGGCCTCTTTCGTGTATAAAACTAATCAACTTCATACTAATACCATGTTGCATTCAATGGATAAGGCGGCGTCAAGAGGAAACGACGAAGCCGACAAAGTTAGCCCCAAAATGCACCATGGTATAAATATAATTGACAGCAGAGGTTGTGCTCCGTATAGTTTCGGCAATGATTCGAAAAATTATCAGCCGTCTGGCCGCAATGAAAAATATCCGGGGGATCCTTGATCATCCGGCAGATCTCTCGGAATTCCGGGAGCGTCCGACGCCGCGGTTAATCGCCGGACTGATTCTGATGGGATTCAGTTATCTTATCGGCTGGCCGGCGGTGGCAGCCTTGATCTTTCTGGCGGCCTGGCTAAATGAGCCTCTGATCGCTGTTATTGGCTGTCCGGCAACCTATGGTTTTTCCTACGTGGTTTTTTTTGCCGGTGCCTGGCTGGCCCGAGCCCCGCACTATATGGGGCTTCTGGCAAGATATGCTGTGGGAGTGCTCTTCCGGAAACTCCTCCGTTTTTTACAAATTAATATGACCGGTGCCGAATAGTCCCAGTATTCCGATGATAATCAGGTAAACAGCAACGGTATAGTTTAAAAGTTTTGGAAAAATTAGAATGATAATACCGGCGATAATTGACAATACCGGACCAGTACTGATATGCAGATTCATAAGTTCATCCTTTCTTTAGTAAAAAATTTAGGATAATTTTTGCTGATTACGCTTCCTTCGGGTTCCAAGTGTCCAAAACCTATACTGACTCCACGACTCGTGATTATCCTGTTGGCGGAGTTTTGTTTTCTCCCAGATCTGTTCCGTAGATCCAGAAATATATTGTCCCTGCGAGTCCGCAGGCAAATGCCGCCAGGAAATTAACTTCCGGGGATAATTGCCACAGAAAAGCTCCGCCGAAAGCGCCCACTGAAACAATAACATCGCGGATAAGATAATACAGTCCGAACATCCCCGCTTTTTTATCCTCGGGCGCCAGATCCATTATCAGTGCTTTGCGTGTTGGTTCGCCAAATTCCTTCAAACCCCTGATGATGAAAGCGACAGCCATCATCCAGAGGGAATGGGAAAATAAAAGGACCAGCGGGAAAATTGTAAAGTTAATAAATGTTACAACCACAAATGGTTTTTTAGTGGAACGGTCGGCCATATAGGCGACCGGAATATAAACCAAAACTGCGGTAATCATCTCTATTGCCGTAAGAAGCCCGAACTGGGTGGCCGAAATTCCATTATATTTCATGCACCAGACGACAACAAAGGCATAAGGGATCTGTTCGGCAAAACGAATAAGTATATCCGAAACGAGAAGGTTTTTCAGCGACGGGTTCATATAGCGCCAAAGGCGCGAAGGCCGTTCCGCTTTGCCCCGCTTTCCGTCGTCTTCGATCATAACCTGCTGCAGAACAAGGGAGACAATCCCCAGGAAAAAAGCACCTATGAAAGCCAGCCGCACACCTGTTGTTTCGCCGTAGATACCGATTAAAACCCCGCCGATGATCGGTCCTAAAGCCATTGGCAGGCGACGGACCAGCGAATGCATTGTAACACCCATAGTGCGTTTATCCTGCGGCAAAATGCGGGAAACCAGGCTCATAGTGGCCGGCAGCGATATGGCTGACCAGGAAAGAAAGAAGATCGCGCCGATAATTACAGCCTGCCAGTAGGGAAAAAGAATAACGATGCCGTAACCGAATAAGGCAATCAGGTTGAAAACGAGGAGAGCTTTTTTGTATCCGAGACGGTCGGAGAGATAACCGCCCGGAAAGGAGTAGAGAGCGGAAAGCAGGTTGGTCATGCCGTTTAAAAGACCGATGATTATAGCTCCGCCGCCCAGCGCCATAATATAGATCGGCAAAAATCGCTCGGCCATCTTTTCTCCCAGGCCGATGAGGATAACCATGCCCAGCAGAGCCACCATGCTTTTTTTCAAACCGAAAAAATCGGTTATTTTTTGCCGCCAGGATATTGTCATCGCCCAGAATTCCTTGCAAGATGCAGTGATGCCCCGGAAGAACAACAGCAGTGAAAGAAAAACCGCAGTGGGAGATTGTTTTTCCACTGCGGATATGAAACTCATTACCTTCACCGGCATTCGCCGGTCTTTGATCTTTCAGCCTTCAGCCTTGAGCCTTGAGCCTTTATTTAATACAGACACGTCGGACTTGTTTGAAATCGGTAAATCCTTTGATGGACTTAATAATACCATCCTGGAGGAGAGTAGTCATGCCTTCTTTCATTGATTGCTCCCGCATGACTTCGACAGTTGAATGTTTCTGAACCATTCTTTTGATTTCATCAGATCCCACCAGAAGTTCATGAATACCCATCCGTCCCTTATAGCCGGTTTTGTCGCACACATCACAGCCTTTAGGACGATGTAGCAGGAAATTATCATTATAGGGGATATTTAACTTGGCAAAATCTTCCCTTCCATATGTTTCCACAATTTCCTCGTATTCTCCAGCAGTAGGATGGTATTGCTCTTTACATTTTTTGCAAAGGGTTCGGACAAGACGCTGGGCCAGAATACCCAGCAAGGCGTCGGCAAAGTTAAGAGGGTCAATACCCATGTCCAGCAGACGCACAATTGTTTCAGGTGCGCTGTTCGTATGTAATGTGCTGAAAACCAGATGCCCGGTAAGGGAGGCTTCCACGCCTGTTTTGGCTGTTTCAAAATCGCGCATTTCACCAACCATGATAACATCGGGATCGGCACGCAGAAATGCCCGCATCGCCGCGGCAAAATCGAAGCCGATTTTCGATTGTACCTGCACCTGCCGCAAACCATATTGAGTAATTTCCACGGGGTCTTCTGCCGTCCAGATTTTTCTGTCCGGTTTGTTAATATGGTGCAAAGTGGCATGTAGAGTAGTTGTTTTACCGGATCCGGTGGGACCGACAACCAGGACCATGCCGTAAGGTTTGGCTATTATATTGATCATTTCATTGTAATTGCGCGGCAGCAAGCCCATATCTTCCAGAGGCATCGTCTCGCCTTTGGCTAAGATTCGCATGACAACGTCTTCGACTCCACCCTGCGTTGGAATGGTTGCAACGCGCAATTCAATTTCATCGCCTGTTGACCGCCGAAATTTGATCTTTCCATCCTGGGGCAGTCTTTTCACTGTAATGTCCAGATTGGACATTATTTTGATGCGTGAGATAAGTGCGGCCCGGTAGCTGAAGGGAACAGTCTGGTAAAGCGCACAATCTCCATCAACGCGGTAGCGGATTTCCACATTTTTCTTGCCGATATTGGGTTCAACGTGAATATCTGAAGCGCGGCGTGCATACGCATCGTTGATGATTTTATTAACCAGTTGCATAATGACACTGTCCGATTCTGTAACTACTTCACCGCCGTCTTCTTCTTCCGCAGTTGTATCTTCATCGTCCAATTTTCCCAAAAGTTCGGTGAAGGAATGCTCGTCTTCCGGCGAGTGATAAAAAAGATTAATAAATTTTATTATGTCTTCCGGTAAAGCAATATCATATTTTACCTGCTTTGTTCTTAAAAGGCTTTCGATGGTATCTCTCTTTAAGATGTTGTTGGGGTCATCCAGGATGACATGGATGAAGCCGTCCTTTTTTTCCAGAGGCACCCAGAGCTCGCGGCGCAGATAGTCCTTTTTCAGATTTCTAATCAAATCTCCCGGAATTACTGTTTTGTCGTTATAGACGAGAAAGCGGCAGCGATAAAATTCTTCGAAAGAATGCCCGATATCTTCTTTGGATATCTTGTGTTTACTCATGAGAAAATTTTCCACAGTTTCTTTTTTTTCACGAGATTCTTCCCAGGCAGATTCCAATTCATCCTCTTTGAGCAGATCATGGCTGATCAAATAATCAAACTTTGTCTTTCTCCGGTTGGTAAAACGTTGCTGGTTGAAAAAAGCTATGCCGAGAACTTCGGCAATTTCCTGTAAAAGACCTTTTTCTTCCGGAGAAAAATTTTCCTGGCCGACTTTTCTGTTGAGAATTTGAATTACTCCCATGAGTTGTTTTTTATTAAAAATCGGGGCGGCAAGTATTTGTTTTGTTCTATAACCTGATTTTTTATCCCAACTGTTGTCGAAAGATAATTCATTATCAATGGCTCTGAGCTCACTTTGGTTATAAGCATCACTGATGTTCAGAAATTTACCTGTATTGGCGACATATCCGGCAATGCTTTTATTGCTTATGGGAACTCGAATTTCTTTTAATTCTGTTCCCGGCGTAAGGAACATGGAATAAATTTCGTTGCATTGTTTATCAACCACATAAATAGTTATAGATTGGGCATTAAAAAGATTGAGGATTCCGTCTTTTAAATCAACAAGAATTTGCTTAATATTTTGAGCTGCATGGATACGGTTGGTTATATCCTGCATAGCTCTGCTTAAGCGCAGTTTTTCGTCAACATTATTTGCAGATTGGGGGGTTGGCTGATCGTTCATTGATTAAAGTGCTCCCTATAGATCTTCAGACGCAAAATAGTCTAGCAGGGCTTGCTATGAATGTCAAATAACGGTTGTGTCGTTGTTTTTTCAATAACATGCCCGTGACATTGCGACTTATGCCAAGAATTCATAACATGTTCAGAATTTTCCGTTCACATTTATCGGTGATTTTTCTTGTGTTACGTAAAAATTATTACCCGGCTGTAACTATTTTAGAAAAATCGGCAATCTTGTGAAATGTTGCAGATATCTCGGCCAGCAGAGACAGCCGGTTGAATCTCACTTTTTCATCTTTGTCCATGACCATGACGCCGGCAAAAAAAGCATCAACCGGCGGACGCAGGCCGGCCATTTCTTTTAAGGCCAGATTATAATCATTTTTTTCAATGCCGCCGGTTATTTGTTTCTTAATTTCATTTGCCGCCGAATATAAATTTCTTTCGGCATCAGTAACAAAAAGTGCTGTATCCACAATGGGGTTGCGGAAGTCTTTCAGAATGTTGTCCACACGTTTAAAGGCAATAGAAATAGGTTCAAATTCCGGGTCAGTGCGAAAAGCCTGCAAGGCTTTAATCTTTTCTGATGCCACAACAAGATCAGTCAAGCCACCAGCCAGGACAGCGTCCACAGTGTCGTAAGCAAAGCCTTGAGCGATTAACTGATTGGAATAACGACCGGCAAAGAATTCCCGAATGTCTTTTTTAATCTCTGCCGCGGTTTTTTTGAGAGAGTTGTCTAATAATTTGAGGCTTTCATCAATGAGGAAATCGAGCGGCAGCGGGTAGCGCTTTGTCAGGATAATATTAATAACGCCTAATGCCTGTCTCCGCAACGCATAAGGATCAGCTGTGCCTGTAGGTGGCAGGCCGACACCGAAGAAACCGGTGATGGTGTCAATCTTGTCGGCGATTCCGACAATAGCTCCTTCATCCGTCTGCGGCAGATCACCGCCGGCAGCTATCGGGAGATAATGTTCGTAGATGGCCTGGGCAACGACCGGGGTTTCTCCGGACAGGCGGGCATACTCCCGTCCCATGATACCTTGCAATTCGGAAAATTCACCGACCATTTGTGTTTCTAAGTCCGCTTTAGCCAGCAGGGCTGTTCGATCAACGGATTCTTTAACGGATGGATTTACTTTAGCGGCGATTACAGCTGCCAGTTTTCTGAAACGCATGACTTTATCGTAAGAAGTGCCCAGAAGTTTGTGAAATACCACTTTCTTTAAAGCTTCCAAGCGTTTTTCCAGGGGTATCTTCTGATCTTCTTCAAAGAAGAACCGCGCATCGGCCAGGCGGGCGCGCAGAACTTTTTCATTGCCGCGGGCGACAACGCTTAAGTCGCGGGCTTTTGTATTGCTCACGGCTATAAAGTGGGGGAGCAGTTTGCCTGCATTATCTGTCACGGGAAAATATTTCTGATGCGAAATCATTGTGGTGATCAGGACTTCTTTGGGCACTTCCAGGAATTCCTGATCGAAGCTGCCGCGGACAATAACGGGATATTCGACAATAAATGTAACAGTTTCTAAAAGATCGTCGGTGCAGAAAATCTTTCCGCCAACTTCGGCCGCTGCCTTCTGTGCTTCTTCCAGAATTATCTTCTTCCTTTGGGCCGGATCAACGATAACAAAATATTGCCTGGTTTTTTCTTTATAATCGGCAAAATCTTTAACGGCAAAGGAATTCGGAGCCAGGAAACGATGGCCGTAAGAAGAATCGGAACTTTGCACCGCTTCTAATTGCAGCGGGATGATTTGGCCGCCGTAAAGAGCCAATATCCAATGAATGGGCCGGGCAAAGCGCAATTCATAATTCGCCCAGCGCATGGATTTGCGAAAGGGAATGGATGTTACAAGCTTCGTCAGGATTTCCGGCAAAAGGACGGCAGTCGGTTCGCCGGAAATGGTTTTCCGGCAAGCGAGATATTCACCTTTTTCCGTCGTTATCGTTTCCAATTGGGAAATATCCAGTCCTTGCCCTTTAGCAAAACCTAAGGCTGCTTTGGAAGGGTTGCCTTTTTCATCAAAAGCAGCCTTCCTGGCGGGCCCCATTTTTTCTATAGTCTGGTCTTCCTGTTTTTCGGCAAGCTCGGCGATATAAAGGCAGAGGCGGCGCGGTGTCGCCAAAACCTGAATGCCGGCAAACGGAATTCTTTTTTCGGCCAGCGATTTCCCTGCTATTTCTTCGATATCTTTGATGGCTTTGGTCAAAAAGGCAGCGGGAATTTCTTCCGTTCCAATTTCAAAAAGCAGTTCTTTACTCATTTTATTCTCCCGGTGTCACGATGCAAAATATTAGCTCTTCGGTAAAAGCGGATAGCCCATTTCTTCGCGCTGTTTTAAATACAATTCGGCGCTGATCCTGGCCAGATTCCGGACGCGGCCGATATAATTAGTCCGTTCATTAACGCTGATTGCTCCGCGCGCGTTGAGCAGGTTAAAGACGTGTGAGCATTTCAGACAATAATCGTAGGTCGGCAAAACCAGCTTTTTTTCGGCAATGCTCAGAGCTTCCTGTTCGTACATATCGAAGAGTTTTCTTAACATTTCGATATTGGCAACTTCAAAGTTGTAAGTGGAAAATTCGACTTCTCCTTGATGGTGGACGTCGCCGTATTTGACTTTGTCGGTCCACTGCAAATCATAGACATTGTTGATGCCTTGAATGTACATGGCGATGCGTTCCGTTCCGTACGTCAACTCACCGCAGACGGGGTTGCAGTCAAATCCGCCGACCTGTTGGAAATAAGTGAATTGCGAGATTTCCATGCCGTCGAGCCAGACTTCCCAGCCCAGTCCCCAAGCGCCCAGAGTAGGGGATTCCCAGTCGTCTTCGACAAAACGGATATCATGATCCAGCGGATCGATGCCGAAGCTTTTGAGTGAATTCAGATAAAGTTCCTGAATGTTAATTGGTGATGGTTTCAGAATCACCTGATACTGATAGTAGTGCTGAAGACGGTTGGGGTTTTCGCCATAGCGGCCGTCGGTCGGCCGCCGGGACGGCTGGACGTAGGCGACATTCCACGGTTCCGGTCCCAGCGCGCGCAGGCAGGTTGCCGGGTGGAATGTTCCCGCGCCGACTTCCATATCGTAAGGTTGCTGAATTACACAGCCCTGGGAATGCCAGTATTGTTCCAGAGCGAAGATCAATTCCTGAAAAGTCACAAATTCCTCCTTGCCAGTCTAAACTAAAAACCAGCTAATTATAGCAATATTCTTGTAAGTTACCAATTATCAGGTGGTAATTACCGGTCAGATAAGAACTTTATTTACAATGCGCTTTTCTGCGGGATGCGCCTCCGGTCTTCGGCTAACTTTGTTGGCGTACTTGTCGGCTTCGGGAAAGTATGAAAATATGCCTCGCTACCTCCTCCTTGCCGCCGCATTATCCTTTGAAAAGCAAAAGGTTATCAGTTGGCGTTTAGACGGTGAGTTACCTAACATGAAGTAGGCTATAGTGTCAATATGAAAGGGCGAAATGATATTGATTCACTCTCTTTGTCGGCATCGTCAACAGCTTCGCTAACGTATTAAAATCAATCTCGTTGCCGATTATTTCCATTCACACTCTGTGCCCAATCTTTGTTTGAAATTGCTGTTTGAAATTGCTTGACAAAAGCCGATGTTCTCTTTAAATTAAAACCGTGAGTTGAGGCGTTTATGAAAAAGCAAATTATAACAATTTGCCTGATTATCGCGCTCATTCTTTTCCCCCCGACAAATCATCTTGAAGCTGCTGAACTTTCATTACCTATTGGAACTTTTGCCTATACTTGTTTCAGTCCCAACGGCGAATGTACGGATCTCCTTCTTGAAGCGATTACCCAGGCGCGTCTTGAAATTCTGATCATGGCTTATTCATTCCGTTTGCCGGCTGTCGCTCAGGCCCTTATTGCTGCGCATAAGTCAGGAGTAAAAGTTGAAGTCGTTATGGATAAATCTGAACGCCACGAAGGCTTTACGCCGGCGGTAATGATCGCCAATGCCGGAATCCCCGTCTATCTCGACGGGAAGCACGCCGTCATGAATAACCGCGTTATGATTATCGATGGTAAAGTAGTAATGACCGGTTCTTTTAATTTCAGCCCAGCTTCAGAAACAATGAATGCCGAAAATATCCTTATCCTGCAATCCAAAGAATTGGCAAACATCTATCGCGAAAACTGGCTTAGTCACAAGCAACATTCAGAAAAATATTAAGATCAATTTATCTCAGGAGCATGCACATGTCGTTTGGCGGGAAATTTTATTTTGTTGCGTTTGGTATTCTATTTCTGATTTTTTCTACAGCGATTACTGAACGGACTGATGCAGATTCGCCAATTAATGACGATGCACTTTTTTTGCAACAAGCAGCCAATAGCGTCACCTGGATGAGTGCATTAGGAGAACTGGCCCAAAAGCAGGCGGCAAGCGGAGATGTGCGGCAGTATGGAGTCAAAATGACTGAAGACTATCGGAAACATATTAAAGAGTTGAATCTTCTGGCCCGACAAAAAAACATATCTCTTTCACCGGACAATGACGCGGCGCGCCGCAACACCACCCATTTTTTTTCACAACAATTCGGTGCTGATTTCGACCGGAATTATATCAGCTTGATGGAGGACGAAAATAGCAGTCTGGTTTCCCGTTACCGGCAGGAGTCGGAAAAAGGATTGAACGCCAGGATTAGAGTGTTTGCTTCCGAAAAAGTAACTATTCTGGAAGGATATGTTGCTTGGGCTCATCGGATCCTAATGGATCTCCCGAAGCCGGTATTAAAGTAGTGCCTGTTCGGCCGTTTTACGAAAAGGGAAGAGGTTGATAGAGTTCAAATATAACCATTTGACATATCAGTAACATATAAGTGGGGGAGAATATCCCCGGTATCTTAAACCTTTTTTCAACGGTAGTGTCAAAAGTTTTATGAAAACTAGCACGGATAAATGAAAAGAGAGATAGGATTTGGTTCGGGAGTAAAAGCAAGAGCCATTTGACATAGCGATAATGTTTGTCGGAAGATTTCAGGCAAACTTAGGCCATAAA
>JANYAY010000053.1 GCA_025361065.1 Deltaproteobacteria bacterium
ATGCCCGGCCAGAACAGAGTGCCCGTGCCGGCTTTAGCAACCGCAGCACCAATCAGGCCGCCAATTAAACCGTGAGAAGAGCTGCTGGGCAGCCCGTAATACCAGGTGGCTATATTCCAAATAATAGCACCAGTCAGGGCAGACAGAATCAACAAATTATCAACTATATCCAGATGGATTATTCCCTTGCCGACGGTATGCGCGACAGCTGTACCCACAAAGAAAACAGCCGCAAAATTAAAAAAAGCCGCCCAGAGGACAGCATATTTCGGCGAAAGAACACGGGTGGAAACAACAGTAGCAATGGAATTTGCCGAATCATGGAAACCATTCAGAAAGTCAAACACCAGGGCGACAACAACCAGAAAAATTACAAACCCCATGGACTCAAGCATGTTTTAAGACGATTCCTTCCACAATATTGGAAACATCTTCGCACACATCAAGGGCTTCTTCGATGCGCTCAAAGATCTCTTTCCATTTCATCAGCTCAATGGCATCTTTTTCTTTCACAAAGAGATCGGCAATAATGGTTCGTAAAACAACATCGCCGGCATTTTCCAATGTGTTAATTTCGACACAAGCCTCGAGAATCATTTTAGCATTCTTCATATCGCGCATGGCATGAATTACGGTTTTTATTTTAGCAACAGCTTCATCTAAAATTTTAGCTTGTTTTATTATTTCATCATCGGGTTTTTTTACTTTATAAAGATAAATCCGGACAGCAGTGGCTTCAATCATATCCATAATGCTATCCATTTTATTGACTAAAGCGTGGATATCTTCGCGATCCAGCGGCGTGAGAAAGGTTGTGTGCATTTTTTCATAAGTTCGATGGGTAATGACATCCGCTTCATGCTCCAGTTCTTTGAGTTTGGCAATTTTAGATTCCGAATAATCGTGGTTTTCCGTCATGGCCAGGAAAAAGCGGCTGCCCTCTACTATTTTATTGGCTAATTCTTCAAAATAATCGAAAAATTTTTCTTCTTTGGGAAAGAAACGCATGAATAAACCCTCCTTGGGGTTAAGATAGATATCCCTATAAATGCGAGCAGACATCTAGCGGATTATGAAGAAAAATGCAAGATTTTTAAGCTGGAACAATAATTAGATTTAGACGCAGCAAATGACGCTGGAGAAGGTAAAACGATCATCAAAAAATATAATTATATGAGTGCTTTAGAATATATAACCTTGCTGTCGCCTTCGGCATAAAAATCTTTCAGGAGAGCTTCCCGGATATAACCGCAGCCTTCATAAAATCTGTGAGTCGTTTGGTATTGATGACGGGAAGATGTTTCCACATAAATATGCCGGCCGCCTTCATTATGGATAATCTCTTCCGTTTTTTTCAGCAATTGTCTACCCAGACCATTGGCACGTAGATGATTATCCACCGCAATCCAATAAAGATCGTAGCTGCCGGCGGTGGCCGGAATTAAACCGAAGCAGGTATATCCCCAGACAAAATCTTCATCTTCACCGAAAAGGAACTGGTAGGAGCAGGCAGCGCCATCCGAGAGCTTTTCGGCAGCCAGTTCGTAAGCCAGATCAATTTCTTCTGCGGAAAAGAAGGTGCTTGACTTTACTATTCTGGCGATTGCCTCCAAATCGGCTGGTTTAATCTGCTGACGATATTTTATCCGGGAAATGTTCATAAAATTTGTTTTAATGCATCATGAACAATCAATTCAATAGCTTCGGAATATTTCAGCGCTGCCCGCTCAACGGCAAAGGCAAATCCCGCCTCGAGAGATAAACAGGGGTTGGCATTTATTTCCAGCACCCAGGGCTTCCCGTTTTTATCTATACGGAAATCAACCCGGGCATAGCCGCGCAACCCAAAGAGATTCCAGCAACGTTTGGCAATGTCCTGTAAATCAGAAATTAATTGATCATCTTCGGGCGAAAAATCCATCGTGCGGGAAGTATTTTCGTATTCGAAGGTGCCCTCTACCCATTTAGCACTATAATCCAGCAATTTTAATTTTCCCGGTGCATATCCAATAAACTGCATTTCAGCAGGGGGCAGAGCCTGCACCCCCGACTTTCCGGCAATTAACGCCATATTAAATTCACGTCCATCAATGTAAGCTTCGGCAAAACAAGGAACCCCGATGCTTTTCTTACGAGCATTCATGAGAGCGACAACATCTGTTGTGTCGGTAAGTTGAAAAATGGAATTCTCGTCCAGTCCTACGGAAGCATCTTCCCAGGAAGCTTTCAGGAGATAAGTGCTCGATGGCGCTACGCCGGAGTAAACACCAGTTGACGAAATCCAGGCCGGGGTGGAAATTACCGCACTCTGCATGATTTCTTTGGTTAAAGGTTTATTGGAAGCAAGAAACATGGCATCAGTACCGCAACCGGTATAAGGAATGTTCAGATAATCCAAAAGAGCCGGGGCAAAATGAATAAGACTGCCTTTGCCGTTGATCGTCTCCACGAGATTAAAAACAAATTCGGGCTGCAGCGCGTTTAATGCTTGAATTGTCTGATTCAGATCAAGAACAAAAGGCATTAAAACAGGGTCATAACCAAGCTCACGGAGCGCTGCGGCAATTGTATCGGCCTGCCGCAGACAATCCAATTCATCTTCGCTGGCATTAGGCGGTACATCGCTGTGAAGTATTACGGCTTTTTTCATTTCACCTATTCCGGAAAGTTATTTTTATCTGATATTGATTGTTATTTGTTTATTTCTGCACGCCGCAATGCCGATTCGATTATGGAACCGATCAATTCATGGTAAGTGATTCCCAGGAGATTGCAGAGAATGGGCAGATCCGAACGTACGGGGTTTAATCCGGCCAGCGCATTCACTTCCATAAAATTGGGCACACCGGAAGCATCGGAACGCAAATCTACGCGGCCGGCGTCTTTTAAATCCAAGCCGCGCCAGACTGCAAGCGATATTTCCATGGCGAGCCTCGCTTCGTCATCATCGACCAGCACATATTGTACGAGCTTGTCATAATTTTCCTTATTTTCATAGGAATAAGCGTTTTTTTCTGCCGTTGGCCGCAAGATGACTTCTATTGCTCCCAGTGCTCGGGCATCTTTACCCGTACCCAGAATCCCGACGGTAAACTCGCGGCCGGGAAGGTAAGTTTCCAGGAGGACGGGTTGCCGAAAAGTATTTAAGAGGTTTTTACAGACCAGGTTTAATTCTTCGCCGGTGTTTATTTTCGACGACGCTGTTATGCCCTTGCCTGTTCCTTCGGCAACGGGTTTGGCAAAAAGGGGAAAAGGCAACGCCACTCCCGCGATATCTTCGTCACTTTTGATTACGGTAAAAGCGGGTGTAGGAATGCCCAGATCAGAAATGATATGCTTGGTCATGCCCTTATGCAGAGTTAAAGCAAGACCAAGAGGATCAGAAAAAGTATAGGGGATGTTGAAAGCTTCCAGCAATGCAGGAACCTGCGCTTCGCGACCAAAGCCGGATACGCCTTCGGCGATGTTAAAAACCATATCCCAACGCTCGCCGGCGGCCAGACTGCGAGTTAATGCTTTGATATTGCCGATACGGCAGGCCAGATAGCCACTATCTACGATAACTCTTTCAATTGCCTCAATTGTATCCGGAAGATCAAACTCCGCCGTTTCTTCGTGGGTAAAACCTTCTTGCAAATAGTCATTCCGCAAATCATAAGTCATTCCTATTTTTAACTTAAAAACGGCATTGCTCAAATAAATAATTTACCTCCAATTAATGGATATCCTTTGTTTCTGCATGATTGTCCGGGTAGCGAAAAACATTGCCCTCATAGTTGCGCAGAAGCAAATCACCTTTGTCCCAGCCGATGGCATATTCGGGCAACAGAGGAATCTTTCCTCCGCCACCGGGAGCATCGACTACATAAGTGGGCACGGCATAGCCGGTTGTATGTCCGCGCAGTCCCGCAATGATTTCCAGCCCCTTACTAATCGGCGTACGGAAATGAGAGGAACCGGGAATCGGATCGCACTGATACAGATAATAGGGACGCACTCGAATCTGGATCAGGCCATGAACAAGGCGGGCCATCGTGGAAACTTCATCATTAATGCCGGATAGAAGCACTGTCTGGCTGCCCAGCGGAATACCGGCATCGGCCAGGCGGATGCACGCCGCACTCATCTCCGGCGTTAATTCATCAGGATGAGTTATATGAATGCTCATCCACAGGGGATGATATCTTCTTAACATCGCGGTGAGCGCCGGAGTTATCCGTTGCGGTAAGACAACCGGAACCTTGGTGCCGATACGAATGAGTTCAACGTGAGGGATCATCTTCAACCGGGATAGCAGCCACTCCAGTTTTTCATCAGACAAAGTTAAAGGATCGCCGCCGGAAAGAAGCACGTCGCGGATGTTCGGATTACTTTCGATGTATTCAATTGCCTTTTCCCATTTATCCTGATCAACAAAATGCTGGTTCTGGCGTCCGATAATACGGGAGCGTGTGCAATACCGGCAATAGGTCGAACAGATATCGGTGACTAAAAACAAAACTCGATCGGGATAGCGATGAACTATACCGGGAACAGGAGAGTCGGTGTCTTCGCAAAGCGGATCTTCTTCTTCGCCGGCAGTGTGTAAACATTCATCCACGACAGGAACAACAGACCTGCGCAATGGGGCGGAAGGGTCATGAGTATTCAGCAGGCTGGCATAATAGGGCGTTATCGAAACAGGCAGCGCTCCCGAATGATGCATCATTGCCTGGCGCTCGTTTTCGGAAAGATGGATAATTTGCGCCAAGGTCTCTACGTCGCGAATCGCGTTGCTGAGCTGCCAGTGCCAATCGAACCATTCAAAGCGGGTGATCTCCGGATAAAAACGTTTCCGGAAAATACGCGATCGAGGAGAATCTTTAAAAGGAAATGAAAGTCTTTCGGACTTTTGTTTAGCCGGGTAGTGCTGGAGGGTTTGTGTGTTTAAGGAAAAAAAATCTATGATTTCATTTTCAACTTTAACAAGACCGGTCGCAGGACCAGGAGGTTCCGCCTCCTCATTAAACAGGGTCTCGTTTTCCATCTTTTCCTCCTTCTGGAAGCTTAACTTCCAATTAAAGTTATTAAAAATATCTTAATTGGAATTTACGCGAGCTATAAAATTTGTCAACATTTTTTTTGTGTTTTGCACTAAAAAATGAAAATATTTTTACAATTGAAGTTTCCCTTGGAAATAAGTTTCTCTCACGATCTTTGCTTTTTCTTCCGCCCAGCGCTGCAGCCCCATTTTCTTGATCAGGCAAAGGTTATACACCTTGGTGTTATGCGGTCGCTGCGCCGCCAGATCAGCGTAGGGATGCAGATGAGCACAAGGAAAGTCGGAACAATCGCCGCAAAATGAAATACCTTTTTGTGATATGCATCGGTATACCTTGCAGGGCTGAGTCATCTTTACCGCCGCAATTTGCCCGCCCTGAGCGCGGCAACCGGCACAGGCAGAGTCTTCCAGGGGTATCTGTAATTTATCGGCGATTACTTTCCTTAATTGCTCGTTGCTTTGGGCATGGTAAAGCGTACAATTAAAACAGTCGAGCCCGCAGGGAGCGGTCATTTGCAAATAGTCCATTTTTAACCTCCGTTAAGTTTGTTTGCTGTGCTGTTTAATAAATAGCAGGCTAGTAATTGTCAAATAAAAATTATAGGCAAACTCAATAAAATTTAGTAAGCCGTTGTTCAGCAATAACCGCCCCTGCGGGTCTTGTAACCTTCAGGTTATGGCAGGACTGTAACATTGCAATTTCGTAAACGGCATAAGGAGCCGTAACGAAATAGAGAAAAAGAACAGATAATTTCATAACGGCCCCTAACAGTGTGTGTAAGCCGAACAAAAGAGGTGTGTGATGCCCGAATTACCGGAAGTGGAAACGCTGTGTCGTCAGTTACAAATGAAGATTGCCGGAAAGAAAATATCAGCTTCCGAAGTTTATGACGCAAAATTGGCCCATGTAAGGGACATTCAAGGATGCACAATAGTTGCGGTAAGACGCAGCGGCAAAACCATTGAGATAATTCTCAACGACGGCTATTCCGTTTTGATACATTTGCGCATGACGGGCAGACTGCTCTGGCAAAGGGAATCCGACAGGCCAAAACATAGCCGCTGGCACATCTCTCTGTCCAAAGGTAATCTTTATCTGGTTGACCCGCGCCGCTTTGCCACAGTTAAGGTTTTGCCGACCAGGGATTCTTTAAACGGCAATGACATTATGCAGGGCTTTGATCAGCGAGCCTTTATCGCCGAACACGGCCGGCGTAAAACAAAGGTGAAGAACCTCATCATGGATCAAAAGGCCGTCTCCGGCATCGGCAATATTTATGCCTGTGAAACTTTACACTGTGCCGGTATTCAGCCGGAAAGAGCGGCGGCGACCTTAACAGACAATGACTGGGGAAAAATATTCAGGAAAGCTAAACAAATTCTGAAAAAAGCGATTGAGAAAAGAGGCACGTCAATTTCCGATTGGCGCGATCTTTATGGCCGCAAGGGAGAAAATCAATTCGAGTTAAAAGCTTATGGGCGGGAAGGACAAAAGTGTCTTCAGTGTGGCGGGACAATCATCAGGATTAAACAGGGAGGCAGAAGCACTTTCTATTGTCGGAGCTGCCAGAAATAAAACAGCAGCGTGGTATGGCGATAATTATTTACGCAGAAAGAAATAACGCCAGCCGCGGTCAAACATTAAAGTAAAAACTGAAATGGCCAGCAAACTGCTGTCGCGGACCAGATAGAACCAATTTATATTTCCGCTTTGCGCTCCGAAGCAGCCACAGGAGATATCCAGACCCCGCACTAAATTTATGGCCAGGGCTATGGCGAACGTTAGAAACAACAGTGCGGAGATCAGGGAAGCGCCACGCACATAAATGCCGGCAATAAGGCCTGTTGCCAGAAAGACTTCCAGCCAGGGTAACATAACCGCCAGCATATTAACTGCCCAATCGGGTAATAAACGATAGTTATAGATGGCTATGGCGAATTCCCGGGGAGCGATAATTTTCTCGATACCGGCGTAGAAAAAGACTATTCCCAAAGCCAGACGGCAAATCAGGGCTGTCAGCACAGCGATACGCACAGGGAAATTTTTCAGTTTCATTTTTTACCTTTCGCCACAGGATAACCGGCATCGCGCCAGAGACTCCAGCCATTAACCAAGACTTTCACAGCGGACAGGCCCTGCAACTGCAATCTCTGTGCTGTTTCTTTGCTGAGAGGACACTGCGGGCCATCGCAGTAGGTTATGACTAGGGAGCCCGGAGAAAGCATTTGTTTTAATATTGCTGCCTGAAGAATAGCCTCATCGGGGTAAATATTTACTGCCCCGGCGATATGTCCTTCTTCATAACTAAAAGGGTCACGGGCATCAACAAAGACGACTTTTTTATTCAGATAAAGATCATAAGCGGCGGAAAGGGTAATTACTGGAATGTTTGCTTGCTGTTCCTGAAGAATTATTGCTGAGGAAAATCCGCATAGAGGTATCCCCGAAGGCCGCAGCATGTTGAATACGGTGGCAGCTATTACCGTTACAAGGCAAAGAATCACTGCTTCACGGATAGCCGGATAAAGTTTAGAGGCGACTTTTGATTGGCAGTTTTGTTGCGGATCAGTCATGAAAATATTTCTTCCCCGGCTTAGCTATTATCCTGGAGATTGCAAGTCTCAGTTATCCACTGGCGGATTTTACTTTTCGGCGGCACTTCTCCAACCGATACCACTTTTTTGTTGATGACAAGAGCCGGTGAGCCCATGACGCCATAACTTGCGATCTCCTTGATGTCGGTCACATGGCGTAAGTCAGCTGCGATTTTCATCTCCGACAAAATGTCACGAACATCTGATTCCAGTTGGGAGCAGCGGGCGCAACCCATACCCAACACAGCTATTCTTAATCCCGAAACATCTTCGGAGGCAACGGGTAATCCTTGAGCTATTTTGAATTCCCGTAAAAAAGCCTTTCCGTAAGCCTCGCGCATATTCGCCGGTATATAGTTATTCAATGAAATTAATTCGAGAAGTCTCTTTTGAATTTCATCATCACCAGGGCTACTTTGAATTCCGGCTATTTTATGTATGGCTTCATCTACGCCGCTAAGACCAATCAGCCTGCCCTTTATCATCACTTGCTTAATTTCATTGTTCGGCATGATTTCTCCCTAGAATGATATATTTATTGGTGTGCCGCAATTTCGTCAAGAACAATATTTAAATGAGGCGCAATTAATCAACAACCTCGCGAGCTCGCTGCGGAGAATTAACGCTCGTCCCGCGTGAGAGGGATTAAATAGTTTTGATTTGATCTCTTTGAATAGCATTGTCAACCATGTTAAATATTATGGTTGACATTTTGTCTATTTTTGCTTAAAAATTTCGCATAACTTGCTTTGGGGCTATTCTATGGATCTAATTGATAAACTGAAAAACCAAGCTATTAAAAACAACGGCCTTACCGCCGATAGTGCCCTCGATCTTTTCAGCGCAGGCGTGGACTATCCTTTCCGGGTTATGGCTGCGGCTACCGAAATACGAGAGCATTTCAGAGGACGAAAGATCATTCTTTGTGGTATCGTCAACGTAAAAGCAGGTAAGTGCCCGGAAGATTGCTCCTTTTGCGCCCAGTCTGCCCACTATGAAACCGGAGTATCATCTTATCCTCTGAAAAAGGCCGCTCAGATCATCGCGGAGGCCGCAGTGGCCGCCCGCAACGGCGCAGAACTGTTCGGGATTGTCACTAGCGGCAAGATGATTAAAGCAAAAAAGGAGTGGTCGGAAATTTTCCGAGCTATTGAAAGTATTGGTAAAATGGGACTCAAGCCCTGCATCTCTCTGGGCATCATCGATGCCCAGAGGGCAAAGGATCTGAAATCTGCCGGCCTCTATCGCTACCATCATAATTTGGAAACGTCCCGGAGTTTCTTTCCCAACATTTGTACGACCCATGCATACGAAGAAGATGTAGCAACAGTGCAGTCAGCAAAAGCTGCCGGCCTCTCCGTCTGTTCGGGAGGTGTTATTGGAATGGGAGAGAGAATAACCCACCGGATAGAACTTATTGAAACCCTGCGGAAACTCGACGTAGATTCCATACCCGTTAACATCCTGAACCCGATCAAAGGAACGCCCCTTGCTCGCATGGCGCCGCTGCCTCCCCTGGAAATCCTTATAACTATTGCCGTTTTCCGCTTCCTGCTTCCCGATCGGGACATCAAACTCTGCGGCGGTAAAGAGAAAAATCTGCGTCAACTGCTGCCCCTGGCCATTGTGGCCGGTGCCAATTCCTTGATGACCGGTAATTATTTAACAACAGATGGACGGGACAGTGCCCTGGATCAGGAAATGATCACCGACCTTGGGCTCACGGCCACACGGGAGCTCAAACCCCTGTGCACCTGTTCAACCAAGGCACGAAAAACCTGCGGCCGCCGGAAAGTGGCAAAGAAACAAGGATGACCGGCATGACCAAACAGCCTGCGAAAGTGACTGTCCCGGGAAATATTCTGTTGGACACTCTGAGGTTAAATCAAGGAAAGTGGGTTTCCGGAGAGGCACTGGCCAAGCGCTTATCTATGACCCGCTCCGCCGTATGGAAGAAGATCGGAATCCTGAAGGAAGAAGGGTATGGTATTGAGTCATTACCCCGCAGGGGCTACCGACTCCTGGCCATCCCCGATCTGATGCTGATCCAGGAGATCCGCGACGGGTTGCTGACCTCCGTTTTGGGCAAAGCGGATATTTATCGTTACGTAAGCACGGACTCTACCAACAGCAGGGCCAAGGAATTAGCCGCCCGGGGCGCGTCTGAAGGCGTACTGGTTATAGCCGAGGAACAGGCCGAAGGGCGTGGGCGTCTCGATCGGCCCTGGTTTTCCCCCGGGGGAGAAAATATTTACGCATCCTTGGTTATGAGACCGTCCCTGCCACCCCAAACAGCATCGCGGATGGTACTTCTCGTTGCCGTTGCAGCTGCCGAAGCTTTAATCGATGTCACCGGTCTTCAGGCAACTGTAAAATGGCCCAATGACATTCTGGTTGGCGGCAGAAAAATAGGGGGCATCCTCCTGGAAATGGCTGTGGAAATGGATGCAATTGATTACGTGGTCGTCGGTCTGGGCATCAATGTCAACAGCGCCGCCGAACGATTTCCCGAAGAAATCCGCAGGAAAACGACAAGTATTCTGATGGAAACAGGCAAGCCCTTTTCCCGGGTTCTCCTTTTATGCAGATTTCTGGAATTTTTAGAGGACGGTTATAACACGTTCCGGGAATCCGGATTTGAGTCCATTTTAACCCGCTGGAAAGCCTTGACGGACATGGTGGGCAAGCAAGCGTCGATCCGGACAATCAATGGCCTTTATAATGGTGTAATTGTGGACATGGATCACAATGGATTTTTAATTCTCCGGGATAACCAAGGCGGTGAGATGCGCTTATTTTCCGGAGACATAACGATTATGTGAGATTTTAGCGCAATGGCAGCAGAAAAAAGATCCCTCCGGGGAATGGCTTACGCATCCATGTTCGGCGCCCTGACGGCGGTCGGGGCTTATATCATGATTCCCCTGCCGCCAGTGCCTGTCACAATGCAAACTCTCTTCGTGAGTTTAGCCGGAGCACTCCTGGGCGGATACCTCGGGGCCCTGAGCCAGGTGGTTTACATCCTGCTGGGGGTTATCGGCCTCCCCGTCTTTGCCGGCGGCAAGGCCGGTTTCGGTGTCCTCATCGGACCGACAGGCGGCTATCTTATCGGCTTTGTAGTCGGCGCTTTTATCATCGGCAAACTGACGTCGTTGCGCCAAGAGCCCGGCCTCCTCTGGCTGATGGTCGCAATGACTGCCGGAATCGGTATCGTTTACACTTTGGGAATAATACAGCTCATGATTGTGGCGAAATTGAGTTTCGTTAAGGCTATCTGGGTCGGGCTGCTGCCGTCTCTTCCCGGCGATATGATTAAGATTGTCGTCGCTGCTCTTATCTGCCGAAAAATCCGGAGGCGTATTTTTAATAAGATATGATTAAAATTCAGAATGTATCCTATCAATATGACGGCTGCGGCATTGAGGCGCTAAACGATATCAGCCTGGACATTAATGCAGAAGAATACGTGGCCTTGATCGGTCCGAATGGCTGCGGGAAAACTACATTGATCCGGCAGCTCAACGCACTTTGCAGACCGGATCGGGGCATCGTAACCGTCGATGGACTGGATACGGCTGTTGCGGCAAACCACAAAGAAATCCGCCGCGCCGTCGGCATGCTCTTTCAGAATCCGGACAATTCGATCGTGGGAATGACCGTTGAGGAGGACATAGCCTTCGGACCCGGGAATCTCAACCAGCCACCGTCGGAAATCCGTCGGCAGGTCAGCGAGATACTCCAGAGCCTCGGGCTGCAATCTCTGGCGGGACGCGCTCCCCATACCCTCTCCGGAGGGGAGAAGCGTCTCGTTTCTCTGGCCGGCGTGTTGATCATGAACCCCCGGTACATCGCCTTTGATGAACCGACCGCCTATCTTGACCCCACCGGAAGAAGACGCGTTCTGGAAACTATGGGCCAGCTGCACCGGTCAGGGATCGGCATTATTCATATAACCCATGATGTGAACGACATGGCCAAGGCCGACCGCCTGTTGGTTATGGATAAGGGGGAAATTATCCGTGATGGTAATCCCCGGGACGTATTATGTAAAATGGCCGAGGATCAAAACTGCTGCATGTCGGTGCCGCCCGTTATGGAATTGATACATCATTTGAATCGCCGGGGATGGCCCCTGGCGCCGGACATTCTCTCCGTAGACGACGCCGTAAGAGAAATCGATCGCTTGCTTATCGGCGCGACACACAAGGAACAGTCATGATTTCCTTCGGCCAATATCGGAACGGTAATTCCTTCGGGCACCGTCTGGACGCACGGGTCAAGATTCTGGCGATGGTCATATTGTCGATTCTCATATTTCAGGCCCGGGGCTGGGAAATTTACCTGCTCAGCGCTTTCCTCTGCGCCGTCTGCTTCATTTCCCGATTAAAGTTTTCCGCAGTGCGCGAAGCACTCCGGCCGCTGGTCTTATTTGCAGTTTTATTGTTCGTCATGCATCTTTTCTTTACGGACGGCACCCCTCTGTTCCCAATTCCGTATCTGCCTGTTCAGATTACCGGGGAAGGACTTTTTCGCGGCTTGCTCATCTCCTGGCAGTTTCTCGCCCTGGCCCTGAGCGGCGCTATCCTCACCATGACCACTTCACCGTCGGATCTGGTTTGCGGACTGGAGAGTCTCCTGCGTCCATTGAGGCTCATTCGTGTCCCCGTTTCGGACATTGCCGTCATGGTCTCCATGGCCCTGCGGTTTGTGCCGACGCTTCTGGAAGAATATGACCGGATCAAAACGGCTCAGATGGCCCGGGGAGCCGAGGTGGAAACGGGTCGTTTGGACCGGAGAATGAAGTCATTGGCCGCACTTCTATTTCCCCTCATGGTCAGCGCACTGCGGCGGGCCGATGACTTGGCGGAAGCGATGGAGGCCAGAGGTTATGCCCGGGGACCAAGGACGACCATGCACCAACTGAGCTTTGGGCGCGAGGAAGCCACCGCCCTGATCGTTTTGGGGATATTGCTTTCCCTTGTCGTCTTGTCCAAATATTGATCCAACGGTAGCCGAAAAATCAAACAATATGTTATTACTTCACAAAAATAGGGTTGGAGAAAATCCAGGGCCGATATTTTCCATATCTTTTCAAATAGGCCTCCACACGATAAACGCCGCTTTCCCTTAGAGACAGGATAATATCTTTGCTTGTTTCTTCAGCGAAGACAGCACCATCCCTGATTATTCTTACCAACGCTGCTACAGGAAGAGAAATGCATATCTGAGCCCTATCTTCCATAACCAGTGAATCTCCCATTGAATATTCTTCGCCATTTTGGGTAATTAAAAAACTAAACCCTTTGGAAGGATGAAAATAATCCATGGCGACATAACAGCAGCCATAGCGCAATGCATTGAAGAGCAGGGGAATATCTTTTTGGTGGTTACCGCTCAATGGTTCGTTTGTGCAAATATGCGTATGAATAAATTTAAAGGCACGATTAAAAGGAAGAGCCGTTAGCTTAACAGGGCCGATTTTTACAATGCTGCCATGATTATCCAATTCACCAATGCCGACAATTTTCTTGATTTGATTTAACGAATCCCATCTTTCTAATGAAATCCTTCGGGGACCGCGTAAGAAGAAAGCGGGAAAGAAAAAGCTGATCAAAGAAGGCAGGTATCCTTTTAAGCTGCTTTGCCAGTCAGTCATAAAATCCCAAATACCGATACCGGCATAACCGTCGACCGACCAATCCATCCAGGGATAGTGTTTCACGTGAAACGTTTTTGTGCCTTCATGGTCCGGATGGGATATAAAACCAAAACCGCCGCCGGCATTCACCGCATCAATATATATTTGGGGCTGTTTATCCCGGGAATCATCGGGGGTCTTAACCGGTGTGCCGATATTAAATGCCAGGTAATGATTAAAACGCGGTGCAATTTCCTCGCCGACAATCAGGAGAACTTTCCCCTTCCACCCTTCCCAACCTTCATCCCGCGCTTGCAGATGATCGTGATCGGTCAGCAGTAAAAAATCAATGCCGTTTTTCGCAGCAGCATCAATTATTTTATCCAATCCCACGTAACCGTCAAAAGAAAATGCAGAATGGAAGTGAATTACTCCGGTATAGTCGTAAAATTTCATCGTCACCCTCTCCGCCGCCAGCCGCGGAGCATCTATTAATTGTAGTTCCCTATTCGCCGCAGGTTACGGCAAATATGATGCAATTTATATCTTTTGCCCAACCCGGCAACACCAGGCGGAAACTGGTTTGAAAATCGGATAATTCCGGTTTTTTGCAGAACGTATTTCGTGGCATCAATTTTCCTGATAATGCAACCTTCACACCGATTCTTTTCCGCCGGCGGCACTTAGTTAATTCTTTCCCATCATTTTGTCCATATCAATTCTCTTTTAAAATCTAAGATTTTCCGGACGGCGATGATGAAACAACCCGGAATGCGAGGGATTCCTGCCGGTTCGGCAGCCGTACCGGCAACCGACATATCATGCCCGGAAGCAATAAACCGCGGTGATTCCAACAAAGGCAAGTCCCCGATATAGCGTTAGTATAATATAAAAAAGGCAGACTTCGAAAGCCTGCCTTTTCACGATGGGTAATATTAAGTAGATTATTTTTCCAGGCGCAAGCTAACAAAAAACTTTGATTTACCCCGCTGCACTAAAAGCATCACGCTTTTCTTTTCGGCCGCCTTGCCTATTTCTTTCACGTATTGTTTCATGGAAACAATTTTTACCTTATTTACCTGCAAAACTATATCCTGCGGCTGCAGGCCGACATCTTCCGCCGGACTGCCATTTTCTATATCAATTATTATTACACCTGACTCATGTGCGATGCCTAATTGACGTGATATTTCCGGTGAAATTTCCTGGGCTATAATACCAAAATGTCCTCGTAATCCTTTGGCCGATGCAATTTCCGGTCGATCTTTGCGTTCGGCAACAGTAAGAGAAAACACCATTTCTTTTCCATCACGAACAACCTTAATGGAAACTTTCTCCCCGACATGAAATGAGGAAATTCTTAGAAGTAAATCATGTGTATCTTTAACGGCTTTTCCATTTATCTCAATAATGATGTCTTCAACTCTAATCCCCGCCAGATCAGCCGGATCACCTTTAAATACATCGGTAACAATTGCTCCATTTTTGCTTTTATAATTCAAGTTTTTGGCTATATCGGCGCTGACATCCTGGACAGATATACCCAGCCAGCCACGGGTAACCTTACCTTTGGTTTTTAAATCAGCCAGAATACTTTTGGCCATGTTGATCGGTATCGCAAAACCAATCCCCTGGCCTTGAGCAACGATGGCTGTATTAATACCTATTACTTTTCCGTCCATGCTGAACAAGGGACCACCACTGTTGCCGGGATTAATGGAAGCATCAGTCTGAATGAAGTTATCATATGGCCCGGCACCAATTACACGCCCTTTGGCGCTGACAATTCCTGCGGTAACGGTTTGCTCCAATCCGAAAGGATTACCGATGGCAATGACCCATTCTCCAACTTTAACTTTGTCGGAATCACCGATTTCGACCACGGGCAAACTATTCAGTGGTTTTATTTTTATTAAAGCGATGTCTGTTTTGGCATCGGTACCAATAATTTTTGCTTCATATTCCTTATCATCGGAAACCTTAACAAGGATTTTATCAGCCTTCTCCACTACATGATTATTTGTAAAAATGTATCCGTCATTACTTATGATAAAACCTGAACCGAGACTGCGTTGTTTAAACTCCCGCTGCGGAACATCGCCAAAAAAACGGTCAAAGAAATCATCTCCAAAAGGGCCGCTGAATGGTGACCTGCCGAAAGGTGCACCAAACCCGCCTTGTCCTTTATATGTCTTCGTGGTGCTGATATTAACTACTGCCGGCTTTACTTTTTCCGTCAGATCAGAAAAAGAAAAAGGAGCTTTTACTGCATCCGTCGAGGAAACAGCTGAGGCCATTTGAATTTCCGGCGCACCTGATGGTATAAACGATGAACGTAGAACCTCCACTAAAGAGACAATAAAAAACGCAACCAGAAACGCCATTAAAAACATAAAAAATGTTTTACGATTTTGACTTTTCATATTAATCCTCCGCTTAGATTTTGCTTTTTTGCGGCTAAGTTATTGATTTGCCAAACTCTTATTTGCAAAAAACCAGTCTCAATATAACGATTACCGGATTTTTGTCAATTATAATTAATCAGCCTCCATCCATATTTGAAGTATTAAGCATCATGTGCTAGGATAAATTACTAAACTTGAAGAAAACTAACTTATGGATTTATTGGAAAATATAGGGCGAATGGGCAGAAAAACGGCAATGTCTTTTATCGAGACTATTTCCTTTGCCGGTATGGTTATCTTCCGCATGTTCCAGCCCCGCACTTACAACAGCGCAATGCGTACGGTTCTCATAAACCAGATTTATTTTACTTCGGTGCAAATTCTACCCGTTTTCATCTTTGTATCAATAGTTTTAGGATCATTTCTCATCGGTATTGTTTTTCAGCTTCTCAAACAGATGGGGCTAACCGGCTATTTCGGTAATGTTTTGATGGGGTTAATTGTTGCCGAATTATCACCTTTCTTTACGGTGCTTTTTATTACACTGCGGTCAGCATCGGCTATTAATACGGAAATGGCCGTAATGAAAGTCAACGGAGAAATAAAAACGCTAGAGATATTCCGGATCGATGTAATCAACTATTTACTGGTCCCCAGGATAATCAATGGCATTATCTCTCTGGTATTGCTCAGCAGTCTTTTTTCCATAGTATTAATGTTCAGCGGCATTCTTTTTTCATGGATAATTTTCGACATTAGCGTGGATGTCTATTCTAATATTTTATTAAGTTCAGCTAATTTTTCTGATATGGTTATATCATTAATTAAATGCGCCGTTTTCGGCTTTTTTATTACTTTAATTCCTATTCGTTTCGGGCTGCGAGCTTCTCGGGAGTTTACAAGTATTCCCATTGTCGTTTCCAGCGGTATGGTTAACGTTTTTACCGCAATTATTATCATTGAGGTGCTGTCATTAATAACAAAATTATTTTAAATTTTTTTGATAATGACCAGGCGCTGAACAAAGCCTTCCAGGAGTTTATGGAAACCAACCGGCACCAGGCAGCTCCCGTTTCTATTGATGTGCCCCTTATTTCTAATCAGGAAGTATGGATGAATATAGCGTTGATTAAGCAATATCATGAAAATATGCCCCGTTTGCAGGCCCAGAATATGGTCTTGAATGCTTTACAGCGCCTTGATTTGGTGCATATCGCCTATAAGAGAAATCCGTCTTTAACCAACGAAGAAAGGTTTTGTGTGTTTCTGTTGAGGGCATGTATGGTAAAAGATGCCATCGTTATGATTGATCGTCCCTTTAAAATTATTCCGCACCTTCAAGACATCGATTTTATTTTTCAAACGCTAAAAAAAATTGATGACTTTTATCTAACCTGTCATATATATGATTATCAATGGATGGCAGGAAAATACGGGGAAAAATGAGCCGCGAATTTAAAGTTGGATTATTTATCGTAAGCACAACCATAATTATATTGGCTGCTTTGCTTTACCTGGCTAATGAAAAAGGGCTCTTTGCCAAGGTTTACACTTTTACCCTTTCTTCTAAATCCGGCGATGGGCTTACCGAAGGAATGCCGGTTGTTTTTTCCGGATTCAATATCGGTAAAGTAAGTACATTGGAACTCAACGATAAAGGCCTGGTCCTCATTAAAATAAAGATTTCCCAGAAACACATTAAATGGATCAAGGCTGACAGTGCTTTTATTCTTTACCGACCTTTAATCGGGGTGGCCCGCATAGTTGTAACGACAAATAATTTAAATAGCCCCCCCCTGCCGGAAGATAAAATTGTTGTTATGGAAACTGTTAATGATATCAATGATGCCATTACGAAGGTACAGCCTTTGCTCGAAAAAATCACCAAAATCGCGGATAATCTGGAGCATCTCAGCAACAACCTGGCTAATCCGCAGGGTGATTTAAATCTTATCCTGGGTAACGCGCAAAAAATAACGACGACACTGTCCACCAAGAAATCGCTTTTAGAAATGGCTGTTGCGGATGAAGAGAGCGTCCAGTCAATACACGAAGCGCTGAAAAAAATTAAAGATATCGTGACTAAAATTGACAAAATTGCGGATAAAATGGATGTGCAGCTCTATGGTCAAGAAGGAACACTGCCGAATATTAACATAATCCTGAAGGATATTGCCGGGAAGCTGCAAAAGCTGGATACAACAGTGGACAATATCAACAAGATCGGCAAAGATACTTCCGAGGGCATGAAAGATTTCCGGATGCTGCGTTCCGATATTGACGATGCCGTTAACGCTATAGATAATGTAGTGAAGAAACTCGATAACCTGATTTCCTCAAAAAAGGATCCGGAGTTTAAGCTGCCATGAGAAATCTTCTCGTCATCGCCCTGCTTATGTTCCTTTGCGCTTGCAGCAGTTCACCGCCCATCCCGCAATGGAAGGACACGTCTTCCCGCCAGCTGGAAAATTATAAGATTAATTTTCTGGCCGACAAAGAAGATGCAACAGAGCCCCACTTTACCCAAGCCAAAAAAGCCATCTCCAGTAATAACGATTTAAATCTCCTGGCCACAGCCTATTTAACTAAATACGCCCTGCATACGGCGGCTCTGGAAGATTTTGATGACAGTGAATTTCTTCGAATCGATACATTACAGCCTCAGGCAGCCAATCGTGCCTACTATGATTTCTTAAAAGGTAATTTTGGAAAGATAGAACCAGGCAGGCTGCCGGCCAATTACAACAAGCTCTTGCCCTTTATGGCTGATAATAATCTGTCTGCCGCCACCCGCGAAATCGCTTCGATCAGCGATCCGTTATCCCGCTTAATTGCCTGCGGTGTCTGGGTAAAATACCGGCCCTTTGATGATAATATGATACAGCTTGCCATCGATACTGCCGCCCGTCACGGCTGGCGCAGACCGCTGTGGGCATATCTGACCCACCTGCAAAAATATTATTCCGACCGCCAGGAAACAAGCAAAGCCGCCAATATTAAAGAACGTCTGGAATTGCTGAAGAAATAGTTCCCGGCAGTCTTATTCCGTGGAAGCTTACCGCGCATGCGGCTCAACAGTCTCCGGTACTGATACAGGCAATTATATTTTCCGTTTATCAATGACCCGGCTGGCCTTACCTTCGGAACGCTGGAGCGATTTTGGTTCCACAAGCTTTATTTTCGCCGTAATTCCCAGATAATCCTTCATGTCTTTTAAAATCATTTTCTCCAGCTTCTGCAAAACCTTCACTTCGTCGGCATTGACAAACTGGCTTTCCGTAACTTCTACCTGCACTTCCAAAGTATCAAGAGTACCTTCACGATCGACAATAAGCTGATAATGCGGTTGCAGGCCTTCGATAGCAACCAGGACAGCCTCAATTTGTGAAGGGAAGACATTGACGCCGCGGATTATGAGCATATCGTCGCTCCGGCCCATGACGCGATCCATGCGGTAAGATGTCCGCCCGCAGCGGCAGGGCACCCGATACAGACGGGAAATATCCCGAGTCCGGTAACGGATCAAGGGAAAGGCCTCCTTGGTCAGGGTTGTAAAGACCAGCTCGCCCTGCTCGCCGGGAGGGAGAACCTCCCCCGTTTCCGGATTGATGGTCTCTACCAGGAAATGATCTTCAAAAATATGCATGCCTTCGCGCGCGTCGCTGCATTCCATAGCGACTCCCGGCCCCATTATTTCGGAAAGGCCATAGATATTCATGGCTTTTATATCAAAAGCTCTTTCGATTTCCTCGCGCATCTGCTCGCTCCATGGTTCGGCGCCAAAGATTCCCACACGCAGGTTCAAAGAGCGCATATCGATACCCAGCATTTGTCCCTGCTCAGCCAGATTCAGGGCATAAGAAGGAGTAGCGCAGATTGCTGTCGGGCCGAAGTCCTGAAGAATCATGAGCTGCCGTTTGGTGTTGCCGCCGGACATGGGGATAACACTGGCCCCGAGCTTTTCCGCTCCGTAATGCAGTCCCAGGCCGCCGGTAAACAGACCATAACCATAAGCATTGTGGATTACATCGTTCTTCGTAAGGTTGGCGGCAACAAGGCAGCGCGCCACCAGTTCCGCCCATGTGTCGATATCCCGCTTCGTATAGCCGACAACCGTAGAACGGCCTGTTGTTCCCGAAGACGCGTGCAGGCGGACGACACTGCTCATGGGTGCGGCAAATAATCCAAAAGGGTAATTGTCCCGCAAATCCTGCTTTGTGGTAAAGGGGAAGCGCTTAAGATCATCAAGGGTTTTGAGGTTATCCGGGACTACTCCCGCTTTGTCAAAGGACTTTTTATAAAAACCGACACAGTGATAGACGCGGTTAACAACTTGCTGCAATCGCTTTAATTGTAGTGCTTCCAGTGCTTCTCTGGGCAGTGTTTCGTATTCTTCATTATAGATCATCTATCCCGGACTCCTGTAGATATATTTTTCGTCCTATAACATAAGCAGAGCAAGGAGCAAACAATAATATTCATCACCTTTAGAGCATATCTTTGCGCCCTTCTTGTTATCTTTTTTTCACCAGATCCAAGATATCACAAGTGTTCGGCCGCCTTATGTTATTTCGCCCCGCAAATACTGCTGTCGCAATTGATCGAGATCAGACGGATGTCTGAACCGAAATAACGCCAGCTATGACATATTACCTCTTCATTGCTATTGTCTATAATAATAAACACTTATACCGCTGCCAGACCAGAACGACACATTCAACGAAAATCAGGAGAACTAATTTTCAATAAGCCCGGCCCTTCCTGCAACCTCGGCAACCATGCATCGTGGAACTTTCATTATATTTTCCTTTCATTGTGACATTATTTTTATATAATGAGTTTTATAATAGCAAAATACAAAATGAGAAACAAAGCTGCAGGAACAGACTATGAGAAAGAAAACAAAAATCATCGCAACATTATCCGATAAATACTGCTCCATTGACTTTATTAAAAGGCTCCATCAGGCGGGAATGGATGCAGTCCGCCTCAATACCGCTTTCCAATCCATCGAAGGGGCACAAAGAATCATCCGCAACGTCAGACAGGTATCGGACCGGTTGGCCATCATTATCGACACCAAAGGGCCGGAAGTCCGAACGACCGAAGCCGCCGAAAAAATCAGCGTCGGTAAAGGTCATCTGATTACTATTCAGGGCGATTCCGACAAACAATCCACACGGGATTGCATCTATGTAGGCTACGGAGGGTTTGCCGCCGAAGTTCCCCTGCATAGCCACATCTTTATCGATGACGGCTCTCTGGAGCTTCAGGTGCGTAAGAAACAAGAGAATGCCCTGATCTGCGAAGCTCTGAACAGCGGAAATATAGAGGGGCGCAAAAGCGTTAATGTACCCCGGATAAGTTTTCAACTACCTTCCCTCAGCGAAAGGGATAAAAATTTCATCTTGTTCGCAATCCGCGAAGAAATCGATTTCATCGCCCACTCCTTTGTCCGGAACAAGGAGGATGTTTTGGCCATTCAAAACATCCTTGATGAGCACCACAGTCCCATTAAAATCATCGCCAAGATCGAAAACCAGGAAGGGGTGGACCGGATCGACGACATTCTCGACCATGCTTACGGGGTTATGGTTGCCCGTGGTGATCTGGCCATTGAGATCCCCTATGAAAAGATTCCGGGCATTCAGAAAATGTTGATTAACAAATGCATTGCGAAACGCAAACCGGTTATCATCGCCACGCAGATGCTCCATTCCATGATCCATAATCCCCGGCCGACCCGGGCGGAGGTCAGCGATATCGCCAGTGCCATTTACAGCAAAAGCGATGCCCTCATGCTGAGCGCCGAAACAGCCCATGGCCTGTATCCTGTCGAAGCGGTAACCACGATGGCCAAAGTTGCCATTGAAGTGGAGAAGTCGCGCAGCGATATTCATGATGCAAGGACCGTTGTCCTCACCAATGAGCGTTCTGCTTTTCTCACCAAAACAGCAGTTGAGGCCGCCATCATACTCAATGCCAAAGCCATAATCGCCGACACATCATCGGGATCATCCATTCGTAATATGGCCGGGTTTCGGGGCCGCAAGTCCGTGTTCGCCCATTGCTATAACCGATCTACCGTAAGACAGCTTGCCCTTTCGTTCGGCGTTTTCCCGGAATTCATCGAAAAGACGCATAGCAGCCGGGAATTCGTTCACAAGGCTCTGCTCAGCCATCTCCAGTCGGGTAACCTCACAGAAAAAGATCTCGTCGTGATCATCGCCGGAAATTTCGGAGACAGCTTTGGTGCCTCCTTTATCGAGATCAGCTCCGTAAAACAGTTACTCCTGGATAAGCTGATGGACAAGGAGATCTGAAATCCAATCACTTCCGGCTTATTTATCTATGATTACAAACAAATAACTGCTTACAGCATTGCGGATATTGTTGCCATAAGGTCTAATATTGAAGCTTATTCTCTGATTCTTTTGCGGAGACCTTTAATGAGAGCATCGAGTACGTCGCCGGCATCGCCGACAATCGCGACATCTGCCATCTTCATCATTGCGGCCTGCGGGTTTTTATTTACGGTAATAATAAAGTCCGCTTCGCCCAAGCCCGCTGTATGTTGAATGGCTCCGCTGATCCCGAAAGAAAAAAGAATTTTCGGTTTGATATGCTTGCCTGCCTGGCCGACAAGCGAGTTATGGTCTGCCCAGCCTGAATAAACGACAGGTCTGGTAGCGCCGACATCGCCGCCTAAGAGCTTGGCCAGATCATGCAATTTTTTAAATTTCTTTTTATTGCCCATGCCCCGGCCACCACACACAATAACCGCTGCATTTTCGATGGTGTGCTCTCTTTCCGCCGAACGTTCATATTCCACCAGACGAATCCGTGGTTGGGGTAGATTTTTCATCAGGGGCAGTCTTTCCACAACGCTTTTCCGCTCATAGTTATGCGGAATTTCCTTAAAAGTTCCCGGCCGCACCGTGGCCATCTGCGGACGATGATCCGGCGTGATAATTTCCGCCAGCATATTGCCGCCAAAAGAAGGTGCTATTTGCACTAACAATCCCTCTGTGGTCATTTCCAGTCCCACACAATCAGCGGACAAACCAGTTTGGAGACGCTTGGCCAGCCGCGGCGCAAATTCGCGGCCAAAGTCAGTTGCTCCAATCAGAATAATATCCGGATCTCTCTCGGAAGC
Source organism: Deltaproteobacteria bacterium (assembly GCA_025361065.1). Lineage (GTDB taxonomy): Bacteria > Desulfobacterota > Syntrophia > Syntrophales > Smithellaceae > MVRV01. Next base: position 22,836 of record JANYAY010000053.1, read on the forward strand.
CAGATTTTCCAGGAGTGCCAAGTATCGCTCCGTACTGTAGCTTTTTAAAGCGGGATCATCGATTACCAATAAACGATCCGCGCCATGGGCCGTATATTCCATTATATATTCGTCAACTTCATGGCCGAAGACAACTGCACATACTTCGGCCTGAATTGCGCGGGCAAGATCCACTGCCTTGGATAACAATTGCAGTGTCACCCTGTTCTGGAAATAATTGCGGTAATCGCCAAACACCCAGATGCTTTTTTGCTTGCTATTCATCACCGTGGTCTTCTTCCTCGATATCTTTGCCTATTGCCCAGCTGATCTTGCTTTCATATTTGTTGAGAAATTCATTAACAACATTTGCCGCGGTACCCTTAAGCACAACGTTTTCCTTTTTCTCTTTTCTCAAAAACACATTCCGCACTTGTGTGCGTGAACCATCCGCGGCCATTGATGCCGAACTTATTCCCAAATCCCGTGCATTAAGACTGATAATATTGCCGCTAGCAAACGCATTTTCCAAACCGGCAAGCGCTGTGTAACGCGGCTGGTATTTTTCCAGGGAAACGGTAACCAGCGCGGGGAATTCCATTTCCAGAGTTTCGCGGAAATTATCGACCAGACGCCGCACTCGTAAAGTCCGGCCGTTAATTTCCAGTTTTTCAATATAAGCCGCGGCAGGTATTGCCAATTCTTCCGCAATCTGCGGGCCAACTTGCGCCGTTTCGCTGTCCGAAGTGTATGAACCGCAAAGGATCAAATTATAATCGGCACATTCTTTCTTTATAGCTTTGGCTAAAAGCAAAGATGTCGCGTAGGTATCGGAACCGGCAAATATCCGGTCGCAAAGATGGATGCCCCGGTCGGCTCCCAGAGCGACAGCTTCACGCAGCACTTCCTGGGCCGCAGGCGGCCCCATAGTAACAGCGGTAATATTGGCCATATATTGTTCTTTGATTTGCAGAGCCGCCTCGAGCGCATGCAGGCAGGCAAGATTCATCTGGCCTGAGGCCAGATCACGCCGCAGTGTGCCTGTCTTTTCATCCCAGGGCAACTCCGTCACCATCGGAACTTGTTTTAAACAAACGATCAGATTCAGCATAGTTCCTTAACCCTAAAACATCATCGAGGAAAGCACGGCACGGGCTATAACCATCCTCTGAATTTCACTGGTGCCCTCGTATATTTCCGTTACCTTGGCATCGCGGAAAAAACGTTCCACATCGTATTCCTTACTGTACCCATAGCCTCCATGAACTTGTACGGCCAACGACGTAACGCTTACCGCAACTTTACTGCAATAAAGCTTGGCCATAGCTGCCTCAGTACTGAAACTCATCCCTGCATCTTTTAAACTACACGCACGATACAGAAGCAAGCGTGCCGCAGCAACTTCTGTAGCCATATCAGCAAGATAATTTTGGATTGTCTGTTGAGCAGCGATTGGTTTTTTAAACTGGTGCCTTTCCTTGGCATATTTGACAGCTGCTTCCAGCGCCCCCTGGGCAATACCCAGGGCCTGTGAGGCAATACCGATGCGCCCGTTATCTAAAGCAACAAGCGCGATTTTCAAACCATCACCGTTTTTACCCAATATATTCTCCTGGGGCACCAGGCAATCTTCCAGAAACAACGAGGAAACCGGGTTGGCGCGCATACCGCAAAGATTTTCCACCTCCCCGCGTAAAAAGCCTTTAAACCCGCTCTCGACTATAAACACGCAGGTCTGCTGTCGCGCATCATCAGACCCGGATGAAGCAAATATTAAAACCAGATCGCAAATGCCGCCGTTAGTAACAAATATCTTTGTGCCATTAATAATATAGCTCTCGCCTTTTTTCGCTGCAATGGTCTCGATACTACCGGCATCTGACCCGGCATTAGCTTCGGTAAGACTGAAAGCACCGATAATCTCACCGGCGGAAAGCCTGGGCAGGTAATGCTCTTTTTGCTCCTGAGTGCCAAATTTGAGAATCGGATAAACCGCAACACCGTTATGCACCGTAATGCAAAGTCCTACCGCCGCACAAACCCGGGATATTTCCTCGACTACAATGGCCGAGCTTACCGCATCAAGTGCCGCACCGCCAAATTCCCGGGGCACTTGCAGGCCAAAATAATTCAGTTTCTTCATCTTTTCGATGACAGATAAGGGAAAGACGGCGTTCTGATCGATTTCGGCGGCAATCGGCGCCAGCTCGGTTTCGGCAAAATGCCGGACTGAACTGCGGATAAGTTTATGTTTTTCGCCGGGGTTTTGCTGCAAATTTTAATCTCCCTCCAGAAACTGTGGTTGAACCAATAACTCAAAAGAAAAGCAAAATCAAGAAAATGCAACAAGAAAACTTTGTCTGGCATATCAGGGAAAGGAGATGTAAAATCAACTGACGTTATAATAACTTTGGAAAAAGGAGAAATATATGAAAATACGCATTTGTTTGCTGGCGGTGATATTCTTTTTCTTGTGCGGGCCAATAGTCCAGGCGCAGGAATATGGTAAGATTCGGGCGCTAAAACAGCGGGCTGCTTTCGTCACTAACCAGAAGAATGATTTTGTCGCCCGTGTCTTGACTTCGTATAAAATCCCTTACGAACGCAATGCCCAGGGTGCTATTGTCCGGATAAATTTAGAAAAAAGCTGGCTTGATATTACTGCTATTGAAATTGTTCCTATCCTTCAAGAATCAGCCGATAAACGCCAGCAAGTCACGGCTCATGAGTTATATTTTTATACTCCCGGTGGGATTCTGGATTTAGTATCGGAGCTTATTATTCAATAATGCTCTATGAAGCTCAAAGAAAAGCGCCACTTGCACCGACGGGACTTTTCCATTTAGGTGTGGTTTATTTAGTCTGGAGTAGCACCTATCTGGCCATGCGTATTCTGGTCGCACCCGACAGTGGATTTACACCGTTTACTGCCGGCGCCAGTCGCATGCTGATCGCCAGTATGATTATTCTGGCCATTGCTTATTTTCGCAACACTAATATCTGGCCCTCCGGCAAAGAATGGCTCTTAATTGCCATAACCGGCACACTTTTCTGGGTTACCGGCAATGGTTTAATCCTGTGGGCGGAAAAACACGCTTACTCCGGTTTGGCAGCACTTTTTGCTTCGACAACACCAATCTGGGCGGCATTTTTGGAATCAATCTTTTCTAAAAAACGACTATCCCCGCAGCTCATCGGATCGTTATTGCTTGGCCTGACCGGCATAGCCGTTCTGATGGCTCCCGCACTGGCGAATTTTAATTCTATAGATATAGTTTCAGGATTGGCGCTTGTTTGCGCCTCTTTGAGCATTGCCACTGGTTCCGTTATTCAATCGCGGCATGCCGTCCACATACCCATCCTGGCCCTGTCCGGTTGGCAACATCTATTTGCCGGAATCCTTTTTCTGATAATTACTGCATTCAATGGCGATCCTTTTCCTTTGCCCAATATTAATTCTTTGCTGGCTCTGGTTTATATGATCATATTCGGATCAGTTATTGCCTTTACCTCTTACACAATTACTCTTAAGCTGCTGCCTATCAATATCGTTATGACTTATGCTTATGTAAATCCGGTGCTGGCGCTTTTTCTGGGCTGGTGGATTTTGCATGAACCGATTACCTACTGGACTATCGCCGGGGCAATCATCGTTCTGCTTGGTGTCGTCGGCGTTTTCCGCCAGCACAAATAAAGCGAATTGGTATGAGAAAAAGATTGCATTTGCAGGACATTTCTCTTAGAAAATAGTCAATCTAAAAAAAGCGGTGTGCATTTGATAATTACCGATACTGCAGGTATTTGCAAGATCTGCCAAAAGAAGCAAAGTGTAATTCTTTGTGATGGCTGTGAGATTGGCCTTTGTCAGGATTGCCGGAAATTTGATTTATGGGGCTACGGCTGTGGACACGTTAATACGCGTGTTTTCTGCCCTAAGTGCTTTGATGATATTACGATTAATCCCTATTCCGGCAAAATCGACTAAGCCGTTGTTCATTGCCTTTTACATTTTCATCATTACTTTATACAACATGGTCAAAGAAAAGATTCCTTCATCGCCTGCAATTCTGGCCCTAAAAGCGCACTTTGCTGTTTTTACATTGCATTCTTATCAGTATGAAGAAAAAGGCGGAACAAAAGTATCCGCAATGAAATTGGGCGTTGATGAACATTGTGTCGTTAAAACACTGGTCATGGAAGATGAAAAGGCCCATCCACTGATAATTTTGATGCATGGTGATAAGGAAGTTTCCACAAAATCATTGGCACGTATTATCGGGGCGAAGTCAATTTTACCCTGCCGTCCGGAAATTGCCCAGAAGCATACCGGTTACCAAGTGGGCGGAACGTCTCCTTTCGGCACAAGAAAATCATTGCCGGTATATATGGAAAAGACTATTCTTGACTTGCCGGCAATTCTGATTAATGCCGGCAGTCGGGGGTTATTGGCCCAAATGGCTCCAGCGGAAGTGGTGAGAATACTCAGCCCGGTTATAGTTAACGTTTCTCTATGATTTGTATTTTTTCAGGAAATAGGTGAATACATGCCTGATAATGTAATAATCCGCTGTCTGAACTGCGGCACTAAAAATCGCATACCCTATCAGAAATTTCAGAAACGGCCGACATGCGGCAATTGCCATGCGCCTCTGGATGATTTGATTATCCGTTGCCTCAAATGCGGCACTAAAAACAGAATGTCGGAAGAAAAACTCCATCAAAAACCACTGTGCGGCAAATGCCATGAACCGCTGGTTATTGCCCAGCAACAAACAAAGCCTGTCGAAGTAACCGATGATTCTTTTGCCCGGGAAGTGCTGGCTGCCGATACTTCCGTATTAGTTGATTGCTGGGCGCCCTGGTGCGCTCCTTGCCGCAAACTCTCACCCATTATCGAAGAACTGGCCTCCGATTATGCCAATGGGGTAAAAGTGGCCAAACTCAATGTTGATGAAAATCCGGTTACAGCTTCGCAATATGGAATTCGCAGCATCCCGACAATGCTGCTTTTTAAGGATGGCAAGTTAGTGCATAGGCTTGTCGGTGCTCTGCCTAAAGAAGAAATTGAAAAGAATTTATTGTCAATTATCAAAACTAATTGAAGCGAATATGTCCTCCATGAAACAAAAAAAACAAAATTTAATGTATCACTGTAAAATATTTGATGTCTGGGAAGAAGACGTTTCTTTACCCGACGGCAAAACGACCAAACAAAACATGATTGATCATAAACCTACCGTTGCCATTGTTGCCGTAAATGATAAACAGGAAATACTTTTAATAAAGCAATACCGCAATGCCGTAAAAAAACATCTCCTGGAAATTCCCGCAGGAACCATCGACAGAGAATCAGAAACAGCGCTGCTTTGCGCAAAACGCGAACTTGCCGAAGAAACGGGTTTTGCAGCGAAAACATTTATCGAGTTATTTGAAGGCTATTTATTGCCGGGATATTGCAACGAATACATGTACTTTTTCCTTGCCCAAAGCCTTTTTCCGAACCCCCTTCGTCCTGATGATGATGAATTTATTGAAGTTGTACCGACAAGCTTTTCCCAGGCAAAAAACATGGTAAGGGACGGTAGAATAATCGATGCCAAAACTGCCCTCGGTATTATTCTGGCCGATACTTATGTGAAGGGGGAAACTTTATTTGAAAAGTAAAACGAATTTCTCAAAGACTTCCTTGTGAAAGTGATCCAGCATTTCATCCCTCATAAGCTTCAGAGCTTCAAAAGGATTAAGCCTTTTTTTATAAGGCCTTTCGGAAACAAGCGCATCAAAAACATCAGCCACCGAACATATTCGGCCATAAATGTGTATATCTTCGCCGCGCATTTTTCGGGGGTATCCGGTACCGTCATGCCGTTCATGATGCTGTAATACAATCAAACGGCATTCGTCATTGATTTGTTTTGTTTCCGTCAAAAGCTTAAAACCCATGCTCGGATGCCTGCGCATCAGAGTCATTTCATCTTCGGTGAGCTTACCCGGCTTATTGATAATGGCTTCATCGATATATACTTTACCGACATCATGCAAAAAGAAACCGGCCCCCAGAGCATGCATGTCATGTTTATCCTCCTTGGCAAGAATTGCTTTTGCCAGAGATACTCCATAAACACCCACATTAACCGAATGAATGTAAGTATTATAGTCGTGGGAAGTGAGTTTCAGTAAATGATCGCTGGTGGCATCGTCGGCAAGAATCAAATCTACAACATCAACAATACCCTTCTTAAATTGCGCAATATTTTCTCCGGAAGGATTTTCCCATAGCTTGCCAATCATGTTGATAGAATGTAAATGAACAGCCTGCGCTTTCGGTTCCGGCGCCATTTTCTTATCCTGGATAACTTCCTTTAATTTCTCCGGTACAATATTTTCTGAAAAGTCCTTTTCCGGTTGTTCTTCCCGTGTAAACATTACCGGAGCCGTAATGCCTTTTTTTTCATTAATATTGACTTCTAAAATGCCATATTCGATAATTTTATCTATTTGTTTTTGAGAAGTAATCGTAAAGTTGTTTCTTAAAAAAGGATGAGCACGCCATGCTTTAGGTAATTCTATGTACATGCCGGTTTTTAATTCAGTTACTTTAATTCTTTTTATCATTAACTAATTTTCCCTGGTATCAGTATTACAGGAGCCAATATTTTTACTTCAGCATTTTTTCTCTTTTGTCCATCTGTATTTCCAATTGTTTTAAAAGTGCAATATCTTTTTTCAATTGCTCATTTTCCTGCTGGAGTTTAGCTGTTTCGGTTTGATATCTTTCTTCTGAATATTTATAATCTTTTTTCAGTTTTGCTTTTTCGGCATTGGCCTTTTCCAGCGCTATTGATTCGGTTTTAACTTTTTCCTGCAAATCGAGTAAATTATTAATGGTCAGGATCAAGGCTTGAGCACTTTCGGCCCATTTGCTCTTGGGATGCCCCTGAAGAAAAATTGTCAGTTTAGCCTTGACCGCATTATAATCCGGTTCTCCCTGTCGATTATTCAAATAAGTCAATGCTTCACTGATAATATCCGCATCAGAAGGGAATAATTCAAAAACACTTTTTTGCCTTTCAGCAGCCATTTTCTGGCTATTTGATTTATCGATAACCGCTCTATTTGCACAGCCTGCAATAAAAAATGCTATTATAAAAAAAATGATTGTCCCTTGGCATTTTTTCAACAATGATCCATCTCCCCTTCACCTTAATCCCGCTGCTGCGGGACGAGCGTTAATTCTCCGCAGCTTGCTGCTATATGATAACGTTCATTTCATACCTCGACAGCTTACTGCGAGGTGGTTGATTGCTCAGCCGGATGTAAAATATTGTGTTTTTCCCAATCTTCCTGGGTCACATAATTGCTGCCGGGAAGCAATTTGGCATATTCTTTTAGTTCTGCGGCAGTCATAGCAATATCGAGCGGATTCTTAAATCTTGTTCCATCATCTGTAACTATGGCTACGGAAACTGTAATTAAAGGAAATTTTTGCATTGCTCCCTGACGGTCTTTTCCGGTTATATAACCTCTTTGTGCATCCTGAGCATCGTAAAACCGACCAATGCGTTTTTCAAAATCCGCTACCAGTTTTTGGCAAATTCTTTTCGCATGCTCCGGTCCTGCTATTACGACAAAGTCATCTCCGCCTATATGACCGATAAATATTTCTTCCTGCGGTTTTTTTGCCACATACTCTGTAAGGATATCGGCAACCTCTTTAATTACTTCGCTGCCCCAAGCATATCCGTATTTATCGGCAAACGGCTTAAAATTGTCAAGATCAACCTGACAAAGAGAGAATAATTGGCCCGTGGCGAACATATCCATGATCCGCTTTTCAATGGCAATATTCCCCGGCAGACCGGTAAGGGGACTGGCATTTAAATTCATTTCTTCAAGTATTTTAAGTCTTTGTGTCATATAAATAAAATCTTTCGCCAGCGCTCCAATTTCATCATTACGCCTTACGGTGATTTGATGGTTGAGTTTCCCTTCGGCAATTAAACCTGTTGCCTGCTGCAGTTGCCGCAGTGGCTTGGAAATATTGCGTCTAATCAAAAGAGCCAACGCAATTCCCAAAATCAGACTAAATAAACTCAAGCCCAAAGTCATGTTAGTCGCATTAGAACTTTGACTGGCAATAAAATTCATCTTATCGCTAATTGCTTTTTCCGTTCCCGTCTGGATATTTTTTAGCTGTAATGCAATTTCTTCAACTGTTGCTTTGCTCGCAGAATCGGAAAGTGCCATGGCATCCTGCAGGCGATTGTCTTTTAACAAGGCAACTTCCTGAGAGAAAAAAGTTCCATAGCGATCATGGAGGAGGGCAAGATTATTTAAACCTTTATCACTGTCCCGGTATTTTCCGGTATTAAGTTTCTTTATCTTTTCCAGACCAGCTTGGAAATCGCCGGCGCGTTGCCAGAATATTTGTTCCAGAGAAGCATCTTTAAAAATAAAGTATTTCTTTTCGGTACTTTCCTGCGCCAGCAGCGCATCTCGCATGCTTTTAGTCGTTTCCACCACACTAAAATGACGATTCGTAATGTCATATGCCGCCTGATTAAGCTTCTGCAGATGAAATATGGCATAAGCACTCACCAGCAATGTCAGCAGCGCCATAAACAGATAACCGAACAAAAGTTTGCTGCTTATGGTAAGTTTCATAGTATCGTTTACCCTTTAATATACTCAGGCCGTGGAAAACCAAAATTTTGCCGTTATCTGCTCAATGCTTCTTTTTCAGGAAAAGCGGTTTTACCTGGAATAGCAGTCCACTGAAGAAGTAACATAACCAATGCTCGGGAGTAAAGTATAAACTTGTTTCGGACGAATTGTTTTTTCCGGAAAGCTTCTTGCCACTAACATAAAGTTTTGCTAGACTGAAATCCTTGATGAAGGGAGGCGACCATATGTTTTATAATGAAGAATTTGAAACCCTGCCCCGAGAAGCAATTAAAGCACTGCAAATCAAAAGACTGCAACAAGTCCTGCAACGTGTTTATCATACTGTGGGGCATTATAAAAAGTCACTCGATGCCGCCCGGGTCAAGCCCGACGATATCAAATCGCTTACCGATCTGTCCAAAATTCCCTTTATAACGAGACATGACTTGCAAAACAATTATCCGTTTGGTTTGTTCGCCGTCCCGATGAGTAGCATAGTTCGGCTGCATGCCTCCTCCGGTACCAGCGGGCGTTCTACGGTATTTGGTTATACCAAGCGGGATATTGAAACATGGTCGGAATTAATGGCGCGCAGCCTGGTTGCTGCCGGGCTCACCAAAAATGATATCATTCATAACGCTTTCGGCTATGGACTGTTCACCGGCGGCTTAGGTCTGCAATACGGCGCGGAAAAGATCAGCGCCAGCGTTATACCGATGTCCGGCGGTAATTCTAAAAGACAAATCATGATCCTGCAGGATTTCGGACCAACCGCTATTTGCTGCACACCTTCCTATGCCCTGCATCTGGCCGAACAAGGTTCGGCGCTCGGCGTGGATATGAAAGCATTAAAACTGCGTGTCGGCATCTTCGGGGCGGAACCCTGGAGCAAGGCCATGTGTGACGAAATTGAAAAAATCTATGGAATAACCGCTCTGAACATCTTCGGCATTTCGGAAGTATTGGGGCCTGGTATAGCAATGGAGTGTCCGGAAGGCCGTAATGGGATGCATATTTTCGAAGATCATTTTCTTGTCGAAACAATTAACCCCCAAACGGGTGAAGTTTTGCCCGAAGGGTCCGAAGGAGAACTTGTTTTTACCACTCTTACCAAAGAAGCTTTTCCCTTAATCCGTTACCGCTCCGGTGACATATCGCATCTGATTACTGATCCTTGCCGCTGCGGCCGCAGCCATATCAGAATGGAGAGGGTGTTAAAAAGAAGCGATGATATGCTGATCATCCGTGGCGTCAATGTATACCCTTCGCAAGTTGAAGCTATTTTGACCGACATTGAAGGGCTGGAGCCTCGTTATCAGCTCATCGTCGATAAAAGCGGTGCTCTTGATTCGCTGGAACTGCGAGTCGAAGTCAGCGAAAAAACATTCAGCAACTCCGGCAGCGTCAAGGAATTGCAGAATATCGAAAAAAGAATTATCAAAGATATGAAAGACTATCTGGGTGTTGCCGCCAGGGTAAAACTGGTCGAACCCAATACATTGCAGCAATCCCAAGGCCCGGCTGCTAAGGTCATTGATAACCGTCGCATCTGATAAAACACAAAGGAGGAAGTGAAAGCATGAAAGTTGAACAAATATCAATATTCTTAGAGAATAAACCAGGCTCGTTGGAACATGCCACGCGCATTCTCCAGGAAGCCAATATTAATATTCGAACTCTCTCTCTTGCCGAAACTACCGATTTCGGTATTTTGCGCCTGATCGTCAATGACGTGGAACAAGCCAATAGAGTACTGAAAGAAAGCGGTTTCCGGGTTAATAAAACGGTTGTGGTCGCAGTCGAAGTACCGGACAAACCGGGCGGCCTGCACTCCATTATGGAAGTCCTTTCCCGAGAGGGAATCAATGTGGAATATCTTTATGCCTTCGTGGAAAAAAGCGGCGAGAACGCGGTCATTATCTTCCGCTTCGATAATCCCGAAAAAGCCATCGAAGTGCTGCTCGCGCATAAGTTTACGGTGGTTCCGGGAACAAAACTGTACGATTTCTGATGCAGTTGGGCTTTGCCTATGCAGAGCATATCCGGCGAATGCCGGATGCGCTTCATCCCTCGTCGTTGCGGCGTACGCCAAAAGTACGCCTCACTCCTCAGGCTTTGCGCGCCTTGCCTCTGAGACATTTTACGGCGTCATTAAGTTATTGTAGGGTGGAACAAACGCAGTGGTTCCACCAGCTTTGATATCTGTGGAGGCATTTCGTGTCATTTACCCTACCGCTACTCTTTATTCGTGTCTTAAAAAACACCTTTCCAAGCAGCTCCTGAATGAGGTCGGATGGGTCAAATCTGCCGTTGACTATTGCTATGCGTCAAAGGTGGATGTACCTACAACTGGTTTAATTGTCCTTCGATTAAACGGTAACATTTTCAATCACTTAGTTGAAAAAACAAGAAATGCCGGTTTCCGTGTTAAACGCTTATCAATAAGGATAATTGCGGAAAATAATCTAAAAGATTCCTCGGCTATACGCATCTGGGACAACATGTCACGGTTATAGAACAAGTAAAATAACATAATAAACACACAAAAAGTCAGCTAACAAAGCAAATCACCGAATCAGCGAGGTAAATTAGGGGCAGCGTCCTATTTTGAAATTCACCTTGACGGCTGTAAACAAATTGTTTATCCTTCTCCTCATGATTAAGTCATTCGCGGATGCTGAAACAGAACTTTTTTATACCACCGGGAAAACCAGACGTTTCCCGCCCGACATTCTGAAACGGGCCATAAAGAGGTTGACGCAGCTTGATGCGGCAACACTGCTTGAAGATTTGCGCATGCCGCCGTCAAACTGCCTGGAAGCGTTGACCGGAAATCGCGCGGGAAATTGGAGCATCCGCATCAACGACCAATGGCGCCTCTGTTTCCGGTTTAAAAACGGTGAGGCTTATGACGTTGAAATTGTCGATTATCGGTAGTGTCAAAAGTTTTATGAAAACTAGCACGGATAAATGAAAAGAGAGATAGGATTTGGTTCGGGAGTAAAAGCAAGAGCCATTTGACATAGCGATAATGTTTGTCGGAAGATTTCAGGCAAACTTAGGCCATAAAA
>JANYAY010000056.1 GCA_025361065.1 Deltaproteobacteria bacterium
GTGATTCATTACATTGAGATGTTTTATAACAGTAATCGCCTGCATTCGTATTTGAATTACAAAAATCCGAATGATTTTGAAAAGAATTTTATGTGGGCAAAAGCCGCTTAACCGAGTGTCCGTTTTTACTTGACCAGATCACTATGATCCTTTTCTATGATGCGTGATGAACAATACTATTTCTAAAAATTAATGCAAGAAAAAACATGTAGTTGCCGGTTAAAAAGAAAGATTTCATCTCAGCGCAATAACAAGGGGGCTATCTAGATACTGGATTCCCCAGTCCAGCTGGGGAATGACAGAAGAGAGATTGCCACCCGGCATGCGCCGGGCAAGAGCTGTCTGGAAGGCGTTTCGCAATGACGGGAATTACCACAATAGTCGTCATACCGGCGCAGACCAGCATCAAGAAATTATACAATTTGTCAAAAGCTTTTACAAATTGCATAACGTGCGAATGGAGCCTTTCGCATAACTAAAGAAAGATTGCTGCCCGGCATGCCCAGCATTCACCATGCTCTGCTTGGGGGTAATTCGGGGGATATAACACATAATTCGCTGGCAACAGTATTTAAGTTGTTATTTTCTGGTCAGACAGAGATGGAGCAACTTAAAGGTAATCGCCGCGGTTGAATTTGATGGTTTCGACGGTGGAGGTCACGAGAAGCCGGTTGAGGAGATCCTTGATCCCGTCTCCCTCGGGAAGAGCTTCCAGAATGGGAATAAGTTCCTGCGTCTGCTGCTCGAGCTGAGTTACGATTGTTGAGGTTTCCTTCAGACTGATCCGCGGATTTTCCATTTGCTGCGAATAGGTTTCCAGTAGAGTCAGAAATCTGTCCATCCGGGTCAGAATCTCTTTTGTATCAGGTTGACGGACCTGATCGAAGCGAATACCGTCCAAATTACTAAGCGGCGGCAGGGAGGCGGATGGATTGGCTAAGAACTGAGAATTGCCCATCTTTTCGTTGAGAATCTCCTGAAAGCCTTCTCCTGAAACATTTTTTGAATTCTTTACACTGCCCGGTTGCAGGGAGGAAATATCATTAGTTGTTATTTTCATATGATTCCAACCTTTTCTTTATTGACGTTCACCGCCTAAGAACTATATCGGCTTAAATACCGTTACCATTAAATGGATTTTATCTCCAGGGGAATGGCATTGATCATTGGAACAGTGGGATGCTGTTAACTTATTGACTTCATACTAATCTTCACCATTTTAACTCAGCAATCAGTTCACCTCGGGCAACAGATTTGCTGATGGCCGTGTTGGATGGTGGAGTCCCTGGGACAGTATACTTAATTATGGTTCACCCGACTATATATAGCAACATGTGACAAACAAGTTTCTGGATTCGCCGGTTTAGCTGGGGAATGACAAAAATTTCTTTTATTGTAGGTTGTTCAAATACCCTAACAACCTAAAGGTCACGAGAGGGCACGCGAAGGTTTAGATGCAAGGCGCGTGAGGATAGAGCAGCTAGAGCCGAAGCGCTTCCGGCATTCGAGACTGTGTCACAATAATGAAAATTACCACAATAGTCGTCATACCGGCGCAGGCCGGTATCCAGGATCTATTTATAATACTGGATTCCCGCATTCGCACCCTGAAGGGCACAGGCGGGTTTCTGGATTCCCCAGTCCAGCTGGGGAATGACAAAAGGTATCAGCGCAATGCCTTTTTAATTTCTCTCACATATCCGGCAACGACTTTTACCATCTCCGGATTGTTCCTGTTTTCATCAATCATTTTTACTACGGCGCTGCCGATGACGACGCCGTCGGATATCCGGCCTATTTCCCGTGCCTGCGCGGGCTCTGTTATGCCGAAGCCCACGGCCACAGGGAGTTGCGTAAATTTACGGATTTGATCCACTGCTTTTTTTATATCGGCAATTACCGGTGTCGCCGTGCCGGTAATGCCCGTAATGGAAACATAATAGAGAAACCCCGCTGCTGCGGATACGATCTGACGAGTTCTTTTGGCGCCGGTTGTGGGGGCGACAAGAGAGATAAAATCAATGCCCGACGCATCCGAATATTGGCGCAGTTCATGGGCTTCTTCCGGCGGCAAATCAACTACCAGAACTTCATCCAATCCTGCTTTTGCGGCATCATGAGCAAATTTCTTCACGCCGTAAGCAAAAAGCGGGTTGAAATAACCGAAAAGGACAATCGGAATTGCCGATACCTGCCGCACCTTCGCGATCATCTTTAATATACCTTGCAGCGTCATGCCGTTTTTCAAAGCCCGCTGAGCAGCAGCCTGAATGACCGGCCCATCCGCCGTAGGATCGGAAAAGGGAACACCGATTTCCAGAATATCCGCAACGGCGGCCTCCAGAGCGAAGATTAATTCTTTTGTTACAGCAAGCGACGGATCACCCGCTGTCAAATATACAATCAGCGCTTTTTCTTTCTTTTCTTACAAAGCATTAAATTTTTCTGTGATCCGGCTCATTATTATTTTCTCCTTGGGAGTGATCGTTTATAATAATCTGCCAAAAATATTTCCCCGCCCCTTGCGGGAGGGGACTGAGGGGAGGGGGCATTAACCGCATTTCACCCTCCCTTTATCCCTCCCCTCGAGGGAGGGAAATGAAATTGACGTTACAGTAATATTTCCTCAATGATTGTCTGGGCATCTTTGTCGCCTCGGCCGGAAAGACAAATCACGATGATTTTGTTTTTCGTCATTTTCGGCGCGATCTTCATTGCATAGGCCACCGCATGCGCACTCTCCAGTGCGGGAATGATTCCCTCCTGACGGGATAAAAAAGAAAAGGCGGCAACCGCTTCCCCATCGGTGATAGTGACATAATTCACCGTTTTGGTGGTGTGAAAATAGGCGTGCTCCGGCCCCACTCCCGGATAGTCTAAGCCTGCCGCCATCGAATAGGCATCGCGCACCTGGCCATGATCATCCTGCAGCAGATAAGTTTTGTTACCATGCAGCACGCCGACTTTTCCGGCATTGATACTTGCCGAATGTTCGGAAGTATTTAAGCCATGACCGGCAGCTTCCACTCCGTACATGGCAATGTTTTTTTCATTGCGGAAAGGATAAAACATTCCCATCGCGCTAGAGCCGCCGCCCACAAAGGCCACCAGCACATCGGGATTACGGCCCGCGATTTTTTGAATTTGTTTTTTCGTTTCTTTTTCGATGACCGACTGGAAGTTGCGCACCATCTGCGGGTAGGGATGAGGCCCGGCTGTTGTACCGATAATGTAGAATGTATCGCGGACGGTCGAAACCCAGTAGCGCATGGCTTCATTCATGGCGGCTTTCAGCGTTGCCGTGCCGCTGGCAACCGGAACAAATTCCGCGCCTAATATTTTCATCCGGAAAACATTGGGCGCCTGGCGGCGAATATCCTCTTCGCCCATGAAGATCCGGCACTCCATACCGATATCCCATGCAGAATTATTCGATCCATTATCTAATTGACATAACAGGACTTTCATCCTACACTGACACATAAAAGATGCAATGTCCTATAAGATATCTTAAATTCTTTGGTCTCAAAGGAGGGAGTAGTTATGAAAAGAATGTCAGAAAAGACAAAGAAGGAAGTGCTGAAGGACCTGGAAATGTATTTTGGGAAACCACCCTACGACAGCGAGTATGTAAGGCATCACATTACATCCGGTCTTTTTGAAGAACAGGCTCTACTGAAATACGGTTTCACTCCCATTGAGCTTATGAAAGGGCTGGAACAGATTCGGCTGAGTAAGAAACAGAAGACAGCAGCTCTGAAGGATTTGAAAATGTATTTTGGTGAACCGCCTGTCTCCAGGAAAGCCCTTAATGAACGTTTAAGTTCAGGTTTACTCGAAATGCAAATCCTGGCCAAATATCTGCTGACAGTGGAAGAGTTGATCAAGGAGGTAGGGTTCAAGGTTATCAAGTAAATATTCCGGATCCTTATCGGGAATCAATATTGGATCGTATGAAAAATGGCGCATTCGAAAAGACTCAGTTCAACGGAGCAGGATGGAGAAAATCTTCAAGGAGAATCACCATGGAAAGTCAAATAGTAAAAGCCATTCATCCTTTGTATCAGCCTGTGGCTGTCATTTGGTCTGATGAAAAGCCGGCAGGGGCAATGCAGTTTCAGGAAAATAAGTGGGGCTGCGTGATGTGGCTTGCCGCCCATGCGGCTAAAGGGAAAGTTGCCGTAGCGGACTCTAAGACATTCGGCTGTTTTGGCGGCGGTGTGGGTTTAGGTTTCGGCAATCAATACAAAAGTTTTCCCGGCGGGGAAGAGGGCTTCTGCCATTTCCTTTCTTCCGGTAATGCCCTAAGGCCGGGAGGTCCAGATCTGGCGGAAAAAATAAAACCGTTTATGCGCGCCGAAGCTCACGATAATTTTCTGCACGGTGAGCGTTACATTAAAACTCCGGCGCAGGTGGAGACATTTATTAAAACTCTTCCGATGATGGAAATTCCCACAAAATATGTTGTCTTTAAACCGTTGGCTGATGTTGATGAGACCAGAGAAAAACCGCAGACGATAATATTCTTTGTTAATCCTGATCAACTCTCCGCGTTGGTTGTTTTAGCCAATTACGGAAGAGAGAATAATGATAATGTAATTATTCCCTATGCCGCGGGTTGTCAGACAATCGGCATTTATCCTTATCAGGAAGCTAAATTGGCCCAGCCGCGGGCAGTGATCGGCCTTACCGATTTATCGGCCCGAGTCTATATCCGCAAACAACTGGGAGACAATCTCCTGACCTTCGCCATACCGCTGGCGCTTTTTCTCGAAATGGAACAAAATGTGCCGGGATCATTTTTGGAGCGCCATACCTGGCAGAGCCTAACTGCTGAATAATTATTTTTTGCCAATGACATAGGCAAGTTGAGCAGGTGGAGAATATATATAAGTGCCTGGTCGAACAGACTCGCTCCAAAAGAAATATTAAATTGACAAACAAAACAATTATCCTTATTTTGCTGCGGCAAATCATTAAATGCTAATTTTGAAGAATGACGATTCTCAACTACGGAGCAGAAAAAATGTTTTTAAAAAAAGTTGAACAGTTTCTGGAGAGTTTTATGTTCAAAAGCCGGTGGCTGCTGGCGCCTTTTTATATCGGCCTGGTAGCTGCTAATGCCCTGTTGCTGGTTAAGTTTGTTAAGGAGTTCATCAAACTGATCCCCGTTGTGATCGGCGGTGAAGGCGGACAGGTGATGGCAGGCATATTATCATTGATTGACATAGTTCTGGTTGCCAATCTAATGGTTATTATCATTTTTGCCGGTTACGAAAATTTTGTTTCCAAGATTGATACGAAAGGGCACGTTGACCGTCCGGACTGGATGGGAAAGGTGGGATTCTCTGATCTAAAGATGAAGGTGATTGGTTCCATCGTTGCCATTTCCGCCATCGAATTACTTAAGTCGTTTGTCAGCCTGGAATCTATCAGTAACGAACACCTGGCCTGGAAAGTGGGCATTCATCTCACTTTTGTGTTATCCGGCATTGGTTTTGCGGTTATGGACCGGCTTGGTGCCGGCACTAAAGGCCACTGATCTTTACATATTTTCTATTGCATCCGCAACGCAGACGGCCGCGATCGAAGATTTGTATTGGAAATATGTAATGTTTTCGGCATGGATAGGTTAAGGACTTGTATATACCTGATTCAAACTTCTCTTTGTTTGTTTTCAGTGCACGTCATTAATTTAATCCCGCTTGACACCTTTACGGTATCTTATATAAGTTTCATCCGATTAATTAATCGGCGAGCAGGAAGAGATCATGTTCAACCTCGATTCCATATTGATGTTTGTCAAGAGCGTCCGGATTCAGGATATCCTGGATATAGTGATCATCGCCGCGATGATCTTCGCTTTGCTGACGTGGTTCAAAACCCGGGCATCCCGTTTTGTCCTTATAGGCATAATTTTTCTCGGCGTTATTTATGTTGCCGCACGTTTTTTTCAACTTTATCTGACAACTATTGTCCTGCAGAGCTTTTTTGCCATCTTGCTTTTCGTTTTAGTTGTTATTTTCCAGGAAGATCTGCGCGGCTTTTTTGAAAGACTGGCCATGCTGGGGAATATCCGTAAAATAATCCAGCCGTTATCTGCTTGGGAAGGAACAGCAGAAATAATCGCTCAGACTGCTGTAAACCTGGCCAAAAAAAATATCGGGGCATTAATCGTTCTGCAGGGAGATGATCCACTGGATCGTCATATCAATGGAGGAACCGCTTTAGATGGAATTGTCAGTGAGCCGCTGCTCGTGAGTATTTTTGACCCTCATTCCTTTGGCCATGACGGTGCGGTGATTATCAGTGGAGATCGTGTTACCATGTTCGGCTGTCATTTGCCGCTTTCCATCAACACGGCAAAATTCGGTAATCTCGGGTTACGCCACACGGCGGCGCTGGGCATGGCGGAACGTTCTGACGCCCTGTGCATAGTTGTTTCCGAGGAAAGAGGAACCATATCGTTAGCTCAGCAGGAAGAATTGACCGTGGTGAAAAATGCGGCAGCCCTGCATGAGGCGTTGGAAAAGTTTTTTATCCGCAATGCTCCGGTTAAAAAAACATCTCCTCCCATAACCTGGCTTAAAGAAAATACACCGGAAAAAGTTATTGCCATTGTCCTGGCCTGTATTTTATGGGTTGCCTTCGGCTATCAGAGGGATATTCTCCGCCGCGATTTTATAATACCTATTGATTATAAAAATATTCCCATCAACTGGAAAATTGATGAGCCGCAGGTAGCAGAGGTGAAGGTTATTCTCCAGGGACCGGCTCAGGCTTTCCAGTTGTTCGATGAACGCTCGTTAAAATTATCATTGGATTTATCGGCCCTGGCCGAAAAAAAGCGGGAATTTACCTTGGCCAAAGATATGCTCAACGCGCCGTCCAGTCTATCTGTAACAGAAATTGCACCGGCGAGAATTCGCGTTTATGCATCTAAACTTCTATCCTATACATTGCCTGTAAATGTTATTACCCGCAACTCCTTACCCAAGGATCTTTCCTTACAAAAAATTACTATTGCGCCCTCTACCATAAAGGTACTAATTGATTCCCGTTTGCGTCCGGATCAAATAAAGATGGAAACGGAACCAATTGATCTGCAAAAAATAACAAAGACAACTATGGTAAATACGAAAGTTGTCCTGCCTGTCGGCGTTTCCTTTCCCGATGGCAAGGTTCCTTCCATATCTGCCGTGATAAAAGTGAAGAAGAAAGCTTCTTTAGGGGGATAAATATGCGTCCCGGTCATTTAAAAAGATCAAAAAAGGCAGGCCTCTTACCGGGCAGTCTGATTCATCTCGGCAACACGTACACCGAAAAACCGAAAATTACCCTTACCCGCTATAATGAAACATCTTTTTCGGAGAAAGAAATCAATTCATTTGCCGCTCTGGGTGCTCAAAAAGATGAACCGGGAATAATCTGGATCGCTGTGGACGGATTACAGAATACGGAATTGCTCGAAGAACTGGGCAATATCTTTGGCCTGCATCCCCTCGTTCTGGAAGATATTCTCAATACCGACCAGCGTCCCAAAATGGAAGATTATTGTGATTACCTTTACATCGTCCTGCGTAATTTTAACGGACAGAGTAACGGCGACCTAATCTCCGAGCAAATTAGTATCATTTTGGGTAAAAATTTTGTCCTTTCTTTCCGGGAAAAAGAGAGCACCATCTTCGAACCGATACAGGAAAGACTGCGCAACAACAAAGGCCGCATCCGGAAATTCGGCGCTGACTATCTTGTCCACGCCATCATTGATAGTATTGTGGACAACTATTTTATCGTTCTGGAGGGGCTGGAAGAAAAAATAGAGTTTCTGGAAGATGATTTATTGAAAAAGCCAACTCCGGTAATGCTTCAGGCGATTCATGAACTGAAAAGAGAATTGATCCTCCTGCGCAAATCACTCTGGCCGCTACGGGAAGCAATAAGCGCTCTGGAGCGATCGGATTCTCCGTTAATAAGTGAATCAACAGGTATTTATTTTAAAGACATATTCGACCATGTTATTGCTCTTATTGACTCTGTGGAAACATTCCGGGATATGCTCTCCGGTATGCTGGATATTTACCTTTCTTCCGTCAGCAACAAACTTAATGAAGTGATGAAAGTCCTGACTATAATTGCCACTATCTTCATGCCTTTGACTTTCCTGGCCGGTGTTTATGGCATGAATTTTAAATTTATGCCCGAACTGGAATGGCGCTGGGGCTATTTCGGTGTTTTAGGAATTATGCTGGCCGTTGCCTTATTTATGGTCCATTACTTCAAGAAGAAAAAATGGTTCTAGGATGAGCAAAATGGTTGCATTAGTTATAAAAATATGCTCAATTTAAAGGGCATTGGAACTTTCGGCAACACTACAGAAAAAAGGTTTTAGTTTAATCCCGCTGCTGTGGGGCGAGCGTTAATTCTCGTGAGCTCGCTCGCGATATAATGAAGTTCATTTCATACCTCGACAGAGAGATCGCGAGATGGCTGATTTAACCCCGACCTCAGATAATAAGCCAGACGGTTCGGGCACACAATAAATTTAGGGGGCAATGAGTATGCAAGTTTTTGAAGCAAGTGATATAGTGGAAATAGCAATCCGGATTGAAGAAAACGGCACGAACTTCTACAAGTATGCCGAGCAGATCGCTAAGCAGGAAGAAGCAAAAAAACTTTTTGCCGATTTGGCTGTGGCGGAAATCGCCCACAAAAAGACTTTTGAAGGCATTTTTGCAAAAATGGAAAAATACAGCCCGCCGGAAAGTTACGCAGGTGAATATGGCTCATATCTGCGTGATTATGTGGACAGCAATATAATTTTTACCAGGGAAGCGATGGATAAAGAACTTTCGAAAGTTAAGGATACTCTGTCGGCTCTCGATTTTGCCATCAGACGGGAAATGGATTCCATTCTTTATTACCATGAAATAAAAAGATTTGTGCCGCCAGCCCAGCATGGCGCTATAGATCAGATCATTGATGAAGAAAGGAAGCATTTTTCCAGTTTATCAGAAGCCAAAAAACGATATTGCGCCTAAGGAAAGGATTGATTATGTCCACAATGGAGTTGAAAAAAGATGGTACGGTATATGTCCTCAGTCTGACTAATGGCGCAAAAGCCAACACTTTTACTGAAGATGTAATTAATGAATATAATTCTGTTCTTGACGAGTTGGAAGCAGCACCCGGCAATTCCGCATTGGTAATTACCAGCACCGATCCCAAATTCTGGTCTAATGGCATTAACCTGGAATGGATTATTACCAAGCCATCTAATTATTTTATCCAGTTTGCCTCTATGCTGGATAGACTTTATCTGCGCTTTGCTTTATTGGACATGCCGACCGTCGGCTGCTTGACCGGTCATACTTACGCCGGCGCCGCAATCCTCGCTGCCACTTTGGATTTCCGTCTAATGCGCGCTGATCGCGGATTTTTTTGTTTTCCGGAAGTTGATATCAAAATTCCCTTTTCCCCAATTATGCAGGAGATTTTAAAATATTTGCCCGATCAACAAGCTGTTGCCGAACTTGTTCTCATGGGCAAGAGAGTCGGCGGGGAAGAAGCATTAAAGATGAAGATTGTATCCGCAATTTACCCGGGAGACGTTCTCTTGCCGAAAGCTCTGGAGATGGCCCAATTCCTTTCCCAGAAGGATCGCAAGACTTACACCTTACTGAAAAGAAATATGCGCAGCAGTCTGGGCAAGATGCAACGGAACCTGCCGGGTATGTAATACATTGATAAAAAATATGTTGCTGTATTTTTAATTGCCCCACGTTTTTTTTCAGCTGGTAACTATTCATCCATCCCTATAGAACTGGATCCCGGATAGCCCGAAGCCACCTCGCTTCAGCTTCCGGGATCAATTCCGCTGGCGCTTCAAACTGCACTGCGTTTGTTTTCAGCGAGCGTCATTGATTTAAAATTGATCTTTTGTGCGGAATATTGTACACAATCCGCCATGGGAAAAACTGCTCACCTCAATTATAATTTTTATAAGGGCATGGCGCTGATTGCTGATCCTATTCATCAGTATGCCTTTTTTACCGTTCCGCAAGATAACGACGCCAAAGAAACAACGGAAAAAGACCTGATTGATTCTCCCTGGTTGCAAAGGTTAAGACGGATTTACCAGTTGCAGAGTGCCCGCTGGGTTTATCCGGCGGCGGAGCACTCCCGTTTCCAGCATTCCTTAGGAACAATGCATGTAGCCGGTGAATTTGCCAAGCACCTTTATCCCAGTTTGTGTGATGTTTGCCACGATACTCCTTCTTTAAATTACATCGAAGAGTTGATGCGTCTTGCCGGATTATTGCACGATGTGGGGCATGGGCCATACGGGCACTTCTTTGATGAACATTATTTGAGCAATTGGGGATTAACTCATGAATTAATCGGCCAGCATATTATCATTAAGAAACTCGGGAGGACTATATCACGCATCAAACGCAGCCCCGCCGGTGCTTTTACGGACAGAGAAATTTTAGATCCGGGGCAAATAGCCTTTTTGATAAAAGTGCCGGAAGCTGAAGAAGAAAATCAGCCGCGCTGGCTGCATTTGCTGCGGCAGCTTTTTTCCGGCATTTATACGGTGGATAATCTGGACTACGTCCAGCGCGACGCCTACATGACCGGATTTTCGCTCGACATGGTCGATATCCCCCGCCTGCGTTATTATACTTTTTTCACCAATGAAGGTATTACCCTGCATCAATCGGGCATATCCGCAATGGGGCGATTTCTCAATGCCCGCTTAAACCTTTATAGCAATGTTTATTTTCACCGGACAACACGCGCCCTGGATTTGCACTTGCAGGAAATATTCCACGATACAATGACACTGATCTTACCCGGCAATCCGTTGAAAAATCTGGAGGGCTACCAGAACTGCGACGAATGGTCTTTGTTCAATGAAGTGCAAAGCTGGCTTACGGCAAAAGATGCAACAAAAAGAAAGTTGGCCGGCGAGTGGAAAAAGCTTTATGACCGGAAAGTAAAATGGAAGATGTCGTTTTCTACGGAAATTTCCGTAGCTCAGATTCATCGTGGTACGGGCTTTTCTTCGGCGAAAGATTACGAAGTAAAAATCAGAGAGCGTCTGCCGGCAAAGCTAAAAGGGATTTCTTTTAAAGTTGATCTGGCAACCCAGGACCCGCGGCCACTCAATCCAATGGCCGAATCGGGCAAAAGAGTCAATATTTTTAACCCGGTTACGGGCATTACATCGCAGGAACCCCTGGAGGAAATATATCGTTTTATTCCGGCCAGGGTCATGCATTTCCGGGTGTTTGCCTTAAACCATGATTATGATGAAGTACTCTCTTTTGCTGCGGAAAATGCACTAAATGCGCAAGAGACGGCAATGCCGACGAATGTTTGATATGGTTGAAAATCCTGAAACAACAGACTTAACTCTTTTTGTCCGCACTTCCGGCGAAGAGATCGCCCGCTGGAACCGCCAGCGCATTGTAGATGCGTTGGTGCGTGAAGCGGAGATCGACTACTTGCTGGCTGAGGAAATATCAAAGGAAGTGGAGAAACAGATTTTCTCTTCCAGTATCGGAATACTCACAACTGCCCTGATCCGTGAACTGGTTAATGCCAGACTCATTGAAAGAGGACTGGAAAAAGAACGCCGGCTCCACGGTAGACTTGGGTTTCCGCTTTATGATGTTCGCCAATTGATCCTGCATCAAAATAAGGAAAATGCTAATATCCCTCATTCTCCCGAAGGCACAAATCTTCTTTTTGCCGAAGGTATTAAAAAGGAATTTTCTCTCTACGATGTCTTCTCGCCGGATATAGGCGAAGCGCATGCCGCCGGCGACATACATATTCACGGGTTGGGTTACATTGATCGTCCTTACAGTTGCTGCCAATCTTTGGAATATCTGAAAAAAAATGGATTAAAGTTACCGCAGGCGATCAATTCTGCGAAACCCGCCAAGCATGCGGAAGTATTGCTGGCTCATATGGTACGTTTCAGTGCAATCCTGCAGGGGCATTTTACCGGGACAATAAGCTGGGATGCACTGAACATTTCTTTTGCACCTTACCTGGGAGAAATGACCGATAAAGAAGTACGGCAGTTTGCCCAAATGCTGATCTATGAATTTTCACAACTGGCTGCCACACGCGGTGGTCAGGCCCTTTATACGGATATTCATCTTTACTGTGAAGTTCCGGACCACTGGGCAGGACTTCCCGCCATAGGTTCCGGTGGGAAACTTACCGGGAAGAATTATGGTGACTATGCTCCAGATGCGATACGTTTTGCCCGGGCTATAATGGAAGTGTTCAAAAAAGGTGATGCGACCGGGAAGCCATTCATCTTACCGCGGCCACTATTGCATATAACGGAATCTTTTTTGCAGATGAAATCCTCTTTAGAACTTTTACGGCTGGCCTGTGAAGTGGCGAGCTGTAAAGGGAATATGTGTTTTGTGTTTGATCGCGATGAAGATGCCCGCTCTTTTGTCTGTTGTAAGGCTGGTTGTGATGATAGCACCGGTTGCAATTGGGAATTGGAAAAGCCCTGGCTGCTGCGCACCGCAGCTATCCAGAGTGTCACCTTAAATTTACCGCGCATCGCTTATAAGGCTGGGGGAGATGAGAAGATTTTGTGGGGTCTGCTTCAGGAATTTACCGCAAACGCCGTGAAGGCGCATATTCAGAAAAAAGACTTTTTGGAGAAACTTCTGTCCTATGCCGATCAGGGGCCACTGGCTGTGCTGGCGATGAACAATGACGGTTTCCCCTATTTGAGAATGAACCGGGCATTTTACATTGTCGGTATTGTCGGGTTGAACGAGCTGGTTCAAATCCATCTGGGCAAACAATTACATGAAGCGCCGGAAGCGCTGGATTTTGGTCTGAATGTTGTGAAGTATTTGCAAAATGAAATCAAGCACTGGAGCATCGATGCGGCTATGAAATTTGTATTGGAGCAGTCACCGGCGGAAACTACGACTTACCGTTTTGCCAGACTGGATTTAAAATATCATTCTCCTGCTGCCGGTCGCTATGTGAAGGGCAATATTTCCGAAGGGGCAATTTATTACACCAACTCCACACACCTGAATGTTGCAGCGGAGATTGCGCCTTTGCAAAGAGTAATTCAGGAAGGTTTTTTCCACAAGTACCTGGAAGGAGAGATTATCACGCATTTGCAACTGGGCAGCTCTAATCCTGATAAAGAAGAACTCTGCCAGTTTGTAAAAGATGCATTTTATAAATCAGCCAATCGCCAGATTGATTTTACACCGGAATTTACTTCCTGTGCCGCATGCGGCAAAACTGCGCCGGGGTTAAATGAGAAGTGTATATATTGCGGATCAACCGAAATAGAGGGCATAGCGCGACTTACCAAATACTACAGCAAAACATCCGGTTGGAACAAAGGAAAGCTGGCAGAGCTAAAAAACAGAAAAGTAAATGTGATTTTTAATCAGTAACATACGGGGATTTTCTTATCCCCGTCTTCGTGTGAATAGACCATTTTTAAAAATAAGAGCGACAACAGAAAGCATTCAAGGGAGCTGATAAAGATGGAACATATCCGTCTGTTGCTGGATATCGGAGAACTGAACTGGGTTTTTAAAGATAGTGCCGATACGGAGGCGTTACTGCAAAATATTGTCAAGATGGTCGCCCGGCACATGAAAGCCGATGTCTGCTCGATTTATTTTTTTGATGACAACAACCAGGAGCTGGTGCTGCGTGCCAATGTCGGCTTGAAACCGGATTCCATAGGAAAAATCAAAATGAAACTCGGCGAAGGAATTGCCGGCGCCTGCCTGAAAAACATCGAACCGATTTGTACCGCCGATAGCCTTGTCCATCCTGATTTCAAGTATTTTCCGGGAACAAACGAAGAACTTTATAAAGCGTTTCTCGCCGAGCCGATAACCAGCAAAGCATCAAGAGTGGGTGTCTTAGTTCTGCAAAGAAAGGAAGAGAATCATTTTTCGGAAGACGACGTGCTGGCAGTGCGGATCATAACTTCGCAACTGGCCGCACTGATTGAAAACGCAAAGCTGATGACTTCAATGAATCAGTATATAAAACAAATGGCCACAGTTGACCGGGGACCTCAGTTAGATGCTAAATTCATCAAGGGTAAGCCCGCCTCTCGTGGTTACGTTTATGGGAAGATTGCAATCATTGAAGACAGCAAAGCCTTTGAAAATCTGGAAACCATGTCATTTGAGAAAAGAACTCTCGGCGATTTCATCCATGCTCTGAAATCAACAGAGCAGCAGATAGAGCTTCTGCAAAAAAAAGTGGAGAAGAATCTTACTGATGCGGCGTCCATGATTTTTACTTCCCATTTGATGATATTAAAAGATAAAACATTTATCAATGGTATCATGGAGCAGATAAGTAAAGGCAAGAATCCTCCCGAAGCCGTAATGTCGATTGCCAAAAAGTATATCCATATTTTTCTGGCTAATGCTAACGAGTATATAAGAGAAAAAGCAAAAGATATAGAAGATCTCGCCGTCCGTATCATTGCGAATCTGGTGAGAGATGAAATAAAGCTGCCTGGGGTAAAGAACCGAATAGTAATCGCGCGGGAATTTTATCCATCTGATGTATTGAGGCTTTCATCGGAACAAATCAAAGGCGCTGTGCTGATCAGCGGCGGCGTGACATCCCATGTGTCCATTTTAGCCCGTTCACTGGGTATGCCGATTGTGATAGCTAATGAACCGGCTCTGCTCAATATCAGCCCAGATGCGAAAATTCTGCTGGACGCGGAAATTGGGAATATTTATATAAATCCGCGGCCCGATATTTTAAAAGAATTCAGCGACCGGCTCAGGAAAAAAAATAAAAAGGCTCCGGCGGCGATGACGCCCCGGACAAAAACAAAAGACGGCCTGAGGATTAAGCTGATGGCCAATGTCAACCTGCTGAAGGATGTTGATAGATTAAAAGAACTTGCCTGTGACGGCATAGGCCTTTACCGCTCGGAGTTTCCTTTTCTGATCAGAAGCAATTTCCCTTCGGAAGAAGAGCAATTTTTTATTTACAGGAAGCTTATGGAAGGCATGCCGGGCAAAGAAATTACCTTCCGCACGCTGGATGTCGGCGGCGATAAAATACTGTCTTATTCGCAGAAAACAAGGAAGGATAACCCCGTTCTGGGCTTGCGTTCAATTCGGTTTTCATTGGCCAACAGGGGAATATTTGCCGAGCAGATAAGGGCGATATTGCGCGCCGGTTATAAAGCCGATCTGCGCATTATGTTCCCGATGATTTTTTCGCTGGAAGAGTTTATCACCGCAAAAGAAGTCGTTCGGCAATGCTCCGCTGATTTAACAAGCGGGGGCATACCTCACAATGTCACGCCGCAAATAGGCATGATGGTGGAAATTCCCGCGGTTATTGAAATTATCAGCGAGTTTGCAGGTATTGCTGATTTTTTTTGCATCGGAACGAATGATCTCGTTCAATATATGCTGGCGGCGGACAGAAGTAATGAAGAGGTGGCCGATTATTATCTGCCGCATCATCCTGCTGTTCTAAGAGCTATAAAGAAGGTTGCCGCAGCAGCGCAGGCCGCAAAAATTGATATTTCCGTTTGCGGTGATATGGCCAATTCCGCCGAATATATTAAATTCTTGATCGGGGCGGGAATAAGAAAGCTTAGTATGAATCCGGAATACTTAGGCGAAAATCAGAAAATCATCGCAGCGCTGGACTCAAAGAAATGCCGGCAGTTGACTGAAGAAATTGTCTGTCTTTCCCGGGTAGACGATATTGAAAAAAAGCTTTGGCCGGAGAAACTAATGATCTAGAAACATCTCCCTGTTATGCCGGCTATTATCGCCAGCCCACTGATGAAGTAAATCATCCGTACGTATTTACCATATTGATCGAGCAGAACCCAATTTTCAGTTCTCTTGATGATTCCCGTCAGCTTAATAATCAGAGGTAGGCT
This sequence comes from Deltaproteobacteria bacterium, assembly GCA_025361065.1. Classification (GTDB taxonomy): domain Bacteria; phylum Desulfobacterota; class Syntrophia; order Syntrophales; family Smithellaceae; genus MVRV01. The sequence continues at coordinate 15,953 of JANYAY010000056.1, forward strand.
CAGCAGGAAACTGAAACTCCAACAGGAAAGGAGCCCGGAAAGAATGAGCAGCAGGATGCTCAAATAAATCAGGAAGAAAAAAAGCAGAAGCGCGCGATACGCGCCTTTTTGTCCCAACCTGACGGCTAAAGTGAATTTGCGGGCCCGGTAATCAGTTGTCATATCCGGCAGACTTTGATAGTAGAGGATTACTGCCACCATGAGCCCCACCGGAAGGGAAACAAAAAAAGGAATCCAGTCGGGATGACCGGCAATAACCCAGTAAGTACCTGTGACCATTATCGGCCCCATATTGATTCCAACGAATAGTTCTCCCAATCCGTGATAACCGTACCGCAGAGGAGGCGCTACATAAAAGTAGCTGCTGAAGGCGGCAAATAAGATCAGCAGGGACAGAAGATACAGGCGGAAATAAAAAACAATGATCAGGGAAATAGTGAAAGCAATAATGTAGAGGGCAATGATAACTTTCAATATTGTATGAGGAGATATTTTCCCTTCCTGAATAACCCGCGATCCGCCAATGGCCTCGCCTGCATCGGTACCGGCAACGTGCTCAAAATAGTCGTTGGCGAGATTTGCGATCAAATGCACAGTCAGTGAACCCGCGAGCACCAGCAGAAATCTGCCTGTGTGAATTTGACCCTCCTCTTTAATAGCCAGAAACCACCCGATGAAAAGTGGAATAAATGTAACAACGAAAAAATGGACACGACTGGCCTGAATCCAAGCTTTTATTTTATTGTTAATCACGGTAACCCCGCTTTTGGTTTTTCTCCGATATGAAGATAAGTGATCCCGAAAGTGAGTGGATATTTTTTAACATTTTTCATGCCCGTATCCGACATCAGCCTTGCAAAAGCTGCGGGTGTCGGGAAATTCATGATGGAATCGGCCAGGTAATAATAGGCGGAGGGGTTTGTCGAAAATATTCGGGCAAACAGGGGAAGCAGGTAGTTCAAGTAAACATAGTAAAGAAATTTGAAGAGACGATTCTGGATAAAGGTCATCTCCAGTATCATTACCTGTCCACCGGGGACAGTGACGCGCAGCATTTCTTTTAAAGCCTGTATCTTGTCCGGAATGTTTCTTATTCCAAAAGCAATTGCCGTGACATCAAAATTGTTGTCATTAAAAGGTAACTTCAACGCATCGGCCTGCAGAAGAGTGATTCTATCGGTAAGGCCTCTTTTGTCCACTTTGTTTTTTCCCACGCGCACCATTTCCGCTACGAAATCGATACCTGTTACCTGAATTGAGGGATACTGAAGAGCCGCGCCGACGGATAAGTCTCCTGTGCCGCAGGCGACATCAAGAAATTTGCCGGTCCGGGGGAAAAGCATTTTGGAAAGGGCAAAACGCCGCCAGGCTATGTCGCGCCGCAGGCTCAGCAGGTGATTCAAAAAATCATACTTGCCGGTGATCGTGGAAAAAATATCTTTGACTATCGCGACCCGTTCCTGATCGCTGACGGTGTTTACCGGAGGGTATTTGTGTTTTGTTGGATTTTCCATTTGCTGAAATTCCTTTCCAGAAGATCAAAGAACTCATACAGCACAATACCCATAATCGAAAGAGATATAATTCCCACGAACATGGTCGCGTAATCAGCCCGGCCCCAGGAATCAATGATATACGCTCCGAGCCCACGGCTTGTGGCGATGGATTCGACGAAAAATAAAACCGCTACAGCAGTTCCGGTGCCGATGCGTAGTGAGGTAAAGACACCGGGAAGGCTTACCGGCCAGACGACATGAAGATAATAGTCCCAGTGTGTTCCACCCAGTGATTGAAAGGACAGGGTAATCTCTTTAGTGATTTTACGGGCGCTGTCGCGCGTTGTGATCAGCAACTGAAAGAAAACGATCATGGCCAGCAGGACAATTTTTCCGGTATCGCCAAGGCCAAAGAGAACAAATATAATGGGCATTAGAACGATTTTGGGGACGGGATAGCCAAGGTAAATAAGCGGCGCAAAGAGATTATCCAGTTTCGGATTGCTGCCCAGAACCAGTCCGGCCGGAACTGCCAGGATAAAAGCGATAAGAAGGCCGGCCAACAGCCGGAAACTGCTGGCTTCCACGTGCAGCCAGAAATCTACTGTGGTAATTTCCTGAAAGCCGCGGAGAAAGACAATAAACGGATCAGGAAGAAGATTGCTGCCCAGAATCAGGGAAAGAATATACCACAGGACATAGATGAGAATAATGGTAGCACTATATGTAACAATCTGCCGTTTACTTCTCATGGCGTTTCCTCGAGTATTGCACGTAATTTTCTGGTTTGGTCAAAGAACTCCGGCTTATTGCGGTAGCCTATTTCACCCATCCCCGGATTATCGAGAATTGTATTAATGCTGGGGGTACCATTACTAAGAACGATAATTCTCTTCCCGAGAAAAACAGCTTCTTCAATACTATGCGTAACAATAATGTAGCTGAAATGGCGCTGTTGGAACACCAGCAGCAGCTGATTCTGGAGCCGCTCCCGGGTGACTGTGTCAATAGCGGCGAAAGGTTCGTCCAGCAAAAGCAACCGGGGATTCAAAAGAAGTGCCCGGGCTAATGCCACTCTTTGACGTTGTCCACCACTCAATTGTGCAGGATAAAGATTGTCTAGACCATTGATATCCAGTTCATTTTTTATGGTTTCCAACCAACGACCGGAAAAATTGATTTTCTGCAATTTTGCTCCGAGCATGATGTTTGCCTTAACAGTTTTCCAGGGGAATAAACCGTATTCCTGCAAGACCAGGGCAATATCGCGGTTCGGACCGGTAACGATCCGATCCTGAAAACAGATGGTTCCTTTTGTGGGTTTAAGGAGTCCGGCAATGGCGAGAATGGCCGTTGTCTTTCCGCAGCCCGAAGGCCCGACAATGGCCAGGGAGTCGCGAAAAGTCATCTCGAAGCTAACTTCTTCCAGAACTGTCTTTGTTTCATTTTCTGACGAAAAGGACTTGTTCAATCCTTCTACCTGCAGAAACTTATGGTAGGTAGCCATCGGCAATCATTTCCTTGTAAGTCATTCTTTTTTTGATAATCTGTTTTTCGAGCAACCAATTATGTACATCCATAACCTGTTGCTCAGAAGGGATTGCCAGTTGCGGAAATACAGGAATGGGAAATGATCCTTGCAGCGGCTCCGGAATCTTGCATTCTCTGTTCATGGTAGTACGCACTTCCCGTGGATTCTTATTGATATAATCTGCTGCTTTTCTCAGCGCTCTATGGAAAGACCTGATTGCCTGCGGATACATTTTCAGATATTTATCGCTGAAAACGAGAACGGTTGTAGATAGTCCGCGAGCTCTGTCGTCAATGAGTGCTTTGGCACCTTTTTTTTCGGCCAGAGTAGCCAGCGGTTCCGGCAGAAGTGCTGCACTAACCTGATTAGACATAAGCATTTGAAGGCGGATGGGTATATTCTTTACATCGATTAATTTGATGTTGCTTCTTTCTATCTTTTGGGAATGCAGAAGACGGACTATGAGATATTCCGGTAGGGCATTAGAACTGGTGGCAATACCTTCCCGGGCGACTTCCTCCAGATTTTTATTTTTGGATTGAGGAGATGTAAGAATTGCAAACATGCGTTGCTCATTTGCGGTATTAAAATTGGCGGCAACTATTTTAACACCTATGCCGTTAGCTTGCAGGACAAGGGGAGTCATTATGTCTCCGAAGTATCCGGCAATCTGACCGGAAGAAAGGGCAATATCTTTTTCCATGGCTGAATTAAAAAGGATAATTTGCACATGCAACCCCTGTTCCTTGAAAAACCCTTTTTCCGCAGCTACAAAAAGGGGCAATGATTGGAGAACAGGTATAGTCCCAAATTTCATGACTACTGGTATTGCGGGCGTTTTCTCTTTAATTTCTTTTGTGTAACCACTGATCGTACTGCCCAGAATACAGACAATTAAGAGTATTGCTGCGATATTTTTGAATTTCATTACAATCCCCTTTTTTTATTCAGGAGGGGCAGTCTAATGCCCGAAGAAATATTTTTCAATGAAATTTAATAAAATCAAAGAAATTTAAGGAAAATAAAAAAATGCCTGGAGCAGCGAAGAATATCCGACAACTCATGCCAGGTGGGTTTAATTTTTGCCGGTCGCACAGTTTAGAGTGAGGCCGGCTTTTTATCAGGCTGATTTAATGGGAAATTTTGTTCCTTTTACTTTCGCTGTCTGGCTTTTGGGAATCGTAATATTGAGGACACCGTTTTTGAAATTGGGTGCGGCCTTTTCCACTTCCGTTTCCGAAGCCAGAGGAATCACGCGGTTGAAGGAACCATATGAACGCTCCATGTAGCAATAATTCTTTCCCTTGTCTTCCTTCTCTTCTCTTTTTTCGCCCTTGATGGTGACAGTATCGTCGGCTACCATCACTTCAATCTCTTTTTCATCCACTCCGGGCATATATGCAATTAAAAAGATGGCATCTTTTGTTTCATAAATATCCACTCGGGGCACGAAAGCCTTAACATTGCGTATTCTTTCCGTGGCTGTCGCATTTTCCGTTTTCTTCAGGTCTTTTTCGGGCATGGTTAATTGACCTCCTTCTCAGTTAATTTTTCTTAATTTTTTTGGGCAAGCTGTCTTCTAAACGCGGCAGTATAATTCTCAAAATACCATTTTCACAATGAACTTCCACTTTTTTCGGGTCAATCGGGAAAGATAGTTGGATTTTGCGCTTGAAACTGTCTTGAATTCTTTCCTGCCGGATAATCCTGATTAGTTTTTAGTCTGACATTAGAAAAAAGCCGGTTCATTTTCTGCTGCAGCTGCAACAGTTCAGGGGCAGCATCAGGGAATTGTCTGAACCTCCATAGCTAGATGCGAACATAAACTACCATCGTTTCTCATTAAATATTATCTAATTAATTACTATCATTAGTTATTGGGCTCTTTTAAAATAAATATTTATCAAAATTTTATTGTCGAGATTTATTGTGTTCATGTTTTTTCCCTTAATTAAAAAGGGAAAATAACGAGAAAATTCCACCTGCTGCCCTTGACAGGGGATAGGCGCGTAAATATATTAGTCCCGCTTTAACGGGAGATATTAAATAGAATAATTGCGGGTAAGAATGGAAGATTATATAGTAAAAATATTTAAGGAAAGCAATCGTGTCAAAGAGACTTTTGTTAATGAAAATCTCAGCAAGTTGGTGAATGTTGTCGAGGCAATAACTTCAGCTCTAAAAGCGGGAAATAAAATTTTGCTTTTTGGCAATGGGGGTTCTGCGGCAGATGCTCAACATCTTGCTGCTGAATTTGTGAACCGTTTTGTGATTGAAAGACCGCCACTTCCCGCGATCGCATTGACCACAGATAGCTCAATAATCACCAGTATCGGTAATGACTATGATTTTTCAGAAGTGTTCAGTAAGCAAATCAGGGCTATTGGTCAGGCCGGAGATATCGCCTGGGGCATCAGCACCAGTGGCAATTCCGCCAATGTTTTGAAAGCATTGGAAGTAGCCAAAAAGATAGGGATGGTAACAATAGCTTTTACCGGTAAGGACGGAGGAAATATTGCGAAGATCGCTGATTTATCCATTAATGTTTCTTCTTCAGTGACGGCGCGTATTCAGGAAGCTCATATCACAGCCGGCCATGCTATTTGCGATTTAGTTGACATCAAGCTTTTTCAAAAGCCGGACTTAAAATGATAATTAATCTATACAGAGGTAATAGTGAAGAAACATAAAAAGGAACAAATAGACGAACAGGGTCAAGCTGGAGAGGTACAAAATCAGTTGGTAGATGGTATTGCTGCTGATCATGATTCCGCAAGCAGTGAGTTGAAAGCAAAGCTTACGGAAAAGGAAAAAGAGGCGGCAGCCAATTATGATAAATATCTGCGTGCAATTGCTGAACTGGATAATTATAAAAAGCGAGCCGCCAAAGAAAAGGCCGAAATATTAAAATACGGCAAAGAAGAAGTTATTAATGATATGCTGCCATTTGTTGATTCGTTGGATCGGGCGCTGGAGCATGCCGGAAGCAGCACTGATATCCAATCCTTTAAGGAAGGGCTCAAGCTGATTCAGGATCAACTCTTATGTGGTCTGAAAAAGCATGGCGTGGAAGCTATTGAATGTGCAGGGAAAGATTTTGATCCCAATTTTCACGAGGCAATGACGCAGATGGATAGCGAACATCACGAAGCAAACAAAGTGATTAATGAGTTCCAAAGAGGTTATTTACTCAACGGCAGGCTTTTGCGGCCTTCCAGAGTTTCAGTATGTAAAAAGATAAATAAAGAAAATAGTGTGAATGAACAAAATGTGGAGAACGGAGAATAAGGAGGAAAAAATGGGGAAAATTATCGGAATTGATTTAGGAACGACTAATTCTTGCGTAGCTATAATGGAAGGAGGAGATCCTGTCGTTATTGCTAATCAGGAAGGTAATCGCACGACACCATCCGTCGTTGCCATAACAGAAAGCGGGGAGCGGTTAGTAGGGCAAGTAGCGAGACGGCAGGCCATCACTAATTCGGAAAATACCATCTATGCCGTTAAAAGATTGATTGGCCGGAAATACAGTTCGAAAGAAGTCCAAGATGATATCAAAATTATTCCTTATAAAATAACGGAAGCTTCCAATAGCGATGCCCAAGTTACGGTCAGAGGGAAAAATTATTCGCCGGCGGAAATATCCGCGATGATTTTAACTAAGATGAAACAAACGGCGGAAGACTATCTGGGAGAAAAAGTAACCGATGCGGTTATTACTACACCGGCTTATTTTAATGACTCGCAGCGTCAAGCTACAAAAGATGCCGGCCGTATTGCCGGATTAAACGTTTTGCGAATTATTAATGAACCTACGGCGGCGGCATTAGCCTATGGTCTGGATAAAAAGAAAGATGAAAAAGTAGCCGTTTTCGATTTGGGCGGTGGAACTTTTGATATATCCATTCTGGAATTGGGTGAAGGTGTCTTTGAAGTTAAATCTACAAACGGCGACACACATCTGGGAGGCGAGGATTTTGATCAGCGCGTAATGGATTTTCTTGTCGCCGAGTTTAAGAAGGATCAGGGGATTGATTTGCGAACCGATAAGATGGCGCTGCAACGGTTGAAAGAGGCGGCGGAAAAGGCAAAGATGGAACTTTCCTCGGCCATGGAAACTGACATCAATTTGCCGTTTATCACTGCCGATGCCTCCGGTCCCAAGCATATGAATATTAAATTGACCCGCGCCAAACTGGAATCATTAGTGGAAGAGTTGATCGAAAAAGTTGTTGGTCCCTGCCGGACTGCGCTTAAAGATGCTAATTTATCCACTAAAGATATCGATGAAGTTATTTTGGTCGGAGGTATGACCAGAATGCCGCGTGTGCAGCAGAAGGTCAAGGAAATTTTCGGCAAAGAACCGCATAAGGGTGTTAATCCGGATGAAGTTGTGGCGATCGGTGCTGCCATTCAGGGCGGCGTTTTGGCAGGTGATGTGAAAGATGTTCTGCTGCTCGATGTCACTCCGCTTTCTCTGGGTATTGAAACCCTTGGCGGCGTCATGACCAGATTAATAGAAAAAAATACTACAATTCCCTGCAAAAAAAGCCAGATATTCTCTACGGCGGCTGATAACCAACCGGCCGTGAGCATTCATGTTCTGCAGGGCGAACGCCAGATGGCGGCCGATAACAGGACTCTTGGACGCTTCGAGTTGGTCGGGATCCCGCCGGCGCCGCGCGGTGTGCCGCAGGTAGAAGTAACCTTTGATATTGATGCAAACGGCATTGTGCATGTGCATGCTAAAGATCTTGGCACAGGTAAGGAACAAAGCATTAAGATTACAGCTTCCAGTGGTTTATCAGAAGCGGAAATTCAAAAGCTGGTACGTGATGCGGAAGCGCATGCCGAAGAAGATAAACGCCGCAGGGAATTAATCGAAACCAGAAACCAGGCGGATTCGATGGTTTACAGTGTAGAAAAAAACATCAAGGAATTCGGTGATAAGGTTGACGCGGCGGAAAAAACCAAAATTGAAGAAGCTATAGCTAAAACGAAAAAGGCTTTGGAGAGCGATGATATTGATGCCATTAAGAAGGCTCAGGATGAATTGATGAATGTTTCGCATAAACTGGCGGAAGCCATGTATGCAAAAACTTCCGGTGGCCAGGCTGGACCCCAACCCGGTGCAGGTGATGGTTCTCAACAAGCCGGTTCCCAGCATACATCCGGGAAAAAAGATGACGATGTAGTTGATGCCGATTTTGAGGATGTAAAATAGATAGGGTAAACCAATGAAGCCCGGAGCTGGAAAAAAGCTCCGGGCTTTTTTTATGGATTTCTTCAGGTATTTATTGTAATTTCCAGCGAAAGGAAATTATATGAGGCGCTTTTCTCTTTCCGGAACAGCAATATTTCTGGGATTATTTCTTGGACTAATACTCTCTTCTGTTTCTTTTGCTGCCGAAAAAAAGGTGGCGTCATCCTATAATTCAGTCTGTCCGGCTGTTTTGTTAAAGAATCAGGAATATTTCACTGCCCTGACCGCTGCGATTGATGAAGCGAAAAGTGAAATAATAATGTCTTTCTTCCTCTTCAAAGCTGGAGTGCACAAAAATAGCTACCCCGATAGACTTCTGACTCATCTTGTCCAAGCGGTGCGAAGAGGTGTAAAAGTTATGCTGATTCTGGAAAATTCCGGCGGTAATGATCATAATCTTGATTTTGCAAACAGTCAGACAAAACACCTTCTCGAAGATAAAGGTGTGGAAATATATTTTGATTCGCCGCGTAAAACAACACATACTAAACTTATTGTTATCGATCAGCGGATTGTCTTACTGGGCAGTCATAATCTTACACAATCGGCATTAAAGTATAATAATGAAATTTCCATATTGATTAATAGTCCGGAATTGGCCCGGGAAGCACGCAGTTATATGCTGACAATAATCAAGGAGGCCAAATGAATCCCTGCCGGATATTTGCCAAAATATTCATTTTGGTGATTGCTGTTTTTCTTGTCTGCGGTGGGAAAGAAGCAACTGCTGTTGAAAGTCTATTTTCTGCGACTCCGAAAGCAAAGACAGAAAAGAAAGTACAGCCTGGCGAAGTGAAAACGGCGGAAATAATCCAACAAGAAGAAAAGAGCTCTGCTTTTCGATATCGCTCAGACTTGCCCGACCGCAACGCAATTGGCTGCGTGCTTCCACTGTCGGGCAGATATGGGGATTATGGGAACAAGGCACTGGATGCAATATTATTTGCAGCAGGAATATTCAATGGAAAGATCCAGACATCATGGAAAATAGTTGCTGAAGACTCCCGCGGGCTGCCGGAAGGTGTAAAAGATGCTGTGGCTCATTTAGCCAAGACGGTTAATGTCATGGCAATTATTGCCGTTGCCGGGACGTTGGAAGCTGTCGAGGTTGCTCATGAGGCAGATAAATGGAAAATTCCCATAATTTTAATTACGCCAAAGGAAGGAGTAACAGACGAAAAGAATTATGTGTTTCAGCATTTTTTGACGCCCTCGCAGCAAATTAAAGCTTTGGCGACGTATGCTTTGGATAACTTGAATTGCGCAATTTTCTCTATCCTGTATCCCCACGATGACTATGGGGCCGAAATGGTAAAAATTTTCCGCGCTGAAGCAGAGCGCATTGGTGGCAAAGTAGAAAGTGCAATTCCTTACGATAAAAAGAAGACGGATTTTACGGAAGAAATTAACAAAGTCACAAGGGATAGAGACAACATTGCAAAAAAAGCTAACGACAATAATCAGGTAACTAAAGCTCCGATTTCCATTGATTTTGAAGCCTTATTCATTCCGGATTCCTATCAGAGAGTCAAGATGATAGCTTCGCAGCTTGCTTTTTATGATGTTAAAGACATTAAACTTTTGGGCACAAGCCTATGGAATTCTCCTGATTTATTAAGGAAGGATGCGGAATATCTGGAGGGCGCTGTTTTTGCCGATAGTTTTTTTGCGAGTGGATTTTATCCGGAGACAAACGACTTTGTTGATATCTATTATTCGGCTTACAGCCGGGAGCCGGAGAATATAGAAGCCTTGTCTTATGATACAATGGGAATGATTATCAGTGTTTTGGAAGATAAAAATATATCAACAAGAGAACAATTTATTGCCGGCTTACAACGCGTGACAGATTACAAAGGAGCTACGGGCATTACGTCTTTTTCCGGAGACAGGGTTAGCCGGAAGACGGCTTTTATCCTGAAAGTCACGGACGGAAAACTCGAGCAGGTTAAATAGGACGACAGGTAGATAGGCTGAGGGCTGAAGCTGAGAGAATAAGAAGATTTATTATGAGAATTTTGCTAACTAATGATGATGGAATTTATGCCAAAGGGTTAAGCGCTCTTTACGAAGAGCTTTGCCAGGAAGCAGACTGTTTAATTGTTGCCCCGGAAATAGAACAGAGTGCTGTTGGGCATGCGATTACTATCTCTCGTCCGCTGATGGTGCGGCGCGCTATAAAAAACGGGAACTTTTTAGGTTATGCCGTTTTAGGTACACCGGCGGATTGCGTTAAAATCGGAATAAAAGAGCTGTCGGATAGACCGGTAGATCTTGTCGTATCGGGAATAAATCGCGGTGCTAATGTCGGCATCAATGTGCTTTATTCCGGGACGGTATCTGCGGCGACGGAAGCAGTAATCATGGGAATTCCGGCCTTGGCAGTTTCTCTGGATACCCTTAAAGATGCTGATTATAAATTTGCTGCTCAGTTTATCCGTAAAATGGTGCGCTTATTAACAGGTAATTCCCAATTGCGAAACACTGCAATTAATGTGAATATTCCGGCTCTACCCCGGGAAAAAATAAAGGGAATAGCCGTTGTTCGACAGGGTAGGGGAAATATTATAGAACATTTTGAAAAACGTACCGATCCCCGGGAGAATATTTATTATTGGATTTCAGCTGAATCGCAATCAGAGCGAGAAGAGAAAGATACGGATATAAGTGCTCTGAAGGCAGGCTTCATTACGATTACTCCGATCCAATATGACTTGACGAGATACGATATGCTGGGAACGCTTACGCAGACAATAGATAAAAACAGAATGTTAGACTGAAGGCTGCAGTGCCTGATAGTCTTCAGCCTGGTCATCTTATTCCTAACGCGTAAGCAAGACAGGTATGGTGCTTTTTTGAATAACCTGAGAGGTCGTACTTCCTAAAAGTAATTCCCGCAACCTGTTGTGTCCATAAGCCCCCATGACCATTAGCTCTACTGCATCTTCTTCTATGAACTTAATAATTTCCGTTCCTTCCTTGCCGGGTAGGATAATAACTTCGCATTCATTTTCCTTTTCCTGGGCAGCTTCTTCAATTTGAGAAGTAAGCCTTGTTGCCTTTTCCCTGTCGGAAGTGATAATAATGGCGGTCAGAGGCCAAGTTGCCTGTTTTGATAAAACTAAAGAAAAATCAAGAGCTTTTTTTGCCGAGGGACTCCCGTCATAAGCGATGCCCATACTTTCTATTTCCAGAAAGTTATCAGGGGTGATCATGACCGGCTTCCCGGAGTTACGGATAACAGCTTCGGCGACGGAGCCGAGGAGGCCTCCTTCTTTTAAATGAAAATGTTCACCCTTCTTGGCCATCAAGATAAAATCGACAGTCGATGCCTCTTCGATGATTATCTCATCAATTTTGCCCATTACTTTTTTAATTTCCGGCTTCAAACCCGCTCTCTGGCAGTTTTCGAGGAAATTATTAATAATAAAATCAGCTTTTTCATTGAGAGATTTTTGAATAGCATCAAAAAAGCCATCATACGGCGGCATACCCACTGCGCCGGAAATGTCTGTCAGCATCGGTCCCTGAAGCAAATTAACATCTAAAACATGGAGACCGCTTATAATGGCCTTCAGTTTAAGAGCGACATAAATTCCATACTGCAAAGCAGTATCGCTGTTAGCGGAACCATCAACGGGAATAAGTATTTTCTTTACCATGATGATAAATTGCCTCCACAATAAAAAATTATCGGGGTTTATTTTTATCAAAATCAGTTAAATTCTGGAGCAATCCGGCAATATCTTTTTCTTCCCAGTTCCCGGAGTGATTATCGGCATAATCATCACTATTCGCCGCCGCTCCGGCAGATACACTTTCGTAAGTATAAAACTTACCCAACAGATTTCCTTTCTTATAAGTAGCCTTTTCTTTTATTTGTCCATCTTTAAAATAAGCAATGTACAGACCTTCGCGTCTATCCTTTTGAAAGGCGCCCTTTTCTTTTACTTGTCCTGTTTTGTAATAACAAATATATTCGCCCTCAAGTTTATCATTGCTGAAATTTTCTTCTTCTTTTATCTGTCCTGTCTTGAAGTAAATCCGATAGCGGCCATCGAGTTTGCCCCCTTTGTAATTTTCCTCTTCCCTGATTTTCCCATCTTCGTAGTAAGAAATATATTGGCCTTCGAAGTTGTCATTTGCAAAATTTGCTTTCTCCCTGATTTGTCCACTATCATAATAAGTCGTTGCTGTGCCGTTTTTCTTGCCGCGAGCAAAATGAAGTTGTGCCATAATTTGGCCATTAGGAAAAAAAGAAGTATATTCACCTTCCAGTTTGCCGTCTTTGATGAATTTGAGCTCTTTTACTGCGCCATTAGGAAAGAGCTGCTTTTTTTCTTCCGGTACCGGATTTGTTTTGGCCATAAACAATAAAAACCTCTATATTTCGCGATATGGTTCAGGATTAGATAAAGCAAGACAGCGTTTTGATATTACCATGTTTTCTACAATCAATAATATTGTTATTTTTTAAACATCCCCATCTATATTGCAACCAAAAAGAAGTGAACTTCCGTAAATTTATGATAATTTTTCAAGAAGAGAGCGATTAAAGTTTGACAGTTGGATGATATATTTCTTATAATAATTTTCCAAAACTATGATAAAGAGCATAATTAATGATACTTTCTAATTTAGATACTTCCAGAGTTGCAATTATCGGTCCTGGTCGGCTAGGCACTTCTTTTGCCTATAAACTTGGCCGTGATAATAAAAGGGTTGCTATTTATTACCATGATTCTGAAGTTTGTAAAGCAATAAACAGAGATCATCTAAACCCTATTCATTTAACCGAAGATTTAGCCAAACGGTTGGGCGGAATGGAAAATGTGCCGCGGCTTTCGCCTAAATTATATGCAACCAACGATTTGGAACACATCATCGAAAATAACGATTTCATTATCTTGGCCATAACAATGAACCGGCTACCGGAACTGCTCAATTACCTCAAGCCGATGCTTGCCAAAAAGGCAGGTGATACATGTCTTATTTCTCCGATTAAAGGTTTGATTTCCGATGAAATCTCCAAAGGATTGATTACACCCTCGCAACTGATCAACAACAGCCTTTATAAAATAAAGCATAAATACGATGTTGTCTGTATCGGAGGCCCTTTTTTTGATGTGGATATCGCCTTGGGCAATCCTGTCTGTGTCACCATTGCCGGTAAAAGACGCATTGCCGGTATTATTCGCGATGATTTGTTTAAATTTAATCGCAAAGAATTAAATTCATATTATAATTTTGACGTTGTCGGCGTCGAGGCCTGTGGCGCTCTGAAAAATATTGTGGCTAATATTAAAGGACTGGCCGATTCGCTGGAATTGGGCGATTCCATTCCCGGGACCATATTTGCCCGTTCCGGAGTGGAAATCCGCTCGCTGTCGCGCCTCTTAGGTGGAAGTTTTCAGGCTTTTCACAGTCAGGCCGGCGTAGGTGATATGTATGTTACTGTGTCTTCCATGGCCAGCAAGAATTACCGCTATGGAAAATATTTTTATGAACTTTATACAGGTAATCCCATTGAAACCAACTTGCGTGTCTTAGAAAAGATTGATGGAACACCGGAAGGTCCTAATACCGTCAGGAACGTTTATAAGTATTTAGAGAAAAAAAATATGTATAGTCCGCTTTTTTCCTGTGCCCATCATATATTTAACACCGCAGAAAACAAAAGCGCGATTAAAGACTTGATAATCCAGGCCTGTCAGTATGATAAAAGGACACAGGAATATATTGGTCCTTTCTCCAGATTGATGTACCGCATTATTCCTGATTACTGGTATCGTCGGGATAAAGAATTTTTCTATTAATAAATTTCAACTTGACAAACATTAATTTGCTGTGCTACTGAAGCATAAAATAACCGGATTAAGTGATAAAGATGACAACAATAAATTCTAATAACAACTGGTGGTGGCAGGCCTTAACAGTCTGCCCATAAGCTTAAATAAAAAGTGAGCATGGGCAGGGAGTATCCTTCCCATTACTTAAGCATATAAAAAATATAAATGCCGTGGGAAGAAAACCCATGGCATTTTTTTTGGTTTTATAAATCAATTAAAAAAAGGAGAATAATTATGAAACAGGTCAAGGTGCTGCTGGAAGATCAGGAAATACCTAAACAATGGTATAATATTGTGGCAGATTTGCCCACGCCCATGAGGCCACCGCTGCATCCCGGAACGGGCCAGCCGGTAACTCCTGATGATTTAGCGGCGATTTTTCCGATGAACATTATTGAACAGGAAGCCAGTGCTGAGCGCTGGATTGATATTCCGGAAGAAGTATTACAGAAGTATCTGCTCTGGAGGCCATCACCGCTTTACCGCGCTTATAATTTCGAAAAGCTTCTTAATTGTCCTGTTAAAATTTACTATAAAAATGAAGGCGTCAGCCCTGCCGGTTCACACAAGCCTAATGCCGCATTACCCATGGCCTATTTTAACAAGCAGGCCGGGACAAAGAGAATTGTTACCGAGACGGGCGCCGGACAATGGGGCAGCGCTCTGGCCATGTCTACACAGATGTTCGGCTTGGAATGCCGTGTTTACATGGTTAGGGTTTCCTATGAGCAAAAGCCGTATCGTCGGATGCTGATGAATACCTGGGGTGCCGAATGCATCCCCAGCCCCAGCAGCCTGACCCAGGCCGGAAGAAATGTTTTGGCCGAACATCCCGATTCTCCCGGTAGTTTAGGAATTGCTATCAGCGAAGCAATTGAAGAAGCAGTAAATACTAAAGGTTCGCGCTATGCTTTGGGCAGTGTTTTAAATCATGTTTTGCTTTATCAGACGATCATTGGCCTGGAAGCACAAAAACAAATGGATAAAATCGGCGTTTATCCTGATGTTGTTATGGGCTGTTGCGGCGGCGGCAGCAACTTCGCCGGTATTGCCCTGCCGTATGTTTGCGACAAGATTCACGGTAAGGATGTCAAGATAGTCGGGGCGGAACCATCTTCCTGCCCCAGCATGACCAAAGGACCGTTTGCCTACGATTTTGGCGATTTAGCGAAATCAACGCCACTTCTTCCCATGTACACATTAGGTCATGACTATATCCCGGCGCCAATTCATGCCGGTGGTCTGCGCTATCATGGTATGGCACCTATCGTCAGCCATCTGGTAAGAGAGAACATCATTGAAGCCAGAGCCTATGACCAGATGAAAACATTTGATGCCGGTGTCAAGTGGGCGCGTACGGAAGGTTTTGTACCGGCACCGGAGACAAATCATGTTATCGCGGCAGTTGTGGATGAGGCTCTCCGCGCAAAAGAGGAGGGCAAGGAAAAAGTCATTCTCTTCAACTGGAGCGGCCACGGTATGATTGATATGGCTGCCTATGACGCTTATCTATCCGGTAAACTCGAGGCTTATGAGCTGCCTGATGAAGAAATAGAAAGGGCATTAAAAGCGATCAAGGATTTTCCGAAACCATAAAAAGCGGTTAATGCATTTATGTTGTAAGTTGTGATGAACGTTAGAGAAGAAGTAACTCCATAAACTTTCCCCGCCGCAAGCTGCGGGGAATATAATACGGGAGATCCCGCAAAGTTTCGCCCGGTATACGCCGGGCCTGGCTTGCGGGATTAATTCCGTCAATGCTTCCAAAGTAACTCCGCATGTTTTCCTTGAGTGTAATTGAAATGATAATAGAAGCAGGACATCGCGAAGAAATATTTCAAATCGATAAATAAGTTTTCCTTGTACATTCCTACTGTTTCCTCTATTTTACATTAAAACCTGATCAAAACGTTGGGATAGTAATGATTATTAATAAAAAACTAAGGAGACGAAATAATGAATTTCATCACCAGCCTTCTCCTTAAAACAATGGCGTTTATGTTCAACATTCGTCCATCTCTGAAAAAATATTTAAGAACAACGGACGGCTGGATAAATTTCTCCGTAGGAATCAAACTTGAAAATGGAAAACTTGAACAGTCAATTACTTTCAGAAACGGCAAAGCGAGTGTTTCAGGGAAGATAGCACCCGATACTGACGTGGTAATGCGATTTGTGAACAAAGAAACTGTCAAGGAGATGCTGAAAATCACCCCCAATGAAATGCTCGGCTTGATCCTCCACAACAAAATGGTCCTCGACGGGAATATCGCTTATCTCCAGCTGTTTAACTTTTATCTTTCGTTGCTCCTCGGAAAAAAGCACCAGAGGATGCTGGCAAAAAAAAATAAAGATGACTCCTCCTACCGTAAAAAAGAATATGCCACCGGCGGGCACGAAGCACGCGGCAGGGAAATCGCTGACAGAAATAAAAATAGATTAAAAGGTATGAGAACCGATGAGAATGTAAGATATCTTGAAGATCCTTATCTCTCCGAATATAGCATAGATAATTTCCCGAGAATTAAAAAATTTCTAAATGATCACTTTACCTTAAAGCCGGCAATCTGCACGGAGCGTCCCCGTCTTCTGACTCAGTGGTTCCGGGAAAACGGATTTGAGTCCGATGCTGAAGGAATACTCTGGCAGCCCGAAATCAGAGCGGCTCTCGCCTACCGCTACCTGATGGAAAACAGGAAACCCATAATCCACAGTAATGACCTCATCGCCGGGACTTCAACATCGAAGGAACCTACCGGTGTCATTATTTATCCTGATGCGCAGGGTACCATGATCTGGGGAGAGCTCGGGTCAGTGGACAAGCGCGCCCTGAATCCATACACCATATCCGAAGAAGATGCGCTCGTGCTGCACGATATCTTCACTTTCTGGACAAAGAGGAATTTCAGGGAGTATGTCCGGAATAAATATAACAACCCTCTCTGCCTGTCGATCGATGAAAGATGGGTGTACTACTTTGTCTGGAAATCTGTCGGTATATCCCACACCATACCTGATTTTCCGAAGTTACTGAACAAAGGGATCAACGGCATCATGGAAGAAATTGACTTGCGGCTGAAGGATGAGAAAAATACTGAAGCTAATACTATTTCTTTAACGGCAATGAAAATAACACTCGAAGGAGTCATCGCCTACGCGAAAAACCTTGCCGGTGAAGCCTCTGTTCTCGCTTCTTCCGAAAAGAATCCGGTGAGAAAAAAAGAACTCGAGAGGCTCGTCGGAATATGCACGAAGGTGCCGGCGGGACCTTCGGAAACACTTGATGAAGCGGTTAACGCACTCTGGATCGTTTGGGTGGCCCTGCATATGGAAAATACCAACACGGGACTTTCCCTGGGAAGGCTCGATCAGTGGTTGCAACCTTATTTCGCGAAGGATATGGGAAATATCAGCACTGAAAGCGAACGCAGAGAGTATATTGCACACGCGATTGAACTTGTCGCCTGCTTTTTTATGCGTGGCACCGATCATCTCCCGCTTGTGCCGGATATCGGAAATTATCTTTTCGGCGGCAGTTCTTCAGACCAGGCGATCACCATTGGGGGTATGACCACTGAAGGCCAAGACGGTGTCAATGATATGACCTATATCATCCTCAAGGTCACCGAAATGCTTTCAATACGCGATCCCAACGTGAACGCGCGGTTCAGCATGGAAAAGAACAGTGACGCTTATCTGAAACGCCTCTGTGAGGTAAATTATATCACTGTCGCCACTCCGTCGATGCACAGCGACGAAAATGTTGCCGCATCTCTCGCCCCGCACGGCTATAAAATAGAAGATATCCGGGACTGGGCCGCCACCGGCTGCGTGGAGCCAACCCTCTGCGGCAGACACATGGGTCATACCGGTTCGATTCTGATGAACATGGTCGCGGCGTTCGAAATGGCGCTCAATAACGGTCGCCATCCCGCGATGGACTGGAACCTCGGACCATCTACCGGAAGCATTGAAAAAGGCAGCTTTTCCACCTTCGATGATTTTTTTTCCGCCTACGCCGCGCAGCAGGAATTTCTTATTGACCAGGCGGTCGAACTCAACAATCTGCTTGCCGAAGCTCATACCGTATTGAGGCCGACACCATTTCTCAGTTCCCTCATCGACGGCAGCATTGAAAAAGGGACAGATGTTACCAAAGGCGGGGCCAGGTACAATACTTCCGGCAGTTCGAATATCGGGCTTGCGGATGTTACTGACTCACTCATGGTGATCAAAAAACTCGTTTTCGATGATAAAATAATTTCTTTTGCCGAACTGAAAAAGGCAGTCGACGCGAATTTTAACGGTTATCCGAAAATTCTTGCTTTGGTGAAGAACAGGGTACCTATCTTCGGCTCAGGGAACATGGAATCACTCGCGCTTGCCAACAGGATAACTGAATTCATCCACGGCTGTTACCATCGCCACACCAATTACCGCGGCGGAAAATACACGGCAGGATTCTGGTCCATGTCTCAGCATGTGGCGTACGGTTCGCTGTCGGGTGCCCTACCCTCTGGAAGGCTTGCGGGCAAAGCTTTCACACCCGGGCTCACACCGCAGCCTTCTGCTTCAAAAAACTTTCTCGATAACATCATGGATGTCGCGCGTCTCAATCCTCGGCACATGGATAACAATATCGCCTTTAACGTCAAGCTCATGCCGGGGCTTGCCGGCAAACGGGAAGGTACTATTGACTCAATGTGTTCGTATGTAAAAACATATTTTCAGCAGGGAGGCATGCAGATGCAGTTCAATGTCGTCACTTCGGAGGTACTTAAAGACGCGATGGCGCACCCGGAAAATTATCGCAACCTTCTCGTGCGCATTTCGGGATACAACGCTTATTTCGTCACGCTGAACAGGGAGATGCAGATTGAACTCATCGAACGGACGGGATACGGAATTTGAGAGAAGAAAATTTGATCCTGGAAATAAAGGGTAATTCACTCGATGACGGTCCAGGGATCAGGACAGTCGTGTTCCTGAAGGGCTGCCCTCTTGCCTGTCTCTGGTGCCACAACCCGGAGGGCAGGAAACCGGGGCCGGAAATATCCTTTGATAAATCAAAATGTATCGACTGCGGTGCCTGTGTGGATATCTGTCCTTCAGGTGCGCTTTCCGGCAGTCACCGCTTTTTTATTGACCGTGAAAAATGCACGCTCTGTTTCCTCTGCGTTGATGCCTGCCCTTCAACAGCGCTCGGACGCGTCGGGCAGGCGATGACGGTATCCGAAATCACAAAAAAAGTTCTGCGCGATAAACCGTTTTTCGATAGTTCCGGCGGAGGCGTCACGCTCTCCGGCGGTGAACCGTCATTAAACATGGAGTTCGCAGCGGAACTTTTGGGGAATTTTAAACAGCACCATCTCCACACTCTTATTGAAACCTGCGGCTATTTTAATCATGGAAAATTTACGGCGCTCATTCTGCCATTTGTTGATGTCATTTACTATGACCTCAAACTCTTTGATGAAAAAGAACATAAGAAATATTGCGGGACGTCGAACACCGTCATCATCGATAATTTCATCAAGCTTGCGGATATTGCGGATAATGCCGCCTGGCGCATCATTCCCCGTATTCCAATGATACCGGACATCACCGACCGGGAAGATAATCTCAACGCTCTTGCGGATTTTCTGCAGCATAAAGCAAAACAGGTATCTCTCCTTCACTACAATCCATTGTGGCTCGATAAGAACAGTAAGATCGGCACAGATTTTGAGGTATCCGGCGACAGCAAAATGAAAGAGTGGATTAAACCGGAAAAGATAAAATTTTATGAATCGATTTTTATTAAAAAGGGAATTGAAGTAGTTTCCGCGTGAAGAGGTGATGCGCGCTTTCCGACATTTATTGAACCGCCGGTACATGGCCTTGTTATTGCGGCAGATATTTGCAAACTTGTGGAACAGCTTTTTTTTTGATAAAACATAGCTTATTCATGATTGAACCATAAGAATTTCGGTTTTGTATGTCCAGGTAATCTTTAGCTACTTTTAATACTGCAAAATGTAGTCCTTGGTAAATCTGACTGCGCCGGATGGCCATTGCGATATCCGCTCTTATGATAAATGTGCTCAAATGTTGGTCTGTTCATTTGCGCAAAAGGCTTTTTTGAGCACAACCCGGACAGACCTCTCCTGCAAGCCTCATTTTCAATGGTTATGACTGAATGTGTTAATCCCCTCCTTTTTGAGGCCTAGGGATGAACTAAATTACCGGCAATCTTTTCGTGGATTAACCGGGAAGCCATATTATTGCCGGCCACACCTGCAAACACGGCAACAGAAGTAGAATCCTTAGTTACATATTCAACAGAAATGATAACTTTTTCATCTTGAATGATTGTCTTGATCGCGCCTGTGGATATTTTGCGTTCCTTTTGGATATCCTTACCCTTCAGTTCTTTTACCGTTTTTTCACAGGCTGCCCATACCAGATTAATATCGGCCTTATAATTGCTGATCAGGTTGCCATCTTGATAAATAAATTGTCCTGAACTAACACTCATAACTTTGCCGTTCATATTGATCGCAGCGTCGCATCCGGTAATAACGCTCAGAAACAAAAGCCATAAAAATATTATTTTTCTCTCCATGGGTGCACCTCGCAAAGAAAATGATAGTATAAAATGTGAATGCCTTCCTTATCAACTAACATAAGGGAACGGGCATTATCTGTCAACGTGATTTATGCAATTTTGCAGGCAATTAAAATGTTGTCTATTTATCTATAAAGATCATAGCCGATTAGTGTATTTTATCCCAATGTAGTTGGAGATAATAAATACAGAAGGGAATAAATTACTGTCCAGCTCAAAACACCCACTGTGATCAAAACAGCGGCTGCGGCCAAAAGTTTATGCCAGGCTGTTTCCTGTTTATTGTCATTATAGCCCATTAAAAAGGCGAGCCCAATTCCCGAAAGTAGTCCGCCGCCATGCGCCCAGTTGTTGATACCGCTGATTAATATTCCAAAGATGACAAGTCCCGCAACCCAGCCCATTGCCTGTTTGTAGATGGCTTGTCCGTAATATCCGCCGCGGCTTTTGCCGTAATATATAATCGCACCAATTAATCCGCAGAGACTGGCTGAAGCACCGATAGTGAAAGGAACGCCGAATATCAGAGAAACAATATAGCCGGTAATTCCGCTGAGTATGTATATATTAAAAAAACGATAAATGCCGAACTCCCGGAGAATAAAAGGACCTAGCTGGGCAAGCGCCATCATGTTAAAGATAATATGTAAAATGCTGCCATGCAAAAAGGATGCGGAAATGAGAGTCCAGTAATTATGAAACTGGAAAAAAGGAATAGTGCCTGTTGCACCTAATAAAAAGAGGCTTTTATTCGATGGTGATAAAAAATTAAAAGCGCTACTGCTGCCGGAAAATATTTCGCCGGGATTTAATAGAAGCGCGAAAAGGTAAAAAGCAACATTTACATATATGATAGCTTTTACAGGATCAAAAGCAAAAATCAGGTTACGGATAAATCCGGCAGTATTGTGCAGTCCCGGGTGTTTAAGTCCACAGTAAGGGCATGAAGGTTCATCGGAGCTGATCAGTTTGCGGCAATTGGGACAAAGAATGGAATTTCTTTCGGCAGACATTATTAACCTTTTGAACACTTTATTTTGATGACTAAATTAACAAGAATAAGCATGGTTGTAAAGAAAAATGCCGCTTAAGTTGACTGTTGAACATATTATCCTGTATGGTAGGGTATTCAAACAGCCTTATAAACGGGAGATTCTCGATAATCCCGTAGTTGCTGTTATCCGCTACTTGAGGTGTTCCATTGCAGCTTAAAGATCGCCAGATGATAAAAATAGAAAAAATTGCCTTCGGCGGTGAAGGGGTAGGCCGCATAGATAACTTTGTTGTTTTTGTTCCTTTTGCCGCTCCGGAAGATGAACTGGAAATTGAAATTACGCAGTGCAAAAAAAAATTCGCCCGGGGTAAAATATTAAAAATTATCAAAGCTTCTCCCTTGCGGGTAAAGCCGTTGTGTAATTATTATGAAAGCTGTGGAGGTTGCTGTTACCAGCATATAAGTTACGAGCAGCAGTTGGAAATAAAAAAAAGGCAAGTTGAGGAAGCTTTTGTGAAGATTGGCCGGATCAACTCGCCACTGGTTTCAGCGGCCGTGCCTTCCTCGCCCAGCTATCATTACCGGGGCAAGGCGCAATGTCATCAGATCATATCACCTGCGGGACCCAAACTGGGTTTTCTTGACATTTCCGGCAGCAAAATTGTGGATATTAAACGCTGTGAAATTATGGAAGAAACAATAAATGATAAAATCGGCAGGATCAGAGAAAATGCATCCGGCCGCAAGGGAAAGGCTACCCGTCGGACTATCTGGTCTGATTTGCCGGGCGAGCACACCGGCAAAAAGGGGCAAATCAGGCGTGTGGTCAAAGGTAAAGAATTTTTTGTTTCTTCCGATGGATTTTTTCAGAATAACTTGTTTTTAACAGAAACTATGGTGGATGAAGTTATCCTGAAAGCATTATCCGGTCAATTAAATACAGTGGTTGATGTCTATTGCGGCTGTGGTCTTTTTTCCCTTTTTCTGGCGCCTTTCGCCAGAAAAATTTTCGGGATTGAATCAAACCCCAAGGCGGTGCAGTTTGCTCAAATGAACGCCGAAAAGGAAAATATAAAAAATATAAAGTTTGTCTGTGGAGATGCGGGAGAAGAATTATTAAGAGGGGAATTTTTAACGCTGTCAGGAAAAATAGATTTGCTGATCCTTGATCCGCCGCGCTTTGGCTGCAGCGAATCAGTTCTTAAAGCCATTGAGGCTTTGCAGCCGCAAAGGCTTATTTATGTTTCCTGTAATCCGGTGACGCAGGCGCGGGATGTCAAACTTTTAACTGATTCCGGCTATAATCTTTCAAGCCTTCTGCCTTTGGATATGTTTCCCCAGACACAGCATATTGAAGTCATTGCCTTGCTTGAACATGAATAAAATGCTGATGCGATCAGGCTTATAAGATGAATATAGAATAAACTATTTGACATAAAAAAGGTATGGATGTACTCAATTGTGAAAATTAGCTTGCATCAGAGGGGTAATGCAGCCAATATGAATGACAGCACGAGAACTGAAAAATCGTCCCATCGGCTGGAAGATAACCCCCTGCCTCTTTCGAACATGGAAAAACCCAATGATTTAAGCAACGTCGCGGGAACTAATTTTTATACATTATTTGAGTCCGCCAGTGACGCCATTTTTCTTCTGGATGGAGACAAAATAGTTGATTGTAATAATAAAACACTGGAAATGTTTGCCTGTAACCGCGATCAGATAATTAACCATTCCCTGGAGAAATATCTACCGCCAAAGCAACCGGACGGCTCTGATTCCCAAAAGAAAATAAGACAAATAATAGATAATGCTTTGCATGGCGAATCACAATTTTTTGAATGGAAGCTCAGCCAATCAAACAACATTGTTTTTGATGCCGAAGTAAGCTTCAATTGTTTAGAGCTAAAAGGCAAAATGATTTTACATTGCATTGTGCGCGACGTTACCGAACGCAAGCGCGAAGAAGAGTTTTACAAAATATTGGCTATCAGTTCCCCGGTAGGAATTTATATTCTCCGTGACGGCAAATTCCGTTTCGCCAATCCCCAATTTGAAGAGTTCGTCGGATATGGTAACGATGAACTCATAGGGATGGAATCGTTATCATTAATTCATCCGGATGATCAGGCCGCCGCGAGGGAAAATGCAATAAAAATGCTCAAAATGCAGCGGATAAAACCCTATGAGTTCCGGACAATTACCAAAAGCGGCCAGATTAAGTGGGCCATGGAAACTGCAATTCCCATTTTTTATGATGGGAAAAGGGAGATACTTGGCAATTATGTGGATATCGATGACCGCAAAAAGGCCGAAGAAGCGCTGAAGGCCAGTGAAGAACGCTACCGGACAATTTTGGAAAATATTGAAGACGGATACTATGAGATTGATTTAAAAGGCAGGCTTACTTTCTTTAATGAATCTTGCCGTAAAATATTTGGTTATACGCAGGAAGAATTGATAGGGATGAAACATCGCCAATTCATGGATAAGGAAACTGCCGGTAAGCTTATCAAGCTTGGCGGAAAAGTTTACCGGACTGGTCTCCCGGAAAAATGTTCGGATTTCGAAATTATCAGCAAGGAAGGCTTTAAAAGGCAAATAGAGATTTCGTTATCATTGATAAGGGATTTATCCGGACACCCGATTGGCTTTCGCGGAATTGTCAGGGATGTCGATGACCGCAAAAAGGCTGAAGCTACAATTTTACATATGGCCTATCACGATGCACTTACCGGATTGCCAAATCGTTTGCTTTTCAATGACCGGCTGAATTTGGCTATTTCGGTTGCCCAGAGAAGTAATAAAAAATTTGCCGTTATGATGCTGGATTTAGATGAATTCAAACTTATTAATGATTCGTTGGGACACGATATCGGTGATCTGGTACTGCAAAGCGTGGGTAATCGACTGCGCGGCCACCTGCGTAAAAGTGATACAGTGGTAGTGTCAAAAGTTTTATGAAAACTAGCACGGATAAATGAAAAGAGAGATAGGATTTGGTTCGGGAGTAAAAGCAAGAGCCATTTGACATAGCGATAATGTTTGTCGGAAGATTTCAGGCAAACTTAGGCCATAAA
>JANYAY010000062.1 GCA_025361065.1 Deltaproteobacteria bacterium
AATACATCGAGATTTTTTATAACCGGCAGAGAAAGCAGTCCAGACTTGGGTTTCTTTCTCCGGCTGCTTTTGAACGATGGTTCTATGAAAAACTGCTTGCAGCATGAATACTTTGGTGTCCACTATTGACGACCGACCTCACACTAATGCCCAGTGATCTGTCACTGGGTATTAGTGTTTTGGGGAAGAATGTTTCTTGCGTTTCTTTGATCAGGGGATGGAGAGAAACAGATTATTTCACATTCTTTTCCAGCTGCTTCTCTATCAGGTTATCCAGGGAACGGCAATTCCAGCAGATAATGCGGCCTTCCCTGTCAATAAGAACTTTGACCGGTACGCCAACTACTCCATAATTTTTACCAATTGTTCCGTCCTTGTCCAACAGGGTAGGATAGGGTACATCATATTTTCTGGAAAAAGCCGCTGCCTTTTCCTCACTCTCCATAATATCTATATTTAACATGATTAACCCCTTCTGATTATACCTACCATACATTGCCTTTAAAGAAGAGGCTGCTGTTTTGCATTCGGGGCACCATGTAGCCATGAAATTCAATAAAATGATCTTCCCTTTATAATCACTGAGCCGGTGATTTTTCCCTTTTATATCTCTTAAGGTAAAGTCAGCAGCGAGAACATCATCTGTCGTACCTTTGTTTATTTGGTTTTCTTGAGTGTATCCATGATTGGCAAAACAGAATATCATACCGTGCATGACTGCATAACAAATTAACCATCTAAGATTTCTTCTCATCATTTTTGATCAGCCATTCCTTTCCTCTGTATAATATATAGGGATGCACTATTTCTATGTCAATTGTTTTTTTGCAAGTGATTCATTGATTTTCATTAGAGTAGGGAGGTAGTCGGCAGGAATGCCGGATTTTTTCGGGAAAGAAATAAATCACCATGCAAATCGTCGTAACTATGCATTCTTGAATTACGTTTTGTCGGTAACACAGGCAAAGCAAACATAGCTGGCTGATAAAAACCATAATGACGTGAGAAGGAAATCTCACAGATGCCGGGCATTGAGATCATCCGGCAGTCCGTCTGTCGCTGTGTTCCAGAAGAAACCGGACAATCTGACTGTAATAATCCCGGAGGATTTTGGCTGAGCGAAACAGTCCCATGTGACCGCCTTCACAGATGAGCGTCAATTTCTCCTCCGGCGTCACATTGTCAATTAAATCCATGTGTCCTGTTGCCTGAAGGGGTGGCGCGATCTTGTCTTCCGAGCCGCCGATTGCCCATATGGGTGTCTGCGCCGGATAGTCCTTAATCCCGATCGTATGCCCGTCAATATTGAGCGTGCCGTTAATCAGCTCATTCCGGATAAATATTTTTTTATAGGTGTCCCGGATAAAACTGGCAGGAAAATGATGGGCATAATTATACCACTGGTAAAATGCCTTCTGGCGTTCCGCTTCCGGACGGTTGCCTTTTTTCAGGTCTGAGAGCAATTTTTTGAAATTGGTCATGTGCTGATCTATCCCCAGCAGATAAAAACCAAGAATCTGCAAGCGCCCATCAAAGCATTTGCGGCCTACCCCTACATGTTTATCAGAAACTGTATGGCCGAACAGTTTGATCAGATTATCGATATACTTCTCCCCCATGGTCCGGGCAAAATCAGTCAGTGAACCTCGTTCTCCTTCCGTGTTCATCGGCGCACCGGCGGATCCAAAGGTCTTTCCCAGTTCCGGGTGAAGAATCAGGGTCATCATCAACAGCGGTCCAGGCTGATAGATCGCCACCAGATGGGCGGGATGGCCGGTCAGTGCCCGGACATGTTCCAGAATCTGTCGATACTGTTCGATCTGGCTTACAAAATCTTCATGATGCCGCTTGCCGTTGACGTAAAGCGGAATATCTTCGGCGCATTTTTGCTCTACAATCGCCATATGAGTCATCCCGTGATCCCGCATGTAAACAGCAACCTGTTCGGCAATATTGGAGTGGTGGCCGGCACGGGGGGCAAATACAACCGTATAATTCTCTATTTCATGGGGGACATCCGCGGAAATATCAATGAGTTTTAGACTGGGCAGATCCATGAGTTCCTTCCGGTACTCGCTCTGGATCATCCAGTCCTGAGGTGGCAAATCATCGGTAAAAAGACTGATGAATTCAAGTTCTCCCTGCCGTTCCTGATGGTAATGACTGACTTGGTCCGTCATTTTATTATGGACCAAATTGATCAGGTTGTTCGTGCCTTCACGAGAGATTTCTGCAAGATCGGTATAAACTTGCTTATAGAATGGTCCTAGTAAGGGCAGCAAATTGCGGGTGAGGCCCCAACTGCTATTGTTGACATTCTTGATCAATTCGAATTCCCAGGACAGAATCTGATCGCTCAATAAAGCAAGCGTTGAGCCGGTCTTGACCGGTACTTTAGCTATTTCCATGCTCTTTACCACATGAGGAACAGCGGTTAAAAATGAAGTCGGCATATTATACTCCCGATAGAAGCTTGTTCCATTTTTCAAATCAAAGATGATATTAAGGCGGCCGGCAATAGGCAACTTCGCAGGCGCAACCCCGGGTGACTTTTAGGTTTCCAAGTTATTTGCAGGGTTTTATTGCCGACATAAATAGAGCTCTGATTTAGAATTGGATTAATTTAATTAAGAGAGGGGATGCGTTGAGGCAACCCCTCTATGAATCCAGTACAATGAAGTATCTTAGGAGCTCTTTCTTTTGTTTACGGTCTCTACTGTATTGGCCTTTTCTCCCGAAATTAACATTGTTTCAAATTTTTTGTACTGCAAATCCGCTGCCGCTCTAAAATCGTCATATCCCTTCCGATAAGCTTTTGTCCATGTACTAACGAAATTCTTGCTCTGTTCGGAAATCCAAGGTGTCTTTTCCAAAGAAAGATTAACCATCTTCTCTGTCTGGTCATGTATTTTGTTCATCGCGTCGATACTATTGTCGTATGTAGTTTTGTAAAAGCCGGTTATTTGTTGTTTAATTTTTGTCTGTTCCATTTTCTAATACTCCTCTTCGTTTTATTTGTACTTAAAGTAGCAATGTCGAGAGGCTTTGTCAAGGGAATATGTTGCAGCGCATCAATTTATTTTTATCAGCTATTATTAAAGATGTTAAATATATTAACGTTTAATAATATGTATTTATGGATATGATAAAAATATAACATGCCGTAATGACCAAAGAATTTCCCGGCGAATATTTTGCATTGCACAAACAAGAATGCAATGTTTTTTTGATAAGATATTGCTTCTCAAGAGTGCGGCTAGATGAAGGACGGGCCTTGTTTCAGTGCAATGCAGATCGATCATTACCAATTGAAGACCGTTTAATTGCGAAATGCTCAATTATGGAAAAATAAATTAACACCCTGATTATTGTTTTTCTGTTTAAATTAAAGATGAGATCAATACGGGGAAAGGTGAACCGGCATAATGAGGGGCAGTCGTCTGTTGTATTGGCAGACGCTGAAGGCCGATGGCGAGGCCAACATAGATGCAGGTTTTGATTGAGGATGGGAACAACTATTCTTTCTCGAATTGTGTTTTGGCGGCTCCGCAGACTGGGCAAACCCAGGACTCGGGAATGTCTTCAAATCTGGTCCCCGGAGCCACTCCACCGTCCGGATCACCATTAACCGGGTCATAAACATAACCGCATACAGAGCAAACATAGCGGGCTGCAGTAGCCGTCTGCTCTTGTTTTACATCAGGTTCGTCTTTGACGTAGGTCGGTGCATTTTTCGACGCTTTGCCACCTTTGACATTGTGATAATAGTCATAAGTCATTGGTTCATCATTGCCCGTTACATCGGCATCAACGACCCGACCGACAAAAATTGTATGAGAGCCGCAGTCTAATTCACTCATCAATTCTGCTTCCAAATAGCCAATGGAATAGTCCAGAACTATCGGTACATTGGTTACACCTGTCTTTATTTTTATGTTTTGCAGTTTATTTACGTCGCGGCCACTTTTAAAACCAAAAAGGCCGATCAGTGTCATCGGCGCAGTCTTGGCGAGGATCGAAACGGAAAACTTACGGCTTAGTTTAATCAATTCATGTGTGTAATTTTCTTTATTTATACTGATCGCGATAGTTGCCGGATCAGTTGTTACCTGAAACATTGTATTGCCAATCTGGCCGTTGAATTTGCCATCTCGTCCGGAGGAAATAATATAGAGTCCATAAGTGATTTTACGCAATACAACTTTATTCATTTTCTGCTCCTAGTTGAAAGTAAATATGATTGTTCAAAGCTGTATAACTCAAAACTGGTTTCTGCGCTATTAAATATTCAAGCAGGGGATTAGGCTGATGGCCGAAGGAGTTTAGGGATAAAGAATTTTCTTTTGACAAAACATGATTTCTCTTATACTTCATTGCCGTTAGTGGTTGCCGCGGCTATAAAAAAGAAAGAGAAAACCAAAATGATGAATTATCAAGAATTTATGATCAGAGATCATTTTAATTTTGCCGAGATTCTGGGTATGGCCTATGGGACTACGATTTCAGACCCTCCGCAGCATTTTGATGCCCGGCTCCCGGCTCCTCCTTTTCTGATGGTGGATAGGGTGCTGAAGATAGAAAGTGACGGCCGGAAAGGGCAAATTATTGCCGAACAGGACGTTCGTATGGATGCCTGGTACTTTCAATGCCACATGCCTGGTGACCCGGTGCAGCCGGGATGCCTTTGTGTTGATGCTGTCTGGCAATTGTTAGGCTTCTATTGTCTTTGGCGTGGCTCTCTGGGTTCCGGAAGGGCGCTTGGCTGCGGCGAGGTTTCTTTTAACGGTCAGATTCGACCATTTAATAAATGTGTTCGTTACGAAATAGACGTCCGGCGTTACTCGCAGTTGAAAGATTCCGGTGCAACAGTTGTTATCGGCGACGGTAAAATATTTGTCGATGATGAGTTGATTGCTGTAGTTTCGCAGGCGAAAACGGGAATATTCAAAAATATTGCCTACAAGGACTACCCCGTCAGATCAAAAAATTCAGTTGGCGGAATAATGGAAAGATAACAATTGAGGAGATTTGATCGTTAATGCAAATTCGTGTGTTTATTAAAGGAACCTCAATTTCAGTTTACCTGAGGCGTCTGCCTGATTTTTGGAAAAGTTATCGGGAAATGAAAAATCAGGCGAAAAATAGCAAGGCGAATTTCCCTTTTGGTAAATTATATCCCTGCCTGGAAGATGCTGAAAATGAAAGCGGCGTTGCATCGGGCCATTATTTCCATCAGGATCTGCTTGTTGCAGGTCTGGTATTCAAAAATAATCCGGTAAAGCATGTTGATATCGGGTCAAGAATAGACGGTTTTGTTGCTCATGTGGCTTCCTTCCGCGAAATAGAAGTTTTTGATATCCGGGAGCTTTCCAATACTATCCAAAATATTCATTTTCGGCGTTTTAATTTGATCGATGAAAATTTCATTTTGCAGGATTATTGCGATTCACTTTCCTGTTTACATGCTCTGGAACATTTTGGGCTGGGCAGATATGGTGACGAAATTAATTATGATGGACATCTTATCGGCTGGGATAATATATATAAAACGTTAAAGAAGGGTGGAAAATTATATTTTTCCGTTCCTATCGGTCCACAAAGAATTGAGTTCAATGCACATAGAGTATTTTCTATAAATTATCTCTTGGGTTTGATCGGCGACCGGTACAAAATTGATTCCTTTTCGTATGTTGATGATAATGGTGATTTATTTAGCAATGTTTCTCTGGAAAAAAGCCGCATAAATAAAAATTTCTCCTGCAACTACGGATGCGGCATTTTTGAGCTTTCCAAAAAGTGAACAGATGAGAAGAAAACCAGGGAATTTTCTTGAAATTATTACCCACTTCAAGCTATCATTTAATACTCTCCTGAAATACGATAAAGAGCAGGAATTGTTGTGAGTATATTAAAAAAAATGGCTCATTATTTTGCCCGGAAAAGTTTTTGCCGCCAAGCTATTGACGAGCATGCCGACCTGAGTGCTTTTAAAGAAAAGATCACGCTGCCGATAATTATCGGTATAATTTTAACCGTTTTGAGCTATACGATTGGCCTGCCTACAGTAGTAGCTTTCGGTGCAATTGCTGCATCAATGAACAAACCTTTAATTGGCATTATCGGCGGGCTTCTGCTATATGGCATTTCAACGTTAATGTTCATTATTGGCATGAAGATAGCCGGGACGAAATATTTTATCGCGCTAAACCGCTGGCTTACCCGGATTATTTTGGAAAAAATATTAGGCGATGAGGCAAAAGCCCCCTATTCGTTGCCACCGGAAGGACCGGGAAGCGAACAGCCGAAAGGTTAATAAGAAGAGGTGTTAAATGAATCAACTAGATGGAATGATAGCGGAGCTAAAGGTTAAAATTATTTCGACACTGGGATTAATGGACGTCAAACCCGAGGACATTAAAGATGATGCCCAATTAGTGGGTGGGGATACAGGCATTGACTCTATTGATGTGCTGGAACTGGTAATGATGATTGAGAAGGACTACGGCATCAAAATTGAAAGCAAAGAACTGGGTGCCAAAGTTTTTGCATCAGTGCGGGCTTTGTCCACGTATATCTTGGAAAAACAGCAACGAAAGGCTTAAGCGGGAGCTTGGGCAATGCTAAATTTCTTGCAGCTTTCAATTTAAGTTGAACTCATAAAAAAGTCGAATAAATCAACCGCCTCGCAGCAAGATGTCGAGGTATGAAATGAACGTCATTATATCGCGAGCGAGCTCACGAGAATTAACGCTCGTCCCGCAGCAGCGGGATTAAAAAGATTTAACGACCCGGTAAAATACCTGGCCACCTGATAACCTAATAACCTAAAGGTCACAAGAGGTGGCAAGAGGTTACGCGGAGTGATAAACAGCATACGCGATTGTTGCGCGGTCGTTATTTAAGGGTTGCCTCTATTATGAAAATCTTACTTGTCTCGGCCAACGCCTTGAAGGAACCCTATCCCGTATATCCGCTGGGACTTGATTACGTCGCCGGTGCTCTCGGTTTCGGGTATAATGTAAAAATAGTGGATATAAATGATTTTGATTCACCTTCCGGGCTGGGAGCAGCAGTCAAGGATTTCTCTCCCGATTTTGTCGGGGTATCAATACGCAACATCGATAATACGGACACAATCAACAGCCGTGACTTCCTTACGGAATATAAAATCATATTACAACAAATCAGGGATAATTCCGGGGCCAGGATAATTCTCGGCGGCAGCGGTTTCACGATCTTTCCCAGGGAATTCATGCAGGCACTGGATGCCGATTATGGCATTGCCGGTGAAGGAGAAAAATTGCCTCTTCTTTTAAAGGCATTGGCCAACAATGCCGATGTGCAATCTTTGCCGGGAATTGTCACAAAAGAAACTGCCCGGATTGTTTATGAACCTTGGGAAAATGAAATTCAGCGGCACTTTGATCCGGAAATATCGCCGGCAAAATTTTATCTGGTCAACGGAGGAATGCTGAATCTGCAGACTAAAAGGGGTTGCCCTTACCGCTGCAGTTACTGTACTTATCCGCATATTGAAGGAAACAAAATGCGGTTTTACCCGGCGGAGGATATAGCACGTGACGCCCGAAAATTACAGGATGCCGGAGCAAAATATATTTTTATCACCGATTCGGCTTTTAATGCCAGTTATGATCACAGCCGCGAAGTTGCTAAAGCTTTCATCAAAAGTGGTATTTCGATACCCTGGGGAGGTTTTTTTGCACCAACTATACCGCCCCCCGGTTATTTTCAACTGCTTGCCGACGCGGGACTGAGCCATGTGGAATTTGGTACTGAGTCGCTATCCGGTAAGATGCTGAGCAATCTGCAAAAACCTTTTATCGCCGATTATGTTTTTGAGGCGCACAGTCAGGCGCTAAAAGCCGGATTACATATAGCCCATTATTTTCTTTTAGGCGGGCCCGGTGAAAACAGACAAACGCTGAGGGAAACACTAGATAATGCCGAAAAATTAAAAAAGTCTGTTTTCTTCTTTTTTTGCGGTATCCGCATTTACCCTCATACGGCCCTATATGACATTGCCCTGCAGGAAGGCCAGATCAAAGCTTCGCAAAACCTTTTGTCACCGGTGTTTTACCGGTCGCCACACATAACTGACCGGGAGATTATGCAAACAGTGGAAGAACATGCCGGTGGGCGATTCAATTGGATAGTCGGATCTGGCGAAAATAAGGCAACCAAGATTCTTCCCAGACTTTATGAACGCGGATTTAGTGGCCCCTTATGGGAGCACCTGATTTCCTGACGCTGACGACCTCGTAAAATACCCTTTTTTAAAAATTTCGTGAGATCATTAATGAAGGTAAAGCAAAAAAACATTTCTCCGGCGCAGGTCGCGGGAATAATAATTTTGATGTCAGCAGCAGTGTCTTTTTTTATTAATCCACTGCTGACGATTGCCTTTGCTCTTTTTTATGTTATTCTTTGTGTCGCCGCTTCTTTTTTCCCGGAAACAAACTTTCTGGGTCCGGTTATCAATCGCGGTAAAACCGGAAAAAACCTGGTAGCCCTGACTTTTGATGATGGTCCGGCCCAGCCGGTTACAAGACAAATTCTTGATCTGTTGGATCGTTATGCGGTGCCGGCAACTTTTTTTGTTACCGGTCTCAATGCTGTCCGCATGCCGGAAATAATTAAAGAGATAATTACCCGAGGCCATGCCATCGGCAATCATTCCTTCCATCATGACCCTTTTCTGATGCTCAGAAGTTCCAAGGTAATTTATCAGGAAATTTCAAATGCCCAGGAAGTATTACAGAATATAGGAGTATATACACTTGCTTTTCGCCCGCCGGTGGGAATAGTTAATCCTAAACTGGCGCCTCTACTGGAAAAATTAGATATGTATTGCATAACCTTCAGTTGTCGTGCAGTCGATGCAGGAAATCGCCGGGTAAAAGACTTGAGCCGGAAAATCCTGAAAAAAGTAAAAGCCGATGATATCATCTTGTTGCATGATGTAGAGCCTCACCGGGAGGAAGATTCGCAAATTTTGTTAAAAGAGATAGAAAATCTGTTATCGGGGCTTAAAGCCAAGGGGCTCAAGGTGGTGCCGCTTTCCACTTTAATCGGCAAAGAAATAATGATTGAGGGGGAAAATTAATCATTCACCTTAAAAAAATTTTGATTGGAAAAACAATCGGTGATATGAAACAATGTTATTAGATTAAGATTATAAAGGATGGTTTGTGGAAGATCATTGGCTGTTGCTCGAAGAGGTGCAGGCAAAAGAGCAAAACCAGATAGAGGCGGGAGCTTTTGTGCCTGCCGATTCTCTCTGGTTTTCCGGGCATTTCCCCGGAGAGCCGATTCTGCCGGGAATGGCTTTAATTCACCTGGTTTGGCAGGCTATTGTCCAGGATGCCGGAAAAAGAAGCGAAGAAATCAGGCTGGATACATTGAAGAGAGTGCGATTTACAAAGCCTGTGCGGCCGGGAGAAAATCTGTCGGTACTTATAAGCGGTGACCAATCGGGTGAAAAGACTTTATATTCGTTTAAAGTTGTAAGTAGCGAAAATGTTATTTGCAGCGGGTTGATTGAAGCCGTAAAGATAAAAAGATAAATAAGTGAAAAAGGAGGTAATGATGCCTGAAAGTAAAGATATAAAAGGCATTATAAGGCACGTCGCCGAAATAATCATTGGAGAACTCAAGCTGGAAGATGTAACTGCAGATACATTCAGCCCGGAGTTGGATTTAATCGATGAGTTGGGTATTGACAGCATGGATTTGGCAACTATCGCTTTAGTTTTGCAGGATGAATACAAAATAGTGATAGATGAAGATGACTATCCAAAATTGAAGACTGTTCGGCTGATTGCTGAATATATTGAGGGAAAGCTCTCCACAGAGAGTTAATCAATAGAAATATGTCTATGATTATTAACAATAAAGCTGCCGTCGAACCGGTCAAACCGAAATTTTCTGATCTGTTAGCTAAGCCGGAAGTGAAGGAACGCTGGGAAAAAGTCCGAAAATATTTTTTCCTGCGTGAATCCACTTACGATATGAGTAATCGCTGCAATCTCCGTTGTGACGGTTGCTATTATTATGAAGGCGAAAAGCAGTTTGCCGCAGAGAATAGTGATGCTCAGGCATGGAGCAATCTGATGCAGGCCGAGGCCGCACGTGGTATCACTTATGTTGTTCTGGCTGGAGCCGAGCCCTCACTGGTGCCGGAGCTGCTGGATGTCTGTTATCAGGCAATGCCGCGAGGCAGCATTGCCACCAATGGTCTAAAGAAGATACCGGAATCTATCGGCTATAAAATTCATATTTCTGCCTGGGGCAATGACGAAACCAGCCTGCGCGTGCGCAAAGCCGGGAACCTGTTGAAAAAACAGATTGAGAATTATAAAAATGATCAACGGGCCGTTTTTGTTTATACATTTACACGGGAAAATATTGATGAAGTACATCAGGTTGCCCGGAATCTGGCTGCCGAAGATTGTAAATTGACATTCAATGTTTTTTCGTCACCGGTAGGTTATAACGGGCCCTTACGTCATACGGATGAGTCGCTCGAGCGCACACGGCAGGCAATGATTGATCTCTTAAATCAGTATCCGCAAAATGTTCTTTATTCCGTATATAATGCCGTGGCGCATACGCATAAGTATGGTTTGCACGATCTTTACACCTGCTCTTATCCCCGCCAGAACCCCTCCAAGGATATCGGTCTGGGGCGGTCATTCCGCCAGTATCGAACAGATTTGACCTGGGACAGATCCGTTGCCTGTTGCGTACCGGATACGGATTGCGCCGATTGCCGGCATTATGCCGCAGGATCGGCGGTTGTTACAGCCAGGCTCTATCGCCATGTAAATACCCTGGCCACTTTTCAATCCTGGCTGGATTATGTGGATACTTATCTGGCGGTCTGGGTGATGGGTTATGAAAAAGGCGAAAATCTTTGCGCGGAAATTATAAATCCGCCGCATGCGGCGATAAGTTAAGAAAGTCATTGCCGACAAAGACAGCGCTTTGTTTGATATTGATATAAGTAAGGACAAGTTGATGAAAACAGTTAGTACATTATTAGATAAAGACTGGCACGAACGATACAGACGAATTTCCAGTCTTAATATCCGCAGTTCCATATACGATGTGACCAACCGTTGTAATTTGCGCTGCAAGGGCTGTTTCTTCTTTTCTTCGGGAGAACATAAGGCGGCGGAAGAAGAAATGGATATAAAAAAATGGGAAGATTTTATCGATCGCGAAAAAGCGCGCGGAGTAAATCTGGCGATTTTGATCGGCGGCGAGCCGACTCTTTGCATGGACCGCGTTGAAGCTTTCTACAAGCGCCTGCCCACGTATTGCGCCACTAATGGTCTGATTAAAATTGACCGTAAACAGTTTCCCGATATGATGATTGGGGTTTCCTTGTGGGGCGGCGGTGAAGATGAAAAGATCCTCCGCGGACAAGATACTTTTGCCATTTCCAGTAAGAATTATGCCGGTGATCCTTACACCTATTATCTTTATACGATAACGCCAAAGCAGGTAGGCAAAATTGAACCGGTAATTC
>JANYAY010000176.1 GCA_025361065.1 Deltaproteobacteria bacterium
TGTCCCCCGCTGGCGGGGGCAAGGGGGTGGATGTTTTTTAAGTGGCTGTAATATTAATAAGTTACACATTGGCACTCCTTGGTCCACCTCCGTCACCTCGTGACACCTCCGCCAGCGGAGGACACGAAATGGCAATTTATCCTATTGCGACACAGTCTCCTTCGTCGGGACGACGTCTGGATGCCGATTCGCGTGCCCTTTAGGGTATTCATCGGCATGACGCTATTGATAGCACTTTTTCTATTACGACACAGTCTCGTTCACCGGTATGACTTTGGCGAAAGGAAATGTATGGCGATACAAGAATTCATAACCAATCAGGATCTATTCTACAATTACTGCCTGTGGGAGTATCGTCCCCTGGTTCCCTGGGAGAACAAGTTTCGGTCCGTCAACCTGCTGTTTCATTCGTTTGAGATGGCCGGTGTCGATGAACGGATGTTCGCTCTGGTGCAGGCCATCCGCCGCGAAATCGGCATGTCCATGACCGTCTGGGGGCTAAAACACTTTCAGGGGAAAATCGGGTGGGAGTTTTATTTTTATGATTACCGCCGGAGACAGAGAGAACGTTCCATGAGCAAAGTGCTCAAGGCTTTGGAACCGTTTATCGGGGGCTGCAATGTCCGCGTGAATGAAAATCACCACTATTTCATGTTCTCCATCGACATTAATAACGATCTCGTCTCGGGTTCCCGATCCCTCGACGAGATTCACATGTACATCGGCAATCCGGGGAGTACCGTGTCTTCCGGAATCTGTTACTCTCTGACCGGCGACAAGGCCAGGCTGGAGAATTTTTATTTCTTTTTCGACCCACAGCGCCAGCGCGATGAAGTAATTGCCAAGATATGTTGTTCGGCCCAAGTGGGGGCGGCATTTATCGATATAGATCGAATCCTCTGGCCGGAGCTGCGGGAATGCAAGACCATCTGTCTCGCCAACAAGCAGCAAAGCGACTGCATCTATTTTTCCGGGATCAATGTGGACCAGCTGATCTTTTTTCTAAAAGCGCTGCAATACCCCGGGGAACTTTGCGCATTTGTGGAAGAAAACAGATCCCGCCTGGACCACCTCCAGTATGACGTAGGGTTCGATTACCGGATGGAAGGTGATCTTTTGATAATAGAGAAGAGCGGCTACTATGGCATTTTTTGATTTCTTCCGGAATTTCATCTGTGACGCATAAAGGAAAGTCCCTATCATGAAAAACAGAGTCCTTTTAATATATCCCGCGGCGGATGCGGGGCAGATGGATCTTATCCCGCTGTCTCTTCTGTATATCGCCCAACCCCTCCTGGACAATAAAATTAATGTTGAGATCATCGATCAGAGGTTGGAAAAAGATTTCCCGGCTGTTTTAGAAAGCCGTCTGGGTTCGGATCTTATTTGTATCGGGATTAGCTGCATCACTGGGCCGCAGATCGACCAGGTAAAAGCTATTGCCGAATTCGTCAGGCCAAGATCCCGCGTCCCGATTGTCATCGGTGGGGCGCATGCAACCATACTGCCGGAGCAGACGCTTGCGTCTGATCTGGTTGATTATGTCGTGATCGGCGCAGGTGAATCTCCCTTCCTGAACCTCGTTATGGCGCTGAAGGATGGCCGGCCCGTTCAGGGTTTCACGCAAACGGGCTCCAAGGAAGCAGGACGGATGACAGTGAATAGATCTCCGGCAGCAGCTGTCAAAACCCGCGTGATTCCTTATTCCCTGGTTCGCAAATACGGCAATCTGTCAGTCATTCCCATTGTGTCGTCATTCGGCTGTCCGCGGAACTGTTCCTTCTGCGCGGAAAAAGTCATCCATCCGCGATATGTTGAAGTGCCACTCGATGATGTCCTCACCATGATAAAAGATGCCCTGCAATTTGCGCCGAGCCTGATCAATTTTTTTGATGCCAATTTTCTCCTGCACACAGACAGGACGATGGAACTGTTTGCGCAATGCCGGCAGAACGGTTTGTTTTTCGACGCAATCTGTTCCTCGCGGGTGGACAGTGTGCTGCAGATGGAAGATCAAACCCTGCGGGATTTGCAGCAGCAGGGCATAGTCAGTATCTTTTTTGGCGTGGAGTCGGGCTCTCCTCGGATTCTGCAACTGATCAACAAGCAGATTACGAAGGAAATGGTCATCGAACTTAATCGGAAATTGCAAGACCTGGGGATTAAGCCGCACTATAGCTTTATGGCGGGTTTCCCGACGGAAACCAAAGATGACTTCGCACAGACGCTGGCGCTGATCGATCGCTTGAAAAGCGATAACCCCCGGGCTGTAATCTGGAAGCTCAACTCGTACACGCCTTATCCCGGGACGCCCCTTTATGAGGTCGCACTGCGGGAGGGTTTCGTTGCGCCGGCGACATTCGAGGATTGGAGCAGAGTTCATTTTTATACCGGGAACTATGCGGCGCCTTATGACCTGCGCTTGTGATGCCGACAATGACGCCACAGACAGCGCTTTGACGGAGAGTTGGAATTAGCCAAAGATGGCAACCCGGCCGGAGAAAGTTCAATGAAAGAGAAGAAATATGGAACAGACAGCAGAGTATTTTTAACCTGGGCCTGCGCGCGGATCTGTCTGAATAATTCATACTTGTTTGAATTGATCCGGCATTTCTTTGTAATCAATCATTACCGGCTTGCGGACACTCTGGAGCAAAGCGATATTGTTGTTGTCAACACCTGTGCCTATACGGATCGCACAGCTGAAGAGAACATGCACTTTATCCGCAGCATCCGGGAAAAATATACAGGCAAAGATATAATCGTCTTTGGCTGCCTGATGAAAATTTCCGAAACCATCGGGCAAATCGCCGGATTGACGCTAATCGGCCCGAAGGAAATTTCCCGATTCTCCGAGTTGTTCACTTGCACACATTCATGCGGGGATAGCGCATCTCTCCCCACTCTTTTGCCCCATTGTACACCGGAGATGCAAGGTGAGATTAATCAAGCGTATATTCAGATCGCCCAGGGATGCTCGAACTTCTGCAGTTACTGTAATATAAAAATCGCCAAAGGGTTTGTGCAAAGCAAGCCGGTTGCGCGCATCTGCCAGGAGGTGAGCAATCTGGCTGCACAAGGGTTGCGGGAGATAACGCTGCTGGCCGACGATTGCGGTTCCTACGGCCACGATATCGACACTGATATCGCCTGGTTGGCAAAAGCCCTGTTTGCCGCCGATGAATTATTGAAGCTCAAAATATATACCATATTCCCCGGGCTGTTTTTGCGATATTACCCCGAATTGCGACGCTTCATAGCCTCCGGGCGGATTACGTATACCTGCCTGCCCCTGCAAAGCGGCTCCGAAAGAATTCTTAAGCTCATGAACAGAGATTATGATTTGAGAGCAATCAGCAGGGTTGTCACGGAAATCAAACAGGAGAATCAGGCAACAAGACTGTTCACGCATTTTATCGTCGGTTTTCCCACCGAGACGGTTGAAGATTTTCAGCGCAGTCTCGATCTGGCCCCCCTTTTTGACGGTGTCCTGTTTTTGCCCTACGGTGCGAACGCCAAAACGGCTGCTTCAGGAATCCCGGGGAGATCAAAAAGTGAGGAGCGAGACCGGGAGGTCAAATTAAGTATGGCCGCAGAGGCCATCAACCGCGGTCACGTCCGCGGAATGGTCGTGCGTTGATGGGGTCGATGAGAGCGTGTCTTTCTTCCTGCTAATGCAGCATCCAACGACTGCAATTGGTATCCACCCTTTCGATCCGTAATAAGGTATGTTGTTTCCTCGATAATTCCTGCCTCGATCATTCTGATACAAATGATTAATTATATGATAAAAGAGGTTTGTGTAACGCATCATAAGGGGGGATGGTTTGAGCCCCAGTATCTTCATTCCGGTAGTGTCAAAAGTTTTATGAAAACTAGCACGGATAAATGAAAAGAGAGATAGGATTTGGTTCGGGAGTAAAAGCAAGAGCCATTTGACATAGCGATAATGTTTGTCGGAAGATTTCAGGCAAACTTAGGCCATA
>JANYAY010000178.1 GCA_025361065.1 Deltaproteobacteria bacterium
TCTCTCTTTTCATTTATCCGTGCTAGTTTTCATAAAACTTTTGACACTACCGGAATAGACGCCTGCCTTTACTCCCAAACCAAATCCTATCTCTCTTTTCATTTATCCGCGCTAGTTTTCATAAAACTTTTGACACTACCGCCTCATTCGTTCAATTTCCACCGTTATAAGCGCAAATCATTCTAACATGAATGGCATGAATATCAACCAGGATGATTATCCAGTTATTCATAAATTAATTATTGCAACCAAGTTGCATTATTGGTAAGTAACAACAATGCCTCCAGATGTAAAAGACAAAGCTACTTTGCATATATTACAAAAGTCAGGGCTTTCCAAAACGCCGCAACGGCTCGCTGTTTTAAATATTTTAATGAACACTGTTGTGCCGGTTAATATTAAAAGCATAAGGCAGGCATTGGAATCGAAAATCAGTATCAATCGAGTAACAATCTATCGTATATTGTCTTTATTCAAGCAACACATGATAATAAGAGAAATAACTTCACCCGGCGGCAACAATTATTTTGAGTTGGCAACAATGAAAAACCCTGTGCATCCGCATTTTCTCTGCCGGAAATGCGCAGCGCTTTCCTGTCTGGAACCGCTTACTTTTTCACAAGCCAATCACTGGCTCACCCCGGACAAAGATTATAGTATTGAAAACATCGAGATCAATATTTCAGGACTTTGCGCCAGTTGTCGCAATGCAACCAAGTTGCAAAAGAGATCGGTTAAACAATGAGAAAAAACATGCCTTCAAAAAAGATTTTAATCTATCTTCTCCTATTGCTGCCTTTAATTTTCTCCTGTCAGAATTCCCGGGAAACCGCACACCCGGATAACAAACTGCTGGTAATTGCCACAATTTTTCCCCTTTATGACTTTGCCCGTAATATCGGCGGCGATAAAGTTAAGGTAAGTATGCTGCTGCCGCCGGCAACTGATACCCATAATTTTGAATTAAAACCGGATGATATAATAAGAATCAGCAAAGCGGATTTATTCCTTTATGTAAATATGGAAATGGAGCACTGGGCATATAAAGTGATTGCCGCAACTTCATCTAACAACAAACTGCTCCCCGTGGAAACAGGCAGCGGCATTATCATGTTGCCTGTTTCCGGCAGTGATGGTGAAGAAGATCAGCATTCCTCCAAATTCGATCCGCATATATGGCTTGATTTCAATAATGCCCAGAAAATGGCGGATAACATTGCCGCCGCTCTCGTCAAAATTGATTCACGGAACAGCGATTATTATTTAAAAAACGCCGCCGGATACAAAAACAAATTGGCGGCTTTGGACAATAAATTCCGTACCGGATTAACCGGATGCAAAAGCCGGACAATATTGCATGCCGGACATTGGGCGTTTGCATATCTCGCCAATAGATACGGCTTAAAATATTATTCTGTTTATAATGTATCGGCCGATTCCGAACCGGAACCACAAAAAATCATGGCGCTGATTCAACAAATTAAGGATACAAAAGCGCCCTATATTTATTCCGAAGATTTAATTAACCCCCGCCTGGCCCAAACAATTGCCCGGGAAACAGGGGCCAGTCTTCTCAAGCTCAATAACGGACATACAATCAGCAAGGCGGAAATGGCAGATGGTGTTTCTTTTCTATCACTCATGGAAGATAATCTGGTTAATTTAAAGAGGGGCATGCAATGCCGGTGAATATAATCAGTACTGAAAAGTTATCCTTTTGTTACAACGGCATAGAAGTTCTGCAGAACATTTCCTTTGCCGTGCAAAAGGGTGATTATCTGGGAGTAGCAGGGCCAAACGGTTCCGGCAAAAGCACTCTGATTAAAAATATTCTGGGCATCTTACAGCCCGCGCAAGGAAATATACATCTCTTTGGTCAGCCTCTGGCTGATTTTCGCAAGTGGAATAAAATCGGTTATTTGCCTCAGCGCCTGGCCGTTCTGAATACTCACTTCCCTGGTACTGTCCGGGAAATTGTTCAGTTGGGGGTCGAACGTAGAGGAAATTTCCCGGGCATCAAACAGGTGCTCCAGACAATGGATATCGAACATCTTTCCTCCCGCTTGATCGGTGAGCTTTCCTACGGAGAACAGCAAAGAACTATGCTCGCGAGGGCTCTAGCCGGAAACCCCGAGCTACTTATTTTAGACGAACCAACTACTGCTCTTGATCCGCAAACGAGAGATAACTTTTACCGTCTCACCCAGGAATTAAATCGTCACCAGGGAACAACCATCATCCTCATCACCCATGACACCGGAGTCTTAGGCAACTATGCCCGGCATCTTCTCTATCTGGATAAAAAAGTTATTTTTTCCGGAACATTTGAGGATTTCTGCAACTCACCGGACATGGCTGGTTTTTTCGGGATGGCCAGTCAGCACATTATTTGCCATCAACACGACAGGAGTAATCTTTAAGTGAGCCTCGGTGAAATATTAAGTTTCGCATTTGTTCAGCGCGCCATACTGGCAGGAGTGCTCATTGCTGCAGTTTGCTCCGTCCTGGGAGTATTTCTTGTTTTACGTCGCATGTCCTTGATTGGCGACGGCCTCGCCCATATAACTTTTGGCAGTGTCGCCGTGGTACTGTTTATCGGTATAAGTCCCCTTTACATTACTCTGGCTGCTTTACCATTGGTGATGCTTTCCTCCCTGGTCATTCTCCGACTTACCCATTCCAAAAAGATTCAGGGGGATGCAGCAATCGGCATTGTTTCCTCGATGGGCATTGCCGTGGGTATAGTTCTGGCAAGTTTGTCCGGAGGGTATAATGTTGATCTATTCAGCTATCTTTTCGGTAATATTCTGACTGTTAATCAGACAGAGCTTCTTCTGTCTTTCATAATTTTTCTAATTGTCGTAGGTTGCGTGATTTTTTTCTACCATGATCTTTTCGCCGTTACTTTTGATGAAGAACTGGCCCAAAGCATGGGGATTAATACAAGAAGAATAAATATCCTTCTGTTTATTTTAACGGCGGTGGCTGCTGTTTTAGCCATGAAAGTTACAGGTATAATGCTGGTTTCCGCGATGTTGATCCTACCGCCCTTGACTTCCCTCCAACTGTCTATCAGCTTCAGAATGACGATTTTTGTTTCTGTAATCTTCTCTATCCTGTCCGTAATCTGCGGAATTATCTTTTCTTTTTTATTGAACTTGCCGGCGGGAGGAACTATAGTAATCTTCAATGTAATCTTTCTTCTGATCATTTTCGGAATAAGCCGTTGCAAAAATATCTTGCGCAAATAATTGCAAAAAGGGCATAAGGAGCCCCAGTGAAATAGAGAAAAAGCAAAGGTCTTGCCACCCTTTATTGGTGGTAATTTCGTAAAGGCTCCAAAATAAATATTGGCCGTACCGGGGTGAATTACAGTGGCTCAAATCAAATATTATTTTAGCCGACCTCTCATTCTTTTCTTGCTTGCAGGGATGACCGGCTGGATCTTACCTCAGGGTGCAGATATCGGCTCCATGCTGACCCTGCCCGCATTGACCATTATTCTGACAATTTCTTTATTGCGAATGCCGCGCGGTTTTTTTCGTAAGCCAGGTCCGCTTGTCTATCCGGCAATCTGGGGCAATATTATGAATTACTTTATTCTGGGAAACTTTATCATTTGGTCAAGCATCTTCCTGATCCGCGATGAAAATCTGTGGGTCGGCATGGTTTTAATTGCCGCTGTTCCCCCTGCTGTATCTATATTGCCTCTGAGTAAACTATTCCGGGCGGAAATAAAAGCTTCTTTTGCCGGCCTGGCCGGCGCTTATTTGGGAGCAATTTTTATAGCACCTTTAATAGGCATAGGATTTCTCAAATATATCCCCTGGAATTATTACGGCATCATTCTCCTCGTTTTGGAATTAATCGTTCTACCTCTCATCCTATCGAGAATTGCTGTAGATAAGGACTGGGACAAAATTCTTGAGCCTTACAAGGAAATAATAAATGACTGGTGTACCTTCATCATCTTCTATGCA
This sequence comes from Deltaproteobacteria bacterium, assembly GCA_025361065.1. Lineage (GTDB taxonomy): Bacteria > Desulfobacterota > Syntrophia > Syntrophales > Smithellaceae > MVRV01. Next base: position 3,981 of record JANYAY010000178.1, read on the forward strand.
TTATATGCAAACAGCCGTTATCTGATCTTCCGCCGTCCGTTGGATTTGCTTTTCATTGCAGTAATCGCCTTTGCCAGCACTTTTTTGCTTGGTTATGCCATTGAGAAAATTTGTGTTTTTTATCGAGTCCCTCCAGAAAAAATCATATCTGTGCTTCTTCTGGGTACATTAAAAAACTACATATTGGCCGGCGGAATAGCGCTGGCTGTTTTTAATAAACAAGCCGCCTTTCCGGCAATAGTGTTTATTCTTTTTATGTTCATTTACGAACTTGGGCTGAAAATCAAAATGAAAACTATCAATGCTATTCAACCCGTTGAAGAAACCAATAAGAATAAATAATTGACAAAATCAAAGTACAACCTATTTTAAACAAAATAACGAGAAAAGGAGATTGAATTATTATGGCTATCAGCTTACCCGCATTACCATATGGCAAGGATGCTTTGTCACCTTTTATCAGCGCTAATACTCTTGATTTTCATTACGGCAAACATCATAAAGCTTACGTTGATAATTTAAACAAACTGATTGAAGGAACCGATCTGGCCAATATGTCTCTGGAGGAAATTATTAAGATCACCGCTAAAGATACAGCAAAAACCGGTATCTTTAATAATGCGGCCCAGGTCTGGAACCACTCGTTTTACTGGCAGTGCCTCAAAGGAAAAGGAGGAACTCCTGCCGGACCCATTGCCAAGAAGATAGACGATACCTGGGGAAGCTATGAAAAATTCGCCGAAGAGATGAAAAACGCGGGCATTACCCAATTTGGCAGCGGCTGGATTTGGCTGGTGCAAGATGGAAAAGATTTGAAGATACTAAAAACAGCCAATGCCGATACACCACTGGCGCATGCGCAAAAGCCGTTATTGACAATTGATGTCTGGGAGCATGCTTACTATTTGGACTATCAAAACCGTCGCCCGGACTACCTGACCGCCGTAATTCAAAATTTGATTAATTGGGATTTTGTTAACGCAAATTTAAGCTAAAAGAGATAATTAGATTAAATTAGAAAGGGGGCGTTTTTACAAAAGCCCCCTTTTATATTGCAGACAAATCCGGCGCTAACTTTTTTTATCTACTCTGTCTTTTAATTCTTTTCCCACTTTAAAGAAAGGCAGCTTCTTGGGATCTACCTTGATTTTAGTACCTGTTTTGGGATTTCTTCCGGTGTAAGCCTCATAATTCTTAACTACAAAGCTGCCGAACCCTCTTATTTCGATACGGCCACCTTTTTTTAGTTCATCAGTGAAACCTTTAAAAACAAGATTAACTACATCAATGGCCTTTTTTTCCGTTAAGTTCAGCTTTTGGCTCAAAGCTTCAATAAGACCCGATTTGTTCATAGAACCTCCTTAAGACTATTTACAATTTACACCTTTCAATCATCAGATTGATGAAACAGGTTTATTTTATATGGGCGTAACTATTATTTATTTTCTAACGATTGTCAAGAAAATTTTACCTGCCCTCGATTACAAGATTATTCAGTAATTGACCGATCTCTTTTTTGGTTAAATAACGCCAGGAACCTTCTTTGAGATTACTGAGCGTGACGGCACCTATGGCTTCCCGAACCAACCTTGCAACCCGATGGCCGACCGCTTCAAAACCCCTGCGGATTATTCTGTTTTTTCCTTCCCGCAGAGTAAGCTTAAGCCAACAGCTTTTATCATTGAATTTTTCTATTTGCATATTTTCCGGTTTAAAGATTCCATCTTCCAGCTTGACTCCCTTGGCCAGTTGCTTCATTTCATCTTTGCTCAGGCGCCCTTGAATTTTAACACGATAAACTTTGGGTAATTGGAAACGCGGATGCTGCATTTTCTGGGCGAAATCTCCATCGTTGGTCAAAAGCAAAAGCCCTTCGGAATCATAATCCAGACGCCCGACAGGATAAACCCTTTCCGGAACATCGCTGATCAAGTCGACAACCGTCGGCCGATGCTCCGGATCAGACAATGTGGTAACGTACCCGGCCGGCTTGTGCAAAATAATATAAATCATTGCTTTGTCGACCGAAATTGTTTTACCGTCAACCCGGATAATATCCTTGGCAGCATCAGCCTTTACTCCCAGTTCACGCACTACAACATCATTGACGCTCACACGACCGGCAATAATCAACTTCTCCGCATGGCGCCGCGAGTCAACACCGGCTGCCGCAATAATTTTTTGCAAACGTTCTTTCATGTATCAGAGTATTCCTCAATAAGTTCCGGTTCCGTCACTGATTCGGGTTCCTTTTGTTCGCTTATTTCCTTCAATTCCCGAAGTGTAGGTAATTCAGATAGATCTTTCAGATTGAAAACTTCCAGAAATTTTTTTGTTGTACCGTAAATAATCGGTTTTCCCGGCACATCTTTACGCCCGACTATGCGAACAAGTTTTTTATCTAAAAGACCCCGCAGCGGTGCACTGACATCCACCCCGCGAATATCTTCGATTTCCGCTTTAACAATGGGCTGCCGGTAAGCAACAATTGCCAGCGTCTCCAGTGCCGCCGGTGATAAAGAAGCGGATTTTGTTCCCTTCAATTTCTTTACCCAGGGGCTCAGTTCCGAACGGGTGCGAAATTGAAACCCTCCGGCAACTTCCACAAGACAAATACCGCTCTGGCGTTCATTATATTCAACAATTAACTGTTCGATGGCTTTTTTAACTTCCGCTTTCTCCACATTTTCCAGAATTACACAGATTTTTTCCAAAGCCAACGGCGCTTCGGAAGCTAAAATCAGGGCTTCAATGATTGCTTTGAAATTTTCCATTTATGACTCCACAGCCGGAAATATCCGGATTACTCCAAAAGCTGATGTTTGATACGCTTTAACCATCTTCATCTTAATCAATTCCAGTACTGCCAGGAAAGTATAAATAATGCGCCGGCGATCGATTCGTTCTCCCAACAATTCTTCAAAGGTAAGATTTTTTTCGCGGGTCAGCCGCTCCATCACGTCATTGATTATATCAGTGAGCGACATCTTTTCCAGATCAATTTCTAAAAGCTCTTTTTTATCGATGCGGGAAACCAGACGATGAAAAGCTTCAATTAGTTCAAAGACATTAACTTCAATCAGTTCATCCTCATCCTCAGTTGACTTCTCCACCTTATCATCTATCGGTGCCGAGCGCGCAAATACATCCCGCTCCAAAAGAGGCCGCCCTGAAAGAGCAGTTGCCGCTTCTTTAAAAGTCTGATATTCCAAGAGTTGTTTGACCAGTTCGGCGCGCGGATCTTCCTCGCTCTCCTCATCCGAAGGCTCATCCGGAACAGGCAAAAGCATCTTTGATTTGATATGAATAAGTGTGGAAGCCATAACCAGGTATTCCCCGGCCAAATCAAGATTAAGTGATTTGATTATTTTGAGATATTGCAGATACTGCTCGGTAATCAGAGCTACGGGGATATTATAAATATCAATTTCATTTTTCTTAATCAGATACAGAAGCAGATCGAGCGGACCCTCAAAAATATCCAATTTAATCGCATAGTCTGTTGTTTCGTCGGTCAAAATAAAATATTCCCTGTTTGTTTTATTTTATATTTTAACTGCCACGCGGACTTCTTCCATGGTCCGGCAGGCAATCTTCGCAGCTTTCTCGTTGCCTGCGGCGATAATTGAGTTAATTTCATCCATGTGATTAGCGTAATAATCCCTGCGTTCATGCACAGGCGCCAATGCTTCGGCAATGCACGAGGCCAGCATTTTTTTACAATCAGTACAACCGATTGACGCTTTACGGCAACCGGCATCTATTTCTTTTACCGTCTCCGGTGTAGAGTATAAGCCATGAAAAGTAAATACATTGCATATTTCCGGATTTCCCGGATCGCTTTTTCTCATTCGTTGCGGATCAGTGAACATGGATGATATTTTTTCGGACAATACTTTGCCGCGATCACTGATATAAATCGAATTATCATAGGACTTGCTCATCTTTCTTCCATCAATACCCAGCAACTTGGGCACACTGGTTAAAAGTGGCTCCGGAATCGGGAATATTTCCGCATAAAGAAAATTAAAACGGCGTGCTATCTCGCGGGTGAGTTCAACATGAGGCAGCTGATCTACTCCCACGGGCACACCGTAAGCCTTGTACATAATAATATCGGCTGCCTGCAGCACCGGATAACCCAAAAAACCAAAAGTAGATAAATCCTTATTGGCCAGTTCAGTTTTCATTTCCTTGTAGGTGGGATTACGTTCGAGCCAGGCAAGCGGTGTAATCATCGACAGCAGAAGGAAGAGCTCCGCATGTTCTTTAACGGCTGACTGGACAAAAAGAGTACTCTTTTGCGGATCAAGGCCGACGGCCAGCCAGTCAATTACCATATCGAGTGTATTATCTTTGATACCTTCTGTGGTGCTGTATTCACTGGTAAAGGCGTGCCAATCAGCCACGAAATAAAAGCACTCATATTTTCCGCTGTTTTGCAATTCCACCCAGTTTCCTAAGGCCCCGTGTAAATTGCCCAGATGTAATTTTCCTGTCGGCCGCATTCCGCTGAGAATTCTTTTTAGTGTCAAAACAAAAAACTCCTTACAAATATTCGTTCGATTAGACGATTATAATGCACTAAGGCCTCCGATTGTTTATTCAATAATGCGGAGGCCTTAGTGGGATGATGACTTATTAATTTACTATTTTACTTTGTCGGACAGAGCCTTACCAGCTTTGAATTTTACTACTTTTTTCGCGGGAATCTTGATTGCTTTACCAGTCTGAGGATTCCGGCCTTCTCTTGCTTTTCTTTTTACTACGGAGAATGTACCAAATCCCACGAGGCCAAGCTTTCCACTCTTTTTGAGCTCTTTGGTAACTGCCATAACGTAGGCATCCAATGCCAGTGCACCTGCTGCTTTGGTTATACCTGCTTCATTTGCCATAAAACCGATTAATTCCGCTTTTGTCATTCTTTAAAACCCCCCTTTCATAAAAATAAGCTTTTGATTTTATAATCAACCGCTTTCCGCGGCCACTACTCAAATCCGGCATCAAGCTCTTAAATCCGCTTCTTATCACAACCAACAAGGGCAATATCTACACAAATTTATATTTTCTTAACCTGGCTCAATCCCGCTTGGTTCCTGGACTGGAAAGGTTTGTTTTGCTTCAAACTGGCGCTACGCCTAACATAAAATAATTTAACAATCAAGAAAAAAGTTGTTTTTACTGAACAATTTTAGTCTTCAAAAGGATCCGAAGCTGCCGTATTTATCCCATCCCAAAGAACATAATCAGGCTCAAGCTGGCGATCGACAGCACAGCTGAAATGCACAGGCCTAAAGCGAAAGGCTTGAGGCCAATTCTCAGTACAACCTGAAGCTCCGTACCCAAACCGACGCCGGCAAGAGCGGTGAGAATTGCGAACTTTGCTATCTCATCGAAAGCCTTAAGTATTGACGCAGCCATAGGCAATGTGCCGGGTCGATTGATGTCCTGCGGCAGGATACCGGCGCTGATGCCCAAAGTACGTATGAGCGACATGGTCAGAAAGCCAATGACGAACCAGGGGATCAGAATTCCTTCGCGCGGAACACTCGACGGCAATAAGTCATCGCCTACCGTCTTCTTGTTCATGAGCAGTCCGATCAAGATGATGAGAGGCGCCATGATGGTATTACGCGTGAGCTTCACAATTGTGGCAACATTCAATGCGATTTGGCTATGGGCGGCGCCTACGGCCACAACCTGCGATGTATCATTGACAGCGGTGCCGGCCCATAGACCGAATGCGGTATTGCTGAGTCCCAGAATCTGCCCGATAATCGGGTAGGTGATGACTGCAATCAGGCCAAAGAGCGTGATGACAGCAATCGCAAAGCTGACTTCCTCCTCTTTTGCCCCGATGGCGGGAGCAGTTGCTACGATGGCGGTATTGCCGCAGATCGAGGTTCCGACTCCGATAAGCGCCGTGAGGCGGGGAGGAATTTTAAACAGGCGGCCGATAATGTAGGCTGTGGAAAGCGCGACAGCAATACATGTAAAAACAAGCAGCATGGCCGCTCCGCCGGTGGCCACAACATCCTGCAGACTCAAGCGCAAACCCAGCAGAATAATTCCCAGACGCAATACATGTTCCAGTGCGAATTTGATTCCCGCTTCACAGCTCGCGGAAACACTGAAAGCGTTACGGATTAAAAGACCGAGCAAAACAGCTATTAAGACATCACTGATCGCCTTATTAAACATCGGCCCCGGAATTATTTGATGCAAAAGCCTGGCGACAAGGGCAACACCGATTGCCAAAAGCAGGCCTTTCAATATGGGACCCGATCCTCCGGTGATCTTTTCCCCTTTGCTGATTAACAAACTCATGATTTCTATCTCCCAGTGATATAAAAAGTGCTGTTTATGCTGCTACCCCGGCAGGGACTCGTTTTTCCGGCTTTTATTTCTTGCACTATATATGCTTTTAATGATAAATAATAATTCATTATTTTTACAATAACCATCAGCATAATTAATGGCGGCATACCTCGAGGGACATACAACAGTTTGATCTTTGTTACCCTGATGCCGGATGCCTCTGCATAAAACCTGAATTCTTCAGGTGAATCATAAATCAAGTACGTGCCCGTTTCCACCTATACAGATATGCTAACTGAATATCCCTAGGGGGAGCTCCATGACCTTTCTTGAGACTTCGCTATTCAGCTGGAAAATCAATTCTGCTCCTGCGAAAAATTATTTTTCTGTGTCCCTTCCTGATCCCTGCAATATCATGATAAATGTTTTTAAAATCATAAAAAGATTATATTTTAAGGACATAGTCCTTTTCATTATCTATCAAAAAAGGGGGTGAAATTTTTACTGATAATTTTTCATGATTTCAAAATCAATAAAAATGGAGGTCTTTATGAGCAGCAAGCATAATCTTTTCAAGACCGAGGACTGGTGGTCCGTTTGGCTGGGTTTCTTTATTTTCATACTATCGCTGGGATCTCTTTTGGGTCTTGATCTCTTAGGATGGGCCGTAACACCTAAAGTGTGGATGAATATTACAAAATCCCTAGCCCCCGCATCCAAGGCCTACGCGGGACTCAATCCGCTGGCATCAATCATTTTAACTTTCCTTGCCGTTATGGGAATACTCATTATTGGGGCAAAAGCCCTTGGTTATAACTTAAAGAAATTTATCTATGGTTTTACAATTATTTTCTGGTTAACATATCTGTGCACTATCCTTGGACATTATGCCGTAATTGCCGCCCAAACACCCGGCGAACTGAAAAGTTTCAAACTCGACTGGTCGTTGAAGCTGACTGGTGAGGCCGGATTGATTCTCGCCCTGCTTGTCGGCCTCTTTATCGGCAACTTTATGCCGAAATTTGCGGAATCTCTAAAAGAGGCGGCCAGGCCGGAATGGTTTATCAAAACAGCCATAGTAATAATGGGAGTAGGGCTCGGAGTGAAATCTGCCGAGCAGCTGGGTCTGGCCACATCGATGATGTTCCGGGGGCTTTGCGCCATCGTGGAAGCCTACCTGATCTATTGGGCTGTTGTCTATTTAATCGCTAGAAAATATTTCAAGTTCAGCCGTGAATGGTCCGCGCCGCTTGCTTCCGGCATATCCATCTGCGGCGTCTCCGCAGCCATTGCGACCGGCGGAGCCATCCGCGCCCGTCCGATAGTTCCTATCATGGTTTCCTCTCTTGTTGTAATTTTTGCAGTAGTTGAACTTATAATACTTCCCTTTGTGGCAGCAGAGTTTCTTCAAAACCAGCCCCTTGTTGCCGGCGCCTGGATGGGTCTTGCCGTTAAAACTGACGGAGCGGCTGTGGCCAGCGGCCAGATAGTGGAATCTCTTATATACGCAAAGAATGCTGCCCAGGGCATAAATTATCAACCGGGATGGGTTGTAGGCACAGCCACGACAGTTAAAATATTTATCGATATCTTCATCGGAATATGGGCGTTCATACTTGCCGTAATCTGGACCACGAAGATCAATCCTAAAAAGGGTGAGAAAGCACAGGCCGGAGAAATATGGGATCGTTTCCCCAAATTCGTCATCGGCTATTTCGTAACTTTTCTAGTCATGCTCGCAATCGGGCTTAACTGGCCGGAAGTTAAGTCAAAAATATCACTCTCCAGTTCCGAAACCGACGTCTTTCGGAAACTCTTTTTCGCCATGACTTTCTTCTCCATCGGAATGGCTTCGAACTTCAAGAAACTCTGGGAAGAGGGCATTGGAAAACTGATGCTGGTTTATGTCATATCCTTATTCGGTTTCATCATTTGGATAGGACTGATAATCTCATGGATATTCTTCAATGGTGTATTGCCGCCGCTTATTAAATAATTCATTATTAAAGGAGTTCTCTAATGGCTGATGTTAAAATTAAAGATGAAATAGAAAAAATGGAATATGAACCGCTGCTGCCTATTGAAAAAAAATTGATAGCCTGGAGTCTTATCCTCGGAGTGGTTCTGTTAGTCGGGCTGGTATGGGTAAGTTATACATTTTTCCCCGCCGGTCATTAATGATTATGGTTCCGGATTGGAACCGCAATACGGCAAACCGTTTATCGTCCTCGGCTAAGGAAGATGATTGCGAAATTTTGGAAGCAATCATCTCCTTTCCGGGGAGATATCTAAGTTGCTGAATCATACTTCATTATAATAGCGAGAGTAATACGGAAACTTTTCCGACAAAATTATTGCCGGCAACGCAATGTTTGACCATCAGTGCCTGAGCGCCCTATCTGTTTTCGTCCAGAATGGAAAGGAAAGCTTTCAGAAGTGCCGTGTTGTATTCACCGTTTCTGGTCAGGATGATCAGATTTCTGCGTAAATCAAGCGCGGTGTTTACTTCTATAAGCCACTCATGAGAGAGCTCTCTGGCTACTGCCATTCTGGAAAGACAACTTACTCCCAAGCCTGCTTCAACTGCTTTCTTGATTGCCTCCGTGTGCCCAAGCTCCATGGAAATGGTGAAGTTGATGTCTTTCTTCTGGAGCGCAGATTCAAATATCTCCCTGGTTCCGGATCCCTTTTCCCGCATGATCCATTGCGCCTGTTCCAGCATAGTCTTGGATACTTTTTTTTGCATCGTCCAGGGGTGGCCTTTCCCGACGATCACGACAAGTTCATCACTCCGCCAGGGTGCTGTGTGCAGCGAACCTGCATGGAGAGGTCCTTCGATAATTCCCAGGTCGAGTTCTCCGGATTCTACTGCCTGTTCGATCTGGCTGGTATTACCCACCTGAAGCAGGGACTTGGCTCGAGGATAATGCCGCGTAAACTCCGCAACCATGGCGGGCAGAAGATAGTTGCCAACCGTCGTACTTGCTCCTACTTTCAATACACCTATCGGTTCTCCTACGGATTCGATTAGCAGATGCTCTATCGTACTGACTTGTCGCAACACGTCCTGCACTCGCGATAAAATCAGGCTCCCCCGGTCATTGAGCAGCAAGCGTCTGCCACATCGTTCAAAAAGAGGCCCGTTGGCAAATTTCTCCAATTCTGCAATAGCCATACTGACTGCCGATTGGGTAATAAATAACTCTTCACCAGCCTTCGTTACATGCTGGCTGGCGGCGACCTTTTCGAAGATTTCCAACTGCCTCAGGGTAATTTTCATGCGCATCCAATCATAAATAGTAATGATGCTATTTATAAATATATTGAATTTTTATTTATCATTAAATGCATATATAGTGCAAACAAAAATTCTCAGTGCAGTCATTGCGTAAGAAGCAAGAAACATGCGTAATATCGTCGGCAAAACAAATGATTAGCGCACATACCACCGGATAAAATGGTTAAGGTAATAGCGCTAATCGGGAAAGTTTATCAGAAATAAGTTTGGTTTGTTTAAGTTATTGGTTATATTGAATCGCTCTTGACATAGTCCGTCAAAAGAGTTGTACTAAATAACATTGCGGTATTCTAAAATAATTTACTCAAACGCTCCTAAACTATTATAATCGCCCGTAAAGGAGGTAAAATTATGGAGAAATCAAAAACACCCCTGCTCGATCAATTGGAAGGGGGCAAATGGCCCAGCTTCGTAAAGGACATGAAGCAGGCCGCCGAAAAAAGTCCCATGGCGAAAGATCTCATTTCGCAACTGGAGCTCTCTTACAAGGAAAAGATCGGCCACTGGAAGCACGGCGGCATAGTCGGTGTTAAGGGTTACGGCGGCGGCGTCATCGGACGCTATTCCGACCGTCCCGACCTGTTCCCTGCAGTTCAACATTTTCACACAATGCGGGTTAATCACCCGACGGGATGGTTTTACACAACGAAGGCTCTGCGAAAACTATGCGATATCTGGGACAAGCACGGCAGCGGCCTTACCAATATGCACGGTTCCACCGGAGATGCAATCCTTCTCGGCATGAAGACTGATCAACTGCAGCCCTGTTTTGATGACCTATCCGATTCGGGGTTTGACCTCGGAGGTTCCGGCTCCGCCCTTCGAACGCCCAGCGCCTGTGTCGGGCCGGGGAGATGCGAATGGGCCTGTATCGACAGCCTCGATATCTGCTACAATCTAACCATGAATTACCAGGGCAAGATGCATCGGCCCATGTTCCCGTACAAGTTCAAGATAAAAGTATCAGCCTGTCCCAACGACTGCGTTGCCTCTATCGCCCGATCGGATTTCTCCATCATCGGCACCTGGAAAGGGGTTATCCGGATCGATCAGAAGGAAATAGACGCCTATGCCGCATCAGATCTCGACATCCAGAAGGAGGTTTGCGATCTGTGTCCGACAAAATGCATGGAGTGGGACGGCAAAACATTAAAGATACATGACGGGGACTGCAATCGCTGCATGCACTGCATCAACCTTATGCCCAAGGCGCTCCGTCCCGGCAAGGAAAAAGGCGCCACCATCCTCGTCGGCGGGAAGGCTCCTATTCTCGAGGGCGCCCTTCTTTCTTCCGTCATCGTTCCCTTCATGAAACTCGAACCGCCCTACACGGAATTAAAGGACCTTATTGACCGCATTCAGGACTGGTGGGACGAACATGGCAAGTCCCGGGAAAGATTAGGTGAACTGATCAAACGTCTGGGCATGAGAGTATTCCTGCGGGCCGTTGGCTTGCCCGCTGTTCCCCAGATGGTCAAGGCCCCGCGGTCTAATCCCTATGTGTTCTTCTGGCCCGAGGATATCAAAAAACCCGATGAAATCGCTAAGGAGGTTAAGTAAAATGGCAAAAACAGATATCGGTCCCCCTGATTATAAAACAATGCTGCCGCCCGTTATTCAAAGAAATTACGGGAAATGGCTGTACCATGAAATTCTCAAACCGGGCGTGCTCATGCATATAGGGGAATCCGGTGAGGCGCTTTACACTGTGCGCGCCGCATCGCCCCGGCTGCTCTCTACGGATCATATACGCGAAATCTGCGATATTGCGGAAAAATACTGCGATGGCTATCTGCGCTTTACAAGTCGCAACAATATTGAGTTTCTTCTGGACGACAAGGACAAAGTCGAGCCGTTGATTGCGGAATTAGCCGTCCGCAGTTACCCTGTTGGCGGCACCGGGCATTCCATATCCAATATCGTTCATACCCAGGGCTGGGTACACTGTCACACACCGGCCACTGATGCCTCCGGCCCGGTCAAGGCATTGATGGACGAGATTTACGATTATTTCATCACCTCGACACTGCCTGCCCACGTCCGGATCGCCCTGGCCTGCTGCCTGAATATGTGCGGCGCAGTTCACTGCTCCGACATCGCCATTCTCGGCATTCATCGTACAGTGCCCAAGGTGGACAACAGCCGCGTACCGAATGTGTGCGAGATTCCTTCTACGGTGTCCTCCTGTCCGACAGGCGCCATCCGGGGTGACATGAAAAACAAGACGGTCACCGTCAACGATGAGAAGTGCATGTACTGCGGGAACTGCTACACCGTCTGCCCGGCAATGCCGATTGCGGACCCCGATAATGACGGGATATCTATCTGGGTTGGCGGAAAGGTTTCCAATGCCCGGAGCGCCCCCAAATTTTCCAAGCTGGCGATTCCGTTTCTGCCCAACAATCCGCCGCGCTGGCCGGAAGTCGTTGATGCTGTTAAGAACATCATCGAGGTATATGCAAGCCATGCCAAAAAGCATGAGCGGATGGGTGAATGGATCGAACGCGTCGGCTGGGAGAGGTTTTTCAGCCTGACCAAGATTCCCTTTACGGATATGCATATCGATGATTTCGATATGGCAACGGAGACGTTTAGGACATCAACGCAATTTAAATGGGGGTGAGCATGAGCGACGACTTAAAGGCCCGGATTACCGCAGCATTCAAAGATAAATCCAAGGGCGACAAGAAAATGTTTTACATCCGGGATGTTGTTAAATGGTTTCCCGGCGATGATCGTCATGCCGTGCAGAATACCGTACAGGAACTCTTAAACGAGGATATTCTGAAGTACTGGTCGAGCGGCAGTTCAACTTACGTAATGCTGGCGGAATTCTTTCCGAAGGAGTAACGGGCATGCGCAGGACAGGTGGCAGATTGTGCATCAGTCGTATCCTCGCCTGATCATAGCCGCCCTGAGGGGTGGAGCAGGGAAAACGGTAATATCCGTCGCTCTGGCTGCGGCCTTGCAGAAGCGGAAAATTGCCGTTACCCCCTTTAAGAAGGGCCCGGACTATATAGACAGTGCCTGGCTGGCCCTGGCGTCACAGAAAGTCTGTTATAATCTGGATACATTTCTTATGGGTCCCGACGAGGTAGTGCGGTCTTTTACAGCTCATGCTTCCGCCAATGCCCTTTCTTTGATTGAGGGAAACCGGGGGCTCTATGACGGTGTCAACGCCGCCGGGGATTACAGCACGGCTGAGCTGGCCAAGCTTCTCCTCGCGCCGGTCATTCTGGTTATCGACTGTGACAAGATCACGCGTACTGCAGCGGCCCTGATTCTCGGATGCTGTCACCTGGATCCGGCTGTTGATATTCGGGGCGTTATTCTCAGCAGAGTAGGCAGCCGCCGCCATGCCGAGGTGATCAAACAGTCCATAAAGGATTATTGCCACCTTCCGGTTTTCGGCACAGTGCCGCGGATGAATGATCTTCCGTTTACGGAGCGACACCTGGGATTGATTCCCCCTCAGGAACACTGCGGCAGACAAGAGGCATTAAACCGGGCGGCAGCCATCGCTGAAGAATATCTGGATATCGAGGGGCTTATCCGGGTGGCCGAAAGCGCCACGCCCTGGCCGGCGGATAAGTATTTACATATCGTCAATAAGGATAGGACTTCTCAGGAACCCGTGACGATCGGTGTGCTGAAGGACAACGCTTTCCAGTTTTATTATCCGGAAAATCTGGATGCCCTGGCCGCAAGAGGAGCTAAAATTGTCGAGATAAGTGCGCTTGCGGCAAAGGCACTGCCCGAGATTGATGCCTTGTACATCGGTGGAGGGTTTCCCGAAACACAGGCGGCGGGCCTGGCCGCCAATGAAAGCTTTCGCTCTTCTTTGCATAAAGAGGCGGAAAAGGGACTCCCGATTTATGCCGAATGCGGAGGCTTTATGTATCTGGGTGAGTCACTGACTATCGGCGGAAAATGTTATCCGATGGTCGGCGCCCTGCCGGTTCACTTCGGCATGGAGACACGTCCTCAGGGGCATGGCTATGTGGAATTGGAAGTTGATAAGGAAAATCAGTTTTTCCCCGTCGGCGCCAAGGTGAAAGGTCACGAGTTTCATTACGGCAGGATCATTTCTGCCAAGAAGAAAGAGGACACTTATACCGCTTTTCATATTCTGCGGGGAACGGGCATGGGCCGGGAAAGAGACGGAATGGTCCGGAAAAACATTCTGGCCGGTTTCACCCATCTTCACGCTCTAGGAACACCAATGTGGGCGGAAGCAATGATCGGTGCCGGCAGTCGTTATCATAGAGAAAAGCAAAGAAATAAAGCTGTTATCGGACTTAAAAGTGCAAAAGAGAGAAGATAGCGGGCAAAATAATTATCATCTTCAAAGACACTAATCCCAAGTCTTGGCAAAGAATGATGAAAATAAAAAATGAATATTGAATTTTGAAGGAGGTACAGAGAAATGGCACAAATCGAATTAGCGGGAAAAACCTATGAAGTTGATGAAGACGGATTTCTGCAGGAACTGGACAAATGGAGTGAGGAATTTGCCCAGGCTTACGCTCATACTGAAGACATCGAGGGAACATTAACCGAAGAACATTGGAAGGTAATCAATTACCTGCGCAATTATTTTCAGCAATTTGGCATTGCCCCCATGATTCGTAAAATCTGCAAGGACCTTGGTATCGACATGACGAAACTCTATGAATTATTTCCCACCGGACCGGCAAAAGGCGCTTGCAAACTGGCCGGACTTTCAAAACCTACGGGATGCGTGTAATACCGGCTCTTAAGTCCAGAAACAATTTTTTGTTGGCAAAGCCTGCCTTGGCACCACTTTGCCGCAATTTAACGTTTCGTCATTCCGTGCAAGCTTAGCGCGACGAAGAGCCTGCCCCGTACTTGATACGGGGGAATCCAGTATTTTCAGTAAGTTCTGGATGCCGATTCGCGTGACCTTTAGGTTATTCATCGGCATGACACTATTGATAGCGCTTTTGATATTATGACACAGTCTCATGCGCCGGGCAGGCTGTTCACTGTTGTGAACTCCATTAGACTAAGCGAGGATTACGACACAGCCAGGAATACCGGGAAACCTCCTTCCTCGCAGGCTGTATATCATCTGAGAGAGGGAAAAGTTATAAGATACCCCGTCTAAGAAAAGGAGAACGTCATGGGAACGCTGATTATCGTTCTGACATATATAGCCTACGTGTTGATCGTCACGATCTACACGATTAAGGTCAGGAAATGGCTAAAGATGCCGCCGCATATTCGCTGGGATCTCTACCCTGTGATTCATGAGAAGCATTACCGTTACGGCGGTTCCTACTATGAAGAGCAGGAATGGTGGACCAAGCCGCGTCCGAAGAACCGCTGGCGGAGTCTTCTGTATTCGCTCAAAGACAATTTTTATATGGGCGAATACTATAAAAAGAATCCGCTTTACTGGCTGTTTCTTCTGCCGTGGCATTTGAGTTTCATTTTTATCATCGCGTTCCATATCCTCTGCTTTTTCGCTGCTGTATCTATGGCTTGCGGGTTAGAGATCGGCGCCTCGTCAGCCAGCCTGTCAGGCCAGTCGTTTTATTATATTCTGCTTGTGACCGGAGGCTTTTCCTTCATTGCCGGCACCTGCGGCAGCCTCGGAATGATCTTCATCAGGCTTTACGACCGGTCTTTGCGAACCTTCTCCATGCCGATGAATTTCTTTAATTATATCTTCTTTCTCATTGTCTACGGAAGCGGCCTTATCGCCTGGCTGGCCTTTGATCCGACCCTTGATGAATACAGAACTTACTGGCTGGGACTGATCACTCTGTCCGCTCCGGCCCTCCATCCGATGACACTTCTCCATATCGTTTTGTTCGATCTCTTTCTCATTTATCTGCCCTTTACCCGTTCCACACATTACATCACCAGGATACTGGCTTACTTCTTCATCCGCTGGGACGATGAACCGAATCAGCGGGGCAGTAAGATGGAGGGGCAGATTATCGAACTTCTCGGGCAGAAAGTTTCCTGGGGTGCGCCGCATATTGCCCAAGGGAAAAGTTGGGCGGAAGTGGCCACAGAACCGGGTTTTATCGCCATAAAAAAGGATAGTAAATGAACAGGTTAATTAAAATTGAAGATTTCAGCAGTTGCCGCGAACAATTGGTGGAAATTGATCCGGCAGAACTGATCCCCCTGCCTCCGCCTTATGATAAAATAGAGAAGCCGCCGATCCGCAAGCTCACGGACGATCAGCTAAAGCGCATGGATGCATCCCTCGACGGGGTCGTCGCCATCGGCCTTCCCCCCCCTTCCGGCCCTGAAGAAGAAAAAGCATTCATCGACAAATTTCTGGCCGGGCTTGCGAAACTCTTTACGGTGGAAAACAACTGGACATTTCTGCAACCGCTTGTCCATACGCTGGAGTATTGCGTGAAGTGCCAGATCTGCTCCGACTCCTGTCCGACATACATCGCCAGCGGCAAACAGGAGATATATCGACCGACAATGCGTCCGGAAATTCTCCGGCGGATCATCAGCAAGTACATCAAGAAGGAGAACTCTCTCGTCAGAAAGTTCAAGTCCAGCGATATCGATCTCACCTGGCAGACATTAGCCCGCCTGGCGGAGCTCGCCTACCGGTGCACACTTTGCCGCCGCTGCGCTCAGGTCTGCCCGATCGGTTGCGACAATGCCCTGATCAGCAGAGAGATAAGAAAGATATTCAGCCAGGAGATGGGTATCGCCCCCAAGGAGATTCATGAAAAGGGGTCCGTTCAGCAGCTCAGGGTCGGGTCATCAACGGGGATGACCTCCGCTGCGCTGAAAAACATACTGGAATTTGTGGAAGAGGAGATAGAAGAGAAAACGGGCCGGAAGATCAAAATTCCGCTGGATAAAAAAGGCGCGGATATGCTGATCATTCACAATGCCGGCGAATTCATGGCCTGGCCGGAAAACCTGGAGGCCTTTGCCATTATTCTGGATGCTGCCGGCGTCGATTACACCCTCTCCAGTGAGATTGCCGGCTATGACTCCGTCAATTACGGTGTCTGGTATGACGACTTCCAGTTCGCCCGCGTCGCCATCCTTCAGTCCCAGGTGGCCAGGGCATTGGGAGTCCGGAAGATCTCTCTGGGAGAATGCGGCCATGCCCACAAGGCGGGGATTGTCATCGCCGACCGTGTGCTCGTAGGCGACCTCAACATCCCCCGCGAAAGCACTCTGCCGCTCCTGGAAGAAATTGTCATGAGCGGTAAAATCAAGCTCGATCCGGGCCGCAATAATTTCCCCGTAACGCTGCATGATCCGTGCAATATGGTCCGGCTCATGGGAATCGTCGAGCCGCAAAGACGCATCTTGAGAAAAATCGCCCCGCAGTTTCGGGAAATGACACCCCATGGAGTGGAGAATTACTGCTGCGGCGGGGGCAGCGGCTTTGCCATCACCCAATCAACAAACTTCCCCGACTGGCGTAATGCCGTCTCCGGACGGATGAAGTTCAAACAGATACTGGAAGCCTTTCAGGATGTTCCGGGACCGGAGGTGAAGAAGTACGTTTGCGCCCCCTGCTCGAACTGCAAGGGACAGTTTCGCGACATGTTTGAATATTACGGGGCCTGGAAAAAATCCGGCATCATGTATGGCGGATTGGTGGAATTAATCGTCAATGCCATGGTCGACATTGAAAAACCATTTCATCAGTGGGAGTGGCATTGATGCTTATGAAGAACCTCGGAATATCGATTGTCGCCGTTGTTATACTCATTGCTCTACCCGCTTTAGCATCCGTGCAGGGATACAACTTTTTTCTGACGGTCTTCCCTTATGCCGCCTTTGCGGTTTTCCTCGGCGGATTTATCTACCGGATGGTTAAATGGTGGATAATTCCTGTTCCGTTCCGAATTACGACGACTTGCGGGCAGCAAAAATCCCTCCCCTGGATTAAGCAAAGTCCCTTGGAAAACCCCGCCGGTTTTTGGGGTGTAGCGGGAAGGATGGCGCTCGAGATTTTCCTGTTCCGGTCGCTTTTTCGGAACACCAGCGTGGAAATATCAGGCAAACGGCCTGTTTACGGCAGCGCCAAATGGCTCTGGTTTTTTGGTCTCGTCTTTCACTGGTCCCTTTTAATTATAGTATTGAGACACCTGCGCTTTTTCATCGAACCTGTCGCTCCCTGGATTGCCGGCCTTTCGGCACTGGACGGCTTTTTCGAAATCGGTATTCCGGCCCTTTACTTAAGTGACTTCGCAGTTCTCGCCGGACTGTCGGTTTTGTTTCTGCGACGGGTGATCATTCCCCGGGTGCGTTATATTTCTCTGCCGGTTGATTATTTTGCCCTGCTGCTGATCCTGGGAATTGTGGTGACAGGCCTGCTCATGAGACACTTCTTTTCCACCGATCTTCTGGCGGTAAAAAGTATCGTGCTGGGATGGATTACACTGTCACCTGTTGTTCCCGCCGGAATAGGCATATTTTTTTACATCCACCTTTTCTTAGTTTTTACACTGATGGTCTGGTTTCCTTTCAGTAAACTCATGCATCTGGGCGGTGTCTTCCTCAGCCCCACCCGCATCCTGGCAAACAACAACCGTAGGGAACGGCACATCAATCCGTGGAATGCTCCCGTCAAAGTCCATACCTATGCGGAATACGAAGATGAGTTTCGGGATAAAATGAAGGCCGTTGGCCTGCCGGTGGATAAGGAGTAGACATGTCGCAAGCCAAGATACCCAAACCTGATGAATTGATCAATATCGAATACCGCCCGCCCCCAACCGGCTGGATGGATACGCAGGTGAACTTCCGCCCGGGAACCTGGAGCTACAGCGGCGCCGCCAAAAACCTGACCTATCTGGATCTTCCCAACCCCAGGGTTTGGCAGCCCACAGACGAGGATTGGAAACTGCCGGAAAATTGGCAGGAAATCATTCTCGCGGGAATGAAGGAGCGGCTGGAAAAATACCGTTCCTTCCGTCTGTTCATGGATATTTGTGTCCGTTGCGGCGCCTGCGCGGATAAGTGCCACTTCTACATTGGCTCCGGTGATCCCAAGAACATGCCGGTCGTGCGGGCGGAGCTTTTGCGTTCCGTTTACCGGCGTTATTTTACCCAATCGGGAAAGCGCTTAGGATGGCTGGTCGGCGCCCGGGACCTGACGGTGGATGTCCTCAAGGAATGGTTTTATTACTTCTACCAGTGCACGGAATGCCGCAGGTGTTCAGTGTATTGTCCCTACGGAATCGATCAGGCGGAAATCACCATGATCGGCCGCGAACTTCTCAATCTGGTCGGATGCAACATCAATTGGGTGGTCGAACCGGTGGCCAATTGTTTCCGGACCGGGAATCACCTGGGTATTCAGCCCGGTGGTATCAAGGATATGCTGGAATTTATCGCCGACGATATCTTCGATAGGACTGGTGTACGTATTGAAGTCCCGATTAATAAAAAAGGCGCTGATATCCTCTTCGTCACGCCTTCGGCGGACTATTTTGCCGATCCGGGAACCTACACCTGCATGGGCTATATGATGCTCTTCCATGAAATCGGCCTGAATTACACCTTCAGTACCTATGCCTCTGAGGGTGGTAACTTCGGTCTCTTTACGTCCCATGAGATGATTAAGCGTCTGAATGCGAAGATCTATGCCGAAGCGAAACGTCTGGGGGTCAAGTGGATTCTGGGCGGGGAGTGCGGACACATGTGGCGGGTCATTCATCAGTATATGGACACGATGAACGGCCCGGCTGAATATCTTTCAGAGCCTGTTTCTCCCATTACGGGCACGCGTTTTGCAAATGCCCGTTCCACCAGGATGGTACACATAACGGAATTTACCGCCGACCTGATCCGCCAGGGCAAGCTGAAACTCGATCCCCGAAGAAACGACCACATCAGGCTTACTTTCCATGATTCCTGTAATCCTGCGCGGGCCATGGGGCTCTTCGAGGAACCAAGATATATAATCAATAACGTCTGTAACCATTTTTATGAAATGGCCGAAGATACAATCCGGGAGAAAACCTTGTGCTGCGGCGCCGGAGCCGGTCTGGGCAATGATGAAAACATGGAAATGCGTATGCGGGGCGGAATGCCCAGAGCCATGGCCGTTCGGGATGTCGTAAAAAAGCATGCCGTGAATCGCCTGGGATGCATCTGCGCCATTGACCGGGCGACGCTTACTTCCCTTATGGACTACTGGGTGCCGGGAATAAAGGTCATGGGTGTCCATGAACTACTGGCAAACGCTCTGATCATGAAGGGTGAGAAAGAGCGAACAACGGATATTCGCGGAGAATCTTTAATAAAATGAAATTAAATAATATCGGAAAAATAGTTGCCGGAATTGTGATCTTCATTGTCCTCGCCACTTTCTTCTTCTGGTATGGTACGGGAAAATCATCTTCCCTGCCTCAGCCTAGCCTGGATACGCCAGCTATTGCGCAAATGAAAGAAAAACGCTGCGTGGAAGACAAAGCATTTATGAGCATAAACCACATGAAGCTGCTCCATAACTGGCGCGACAGCGCCGTCCGGGAAGGGAATCGTAATTATACGGCAAAAAACGGCAATGTTTATAAGATGAGTCTGTCCGGCACATGTCTTGAGTGCCACAGCAACAAGGAACAATTCTGTGACCGTTGCCACACCTATGTGGCGGCCAAGCCCGCCTGCTTCAGTTGTCACAGCATTCCCGCGGAGGTAAAAAAATGACGCCCAATCGCCGAGATTTTCTGAAAATTGCGGGGATGTCAACTCTATCACTGATAGCGCCGGCTATTCTCAGACCGGCCTTCGCCAAAGAGAAGCTGAGCATACCCGGTGCGAAAACAAACCAAACATCTTCTTCGCAGCAATTGAAGGGGAAGCGTTGGGCCATGGCGGTTGATTTTGCCAAGTGCCGCCGAGGCTGCGTTGATTGCATTGCCGCCTGTCATGAAGTGCACAACGTTCCGCAATTTGGCAACCCCAAGGACGAGATCAAATGGATCTGGCGAGAAAAGTTTGCCGCTATCTTCCCCAGTGAAAGCCATCCTTATCTTCCGGAGTCACTCCAGAGGCAGGGAATACCGGTTCTTTGCAACCATTGCGCCAATCCACCCTGTGTCAAGGTCTGTCCGACGAAGGCGACATTTAAGCGCGCGGACGGCATAGTGATTATGGATTACCACCGTTGCATCGGCTGCCGGTTTTGTATGGCTGCCTGTCCCTACGGGGCCAGAAGCATGAATTACCGTGATCCCCGTCCGTTTATCTCCAAAATTAATCCCGATTTCCCGACGCGTACCAAGGGCGTCGTGGAGAAATGCAACTTCTGCGAGGAGAGATTGGTGCAGGGAATTCTTCCGGCCTGTGTAACGGCCTGCAAGGAAAAAGCCCTGGTTTTCGGGGATATGGAAGATCCAAAAGCGGAGATCCGGCTTCTTCTGAGTAAACATTTTAACCTGCGGCGCAGGGCGCATTTAGGAACTGAGCCGCAGATTTATTATATTGTATGAGGATATTATGCTCGAAAAAGCTCTGAGAGGCAGCCGCGGATACTGGATGTGGATTATTTTCTTAGTGGCCGTAACCGCCAATGGATTCTTCTTTTACTGGCAACAGCTCAATTATGGTTTAGGCATAACCGGAATGAGCCGCGATGTTTCCTGGGGGCTCTATATCGCGCAGTTTACTTTTCTTGTGGGGATTGCCGCATCGGCCGTCATGCTCGTGTTGCCTTATTACCTCCATGACTACAAAGCTTTCGGCAAGATCACCGTCCTGGGCGAGTTTCTGGCTGTTTCGGCTGTGATCATGTGCGTGACGTTCGTTTTTGTTGATCTCGGTCAGCCCTCACGAGTCATGAATATTTTTCTCCATCCCGCCCCGACTTCCATCCTTTTCTGGGATACAATCGTTTTGAGCGGCTATATGCTGATTAATATTATTACCGGCTGGGTTGTTCTGTCCTGTGACCGCAAAGAAGTGCCGCCGCCCGCCTGGGTAAAGCCGCTCATCTACCTGTCTATTCCCTGGGCTGTCAGCATCCATACAGTCACTGCATTTATCTATGCCGGCCTTCCCGGAAGAAGTTTCTGGCTGACGGCGATTATGGCCCCCCGGTTCCTGGCTTCCGCTTTTGCCTCCGGTCCGGCTTTGCTGATCATCTTCTGCCTGATTCTGAAAAAATACGCCGGCTTTGATGCCGGGAAGACCGCGATTCAGACGCTCGCCAAGATTGTCGCCTATGCCCTGGCCGCAAGCATCTTCTTTGTCCTGGTCGAGCTGTTCACAGCTTTTTACGGCGGTCTCCCGGAGCATGAAGCGCATTTCCGTTATCTCTTTTCCGGCCTGCATGGCCATCATAACCTTGTCCCCTGGATGTGGACATCCGCTGTGCTTGCCTTCGGCGCACTGGCGGCGCTGATCTATCCACGGGCGCGGAATAGCGAACCTGTCCTGGTTGCGGCCTGTGCAGCGGTTTTCCTTTCCCTCTGGATCGAGAAAGGACTCGGTCTGGTCGTGACGGGTTTCATTCCTTCGCCACTCGAAGCTGTAACCGAGTATGTTCCGACGGGGCCGGAGATGGCCATTGCACTTGGTGTCTGGGCGGGTGGGTTCCTGATTTTGACCCTGCTTTACCGGATTTTCGTCGCTGTGCGCCAAGAAGAAAACAGTTGATCGGAACTATTCGATGCACCCCGCAGAACTTCTTTGGAGAACTCCTAAATTAAGCGGGGAGATCATCATTGGCAGGAAGACTTTCCCAAATCTTCTTGATCAACCACCTTGCAACAATCTGTCGAGGTATGAAATGAACGACATTATATCGCGAGCGAGCTCACGAGAATTAACGCTCGTCCCGCGTGAGCGGGATTAAATCCGACAACGCACCTCCACCACCATCAACTGTTTCGTTGCTCCAATGCTTCCATCGCTCCGATGCTGTTTTCAGGTTAATAATTATGTTAATATTTCTTGACATATTTCAATTAAATAGTACTATTCAATAAAAGTGCTCTATTTAAACAGGGGTTGTTTGGGCTCTGATTATGAAAATTTTAGTCCTGAATTGCGGCAGTTCATCATTGAAATACAAGTTGTTTGATATGGAGAGCCAGGAAGTCCTGTCCCAGGGTCAGGCAGACCGCATTGGCATGCCCGACGCTCTGTTCCGGCACGAAAGAAAAGAACAGAAGACATTTTTAGATAAAACACCTCTCTCGGATCATCGTGAAGCGGTAAATGCTCTGCTTGCTTTTCTCGGAGACGCTAAACAGGGGATTCTGGCGGATATGAGGGATATCGGCGGTGTCGGACACCGGGTAGTCCACGGGGGAGAACATTTTCAGACCTCCGTTATCGTGAATCCCGCAATACGGGAAACCCTCGAGGACACCAAGAAACTGGCGCCATTGCATAATCCGCCTAACCTGATGGGAATTGATGTCTGCACGGGGCTCATGCCCGGCGTACCTCAGGTGGCCGTCTTTGACACGGCTTTCCACCAGACCATGCCTGAATATGCCTACACCTACGCAATCCCTTACCGCTATTATAAGGAAGACCATGTCCGGCGCTACGGTTTCCATGGCATTTCTCACCGGTATGTGGCCAACCAAACGGCAAAGATCTTACAACAGAAACTGGAAGATTTGAAGATAATTACCTGTCATCTCGGAGCGGGCTCCAGTCTTTGCGCCGTTTCTTCCGGAAAATCGCAGGATACTTCCATGGGTTTTACGCCTCTTTCGGGTCTCGTCATGGGCACGCGATGCGGCGATATTGATCCGGCCCTCGTTTCCTTCCTGGTGGAGAAGGAACAAGTCCCCCTTTCTTCGGTCATGGAAATTCTCAATCGGCAGAGCGGTGTTTTTGGCATTTCCGGGATCTCCCCCGATTTTCGTGATCTGGAAGAAGAGGCCCGCCGCGGAAGTAAGCAGGCTCACCTGGCGCTAATGGTCTATGCCTACAGTGTGGCCCGCGGTGTTGGTTCCCTTATCCCGGCTGCGGGCGGTCTGGACGCTCTCGTCTTTACCGCGGGAATCGGCGAGCACTCCTCGGCAATGCGCCGGCGGATTTGTGAATTTCTTTCCTGGATAGGCATTGTTCTGGATGAAGAGAAAAATGTGGACAGCACCGTCGAAGGAGTTATTTCCCGTGAAGCTGCAAAGGTCAAAGTTCTCATCGTTCCCACCGATGAAGAAAAAATGATCGCTCAGGAGACGCGGGAGGTTTTAAAAAAACAATCAATTAGACATTAAACATGAATGGAGGTTTGAGAAATGAAAAAAGTTAAGATGACGCCCAGTGAGGCGATTGTGGAAACTCTGCTTGCAGAGGGTGTGGATCATGTTTGCGGCATTGTCGGTTCGGCATTTATGGATATGCTCGATCTCTTCCCGGCTGCGGGAATCAAGTTCATCCCCGTGCGCCATGAACAAAGCGCCGCCCATATGGAAGACGCCTATTGCCGCATTTCCGGGCGCTGCGGTGTTGTCACCGGCCAGAACGGCCCCGGCATTACCAATATGGTTACTTCCGTGGCGGCAGCGAACATGGGTCACACCCCTCTCGTGATTATTTCCCCATCGGCGGGAACACCCACCATCGGATGGGACGGCTTTCAGGAGTGCGATCAGATGTCCGTCTTTAAGGCCGTTACGAAGGCTGTCGTCCGTGTTCCCCATCCCAAGAGAGCCGCCGACTGCCTGAGAACGGCTTTCCGCATTGCTTACGCCGACCGGGGCGCCGTCCTGTATGACATCCCCCGTGATTATTTTTACGGAGAACTCGAAGATACAATTCTGAAGCCCTCCCAGTACCGGGTGGACGCCCGGGGATGCGGTTCCCGGGATCAGCTGGACCGGGCCGCCGAACTTCTGGCCAAAGCCAAAAATCCCGTGATTGTCTCCGGCCGCGGTGTGGTTGATTCCGACGCGCTGGACATCGTCCAAGCCATTGCCGAGCACCTGACGGCGCCTGTGGCGGTCACCTATCTGCACAATGATGCCTTCTACGGGAACCATCCGCTCTCCGTCGGACCCATCGGCTATATGGGCTCCAAGGCGGCAATGAAGACCCTGGCCAAAGCCGATGTCGTGCTCGCCATCGGCACGCGCCTGTCCGTCTTCGGCACCCTGCCCCAATACGATATCAACTATTTCCCGGATAATGCCAAGATCATTCAGATCGACATCAATCCGAAACATATTGCCCGGACCCATCCCATCGAGGTGGGGATCATTGGTGATGCCAAGGAAGCCACCGTGGAAATCTTAAAGCGCCTGAAGTCGGCGGACAAACGCAAGCCGGACACCAAACGTCTGGAAGCGGTAGCCAAGGAAAAGAAGAAATGGGAAAAGGAGATTGTTGATTTAGCCATGGTCAAGGGCAATCCGATGAATCCCCGCCGGGTCCTCCTGGAAATGTCCAAAATACTGCCCGACAATGCCATTGTCACCACCGATATCGGCAACGTCGCCTCTACGGCCAACAGCTACCTCAAATTCAACCGGTCGCGCCGGCATATTGCCGCCCTGACTTTCGGGAATACCGGTTTTGCCTATCCGGCAGCTCTGGGCGCTCAGATCGCCGCCCCCAAAGATCCGGTTATCGCCATTATCGGCGACGGCGCCTGGGGGATGAGCCTCCATGAAGTCAGCACCGCCGTGGAGCACAACCTGCCGGTTATCGCTTGTGTTTTCCGGAACATGTGGTGGGGAGCGGAAGCCAAAAACCAGGTGGATTTCTATAACAACCGTTTCATCGGGGTGGACATTCCCACACCGGTGAGCTTTGTGCCCGCCGCCAAGGCCCTGGGAGCCGTGAGCCTCCAGATCAGCCGACCCGAAGACATCAAGGAAGCCTTGAATGCCAGCATCAAGAGCCGCAAACCCACCGTTCTGGAATTTTTAGTGGACGGCAAGCAGTTGGCCCCGCCCTTCCGCAAAGATGCACTGGCACTGCCGACGCGCTTTTTGCCGAAATATGCTCATCTTGATCACCACAACTGGTACAAAGGAGGCATCGATGATTTATAAAGACTTGCAAGGAAAAACAGCTATAGTAACGGGAGCGGGGAAAAAAACCGGCATTGGCTACTCCATTGCGGAAAAACTTGCCTCCTGCGGCGGCAACGTCATCATTGCCGATCTGGGAAAAACACCCTCACCGGGAGAGTCGTTGCAATCAGCGACTGGAGAAGAAATGGATGATATTGCCGCCGAACTGGCAAAAATGCATGGCATCAGGACACTGGCCGTGGCCGTCGATGTGACGGACAACAAGGCCATCGGGGCAATGGTTACAACCATAACAAAAACCTTTGACCACATTGATATTCTTTGCAACAATGCGGGGGCATCCTTTGGCGTCCCGAATACGGTTTTGAGTTATGACGAAGCGGCCTGGATCAAGACGATTGATGTAAATCTGTTTTCCGTCTTCCGCCTATCGCGGGCCGTCATTCCCCTGATGGCGGGCAAACCTGCGGCCATCATCAATACGGCCTCCCGGGCCGGCAAGGTGCCGCCAATTTTCAACAGTGCTTATGCCGTGGCCAAGGCCGGTGTTATCATGCTGACCAAGACCATGGCCAAAGAACTGGGCGCGGCGGGAATCCGCGTCAATGCGATCTGCCCGGGGCAGATCGCCACGGATTTGGAGAAATGGCGGTTCGGCCTGGAAGCGTCGTTTTTCGGCACGACGATTGAGGAGCGGGAAAAGGAAATGTGCAAGACAATTCCTTTGGGATATATCGGACCACCCCGTGAAGCTGCTGATTTAGTTCTTTTTCTGGCTTCCGACGCCTCGCGGTATATTACCGGACAGGCCATCAATATCGATGGCGGCCAGTGTATGGAATTATAGTGAAACGAAACAACCAACCATTTTAGGAGGAAAGTTCATGGAGAAAATTATTGGCGGCCGGTTGGCCGCAGAAGCGCTCTTAGAGCGGGACATAGATTACATTTTTACACTTAGCGGCGGGCATATTACCCCTATCTACCAATTTCTGGAAAATTCCCGCATCACTCTTTTCGACACGCGTCATGAACAGGCGGCCGTCTTTATGGCCGAGGCCTGGGCAAAGATGACCCGTAAGCCCGCCGTAGCCATGGTGACGGCAGGGCCGGGATTCACCAATGCCCTGTCCGGCATTGCCAGCGCAAGGCTGTCCAACACTCCGGTGATTCTCATTTCCGGTGTTGTGGGTTTGGATGCTTCCGAGAAACTCGATCTCCAGGATATGGTCCAACAACCCGTAATTGCACCGATGGTTAAGAAGGCTCTGACCTGCCAGGTTGCAGAACGCATCCCGGAATATATCGATATGGCTTTCCGCATAGCCATGAGTGGACGACCCGGCCCAGTCTACCTGGAGATACCCTGCAATCTGCTCAATGCCACAATTGATCCGTCCAAAGTCAAGAAGCCGCACACGATGATCACATCCAAACCCGTTGACCGGGAAAACACTCAAAAGGTTGTTGACCTTCTGCAGGCGGCGAAAAATCCCATCGTCATCGCCGGCAGCGGCGCCTGGTATGACGATGCCGGCGCGGAACTCATTAAGTTTGTTGAAAACGCAGGAATTCCCGCCTTTACGTCAGGTATGGCACGGGGTATTATTTCCGACACCCATCCCCTCTGTTTTGAATCCTCCATGGCCATACGCCCGAGTGGGTGCCTGATGGCTGATTTCAGCACTGATCTGGTCCTTTTCCTCGGCGACAGTTTGAGTCTCTTCTATATGTTTGGGGAAATTTTCCCGTCTTCCGCCAAGTTCATTCAGGTGGACATCGAACAAAGCGAGATCGGACGCAACCGCACCGTCGATCTGGGCATCGTCAGCGACATCAAATCTTTTCTTACAGAATTGAATGGAATTCTGCAGGAGAAGGCCATCGGCGCCACCCTCCGGAAGCAATTCGAACCCTGGGTAGAAATTGTCCGGAAGGCGGACAAGGACGGCAAGGAACAGGCCAAATCCCTTTGGGAATGCAAAACCCTGCCCATACACCCCATGCGGCTGGCCAGAGAGGTCAACGATTTCATGAATCGGGAGGATGATATAGTCATCGCCGACGGCGGAGATACCTGCACCTGGATGGGTATGACTCGAACAGTCGTCAAGGGCGGAACCTATCTGGATTATGGCCTTTATGGATGCCTGGCGGTGGGACTTCCCTATGCCATTGCGGCAAAACTAAAGAATCCGGATAAACGTGTTCTCGCCATCATGGGTGACGGCTCTACCGGTTTCAATTTCATGGAATATCATACCGCCATCCGCAAGAATGTTCCGATTGTAGTGGTAATCGGCAACGACCAGGCCTGGGGCATGATTATGCACAGCCAGCAGTTGCGCCTGGGACACAATATCCCCAACGGAACGGAACTGGGCTGGGTAGATTACCATAAGATGGTGGAGACCATGGGAGGCTTCGGCATTTGCGTGGAGAGGCCGGAAGATATCCGGCCGGCTCTGGAGGCGGCTTTTGCTTCCGGGAAGACGGCCTGTGTCAATGTCAAGGTCGATCCTACCATTATCAGCCCGGGCAGCGTGGCCCTGGCGAATATTGGCGGATACAAATGCGAATGAGCCGCAAACACGGCATCCGCCGGCAAGAGAAAAAAGACGCAATGAGATAACCCGACAAAAGGAGGAGTCCCCATGAGTGAAGTACCTGCAGCCAAGGAATACAAGTTGTCCAAGCGTAGTTCCTACTACATTTTTACCCTGCTGTTTCTCCTGTATTTCTTCGATTATGTTGATCGGACAGTTGTCACATCTCTGGCACCCTTCATTAAAGTGGAGTGGGGTCTGACAGACGCCCAGACCGGTCTGCTCATGTCAGTTGTCTACTGGTCTATCGTCGCCTTCGTCTTTCCTGTTTCGATCATTGTGGACCGCTGGAGCCGGAAAAAGACGATCGGCATCATGGCCCTTCTCTGGACCGCCGCAACGGTCGCCTGCGCTTTCACCAGGACATTTCCCCAGTTGCTTATGGCCCGCTCCGCCATCGGGATCGGCGAGGCCGGATATGCTCCCGCCGGCACGGCCCTGATTTCCGGTTTGTTTCCTCCGGAAAAACGCTCCCGCATGATGGGATTCTGGAATATGTCCATTCCCCTAGGTATTGCCATCGGCATTGGCCTCGGCGGTTTTATAGCTACACACTGGGGCTGGCGGCATGCCTTCGGCGTAGTGGCCCTTCCCGGGGCAATTGTCGCCATCCTTTTTTTCTTCATCAAGGACTATAAAACGGTGGAGTTGACCAAAGGCGATGCCGGACAAACAAACGCCAAGATGAACAAGATGGATATTGCCAGGAGATTTATCCGCACCCCCTCGCTGATATTGACTTATATCGGGTTTATCGGTTGCGTCTTCGCCAGCAATGCGGTCATCTTCTGGCTTCCCACTTTTTTTCACCGGACCACAGGCATTTCCATCGCCGATGCCGGCATGAAAACGAGCGCACTCATGTTACTGGCAATAGTCGGCCTTCCTCTGGGAGGATGGCTGGCCGATATGTGGTTTAAAAAACGTCCGAATGCCCGACTGCTGTTTCCTGCGCTAACCGCTATCCTCGCCGCCAGCTCAATGTTTATCGCTTTTTCTTTCCTGGAGGGGAAAGCGCAATACATGGTTCTTCTGTTACATGGCGTTCTGGCCAGTGCTTATGCCCCGGCGGCTATTACTGCCACGCAGGAAGTCATTCATCCGGGCCTGAGGGCCGTTTCCTACTCCCTGTGTGTCATTGTTCAGAATCTTCTGGGGGCGTCTCTGGCACCGATTGTCATAGGCGCGATTTCCGATAGTTATGATATCAAAGTTGCGATGTCTGTTGTCCCCATCGCCCTCGTAATATCGGCGCTGGCATTTTTTGCCGGATCTTATTATTACAAAAAAGATTTGAGCAGGGTGGAAAAGGTTGCCCTGGAATGCGAAAGCTGAAGGGTGAAATGATTGCAGGAATGAAAGAGAGAAAAATATGAAAGCAGTCGTTTTTCGTCAGGGGAGGGGTTTAGTTTATGAAGATGTCCCCGATTACAAGACAGGAACTGATGAGGTGCTGGTTCGGGTAGCCAATACGGGCTTCTGCGGTTCCGATCATTCTCTGGTCAAAGGCGGATTGGTGCAGGACGGTTATATCCTTGGTCACGAAATCAGTGCCGTCGTCGTGGAAAAAGGAGCCAAGGCCTACGGCCCGGCTCTGGGAACCCGTGTTTGTATCCGTCCGACGTATTGCGGAACTTGCGCCAATTGTCTTTCCGGCAGACAGCACCTCTGCCGGACCGGCCGGCGAACCGCGGGAATCGGCGACTTACCCGGTGGCTTTGCCCAGTTTGTCAAAGTCTATCCGCAGATGCTGATTCCTATCCCGGCAGGAGTGGATTCGCGCAATGCCGCGCTGGCGGAGACCTTTGCATCCGCCCTGCACGCCATCAATTGTACGGGAGATCAGAAGGGTTCCGCTCTGGTGATGGGAGGAGGACCCATCGGACTTTCCGCCGTCGCAATTCTTAAAATTCTCGGTTATAGTCCCATTGTGCTCTTCGAGCCGGTGAAGGCAAAGAGAGACATAGCCCTCCTCTATGGAGCCGAACATGTATTCGACCCGCGGGAAGAGGATCTCAACTCGCGGGTTATGGCGCTTGTTCCCGGTGGGTTTGATAAAACGTTCGAATGTTCCGGTGTAACGGCCAATGTCAGCCGCGCGATCACTCTCGCGGCTGACGGGGGACAGGTATGTGTTGTGAGCGTTATCTTCCAACCGCTGGAGATCGCCGAGCCCTATCTCATAAATTTCAAGGAAGTGCGCCTGACGGCTTCCATCTCCAATACGCACCAGGAAAACATCCAGTGCCTCAACTGGATGGCCAAGGGCATTCTGGACGCCCGACCGCTCATCTCTGATGATGAACCTCTGGAGCGTTTGCCTGCCGTTTACCGGGAGAGAATCGATACCGGTCTGGCCGTGAAAGTGATGCTCCGGATTGGCGAGGAATTCTAAGGGACAGGCGTAATATGTCGGAACGATACGAACTGATTTATGGCTTTGTGCATTGCCGCGGCAAGACCACCTATTCCGCCGGATACGCGGACACCCGGGCCGAAGCGGAGGCGTGGCTCAAGAAAAACCGGGAGACTCCGTCACGAACCGTGAAAGTGCCTCCCGAAGATCCCATTCGTTACTGTCCGGCAGCCATATGCCCCTTAAAGCGGCAGAAACCGTGGTTTGATATTACAATTTCGCAAAAGCCGGAAGAATCATGATACCGGACTGCCGGGGCGAAGTACAGGAGGATTAAATTGTGCCGTCAATAGAAACCAACTATCGTCATGCCGGACTTGATCCTGTATCCAGTCCTATTTATTATGGATTCCCGCCTTTGAGACTGTGTCGTAATCGCAAAAGTGCTATCAATAGCGTCATGCCGATGAATACCATGAAGGGCACGCGAATCGGCATCCAGACGTCGTCCCGGCGAAAGAGACTGTGTCGTAATAGGATAAATTGCCATTTTGTGTCCTCCGCTGGCGGAGGTGTCACGAGGTGACGGAGGTGGACTAAGGAGTGCCAATGTGTAACTTATTAATATTACAGCCACTTAAAAAACATCCACCCCCTTGCCCCCGCCAGCGGGGGACAATACGAATAGACTGCAATCAGCATCTGTCAATTGCGACACAGTCTCGAAAGTCGGGAA
>JANYAY010000081.1 GCA_025361065.1 Deltaproteobacteria bacterium
ATTGGCGAGAGTCTAAGGAATAATTCATTGGAGGTCAACCGGAAAATTAAGCTCTGTAATAAGTAAATAAAAAGGAAATGGCAGCATAAGTCCGCCACCGACCAAAATAAGAGGAAATTTGATTAAAAAGAAGAAAAACACCCCGGGGGTTCCCCGGGGTGTCGGGTTGGGACGTTTGTCTGTTTTAGAAGGTCAGCGTCAACTTATTGATGACCATATAATCATTTTGCACGGCATTAGTATCGCTGGTGCCTTTGAAATAATCACCGGTGACCAAGTATCCTGCACCCAGCATATACGACAGATTATTAGTGATTTTGTAAGTTCCGGTGACATCAACTTCATAGCCATAGGTATCGGAGACATAACCGGCTGGTTTCTTATCAGCATTTGAATAGGAGAGAGAAGCCATAATATCCAGCTTGGCTGTTGGTTTAATGCCCACCCGGCCTTGATAGAAGAAAGCATTGGACATGGGACCGCTATTGGTTGAAGTGCCGTTGCCGGCAAGAGCGCCAATCCAATAAGTGCGATCATAATAGTTAAATAGAATCAAACAGGGATTCCAATCACGGCCGCCGCTAATAGTACCCCCTTCCTGCTGGCTTGTGGTTAGATCATCGCCCGATACATAAGCAAAAGTACCGCCGAAATAGATTGGGCCTAAATCTGCGGTGGCGTCAATCCAGCCGCTCCAATTTTCCATTTTAATGTCGCCTAGGCCACTATCATATTGTCTCGAATTACCAGTGGCATAGTTGAGTTCTGCCTGCAGGGCCACGGGACCGATTTTAGCAATAGTATACGGCGTAAAGAGGAAGTAAGTTGTTTTATACAAGCTGCCTCCCACCGGTCTATTCTCGGCAGAGCGATAATAATTAACATTCAGTCCGGCTAGGCCGCCTTTCCACTTGAAAACACCTTCGAGGTGATATACATCATTGTCGGCATCACTGTAGCCAACGATATTGTTAGCCGTGTAACTTTTATCTTTCACTTTAGAAATAGCGGCATTAATCGTTAAAGGACCGACAGGTATAGAATATTTAATTCTTCCCTGAGGGGCGCTATTATTGGCAAAAATTGTTCCTGTGCTGCCATAATTCATATAACCTACATCGAACAAGCCGATTGGCGTCTGGTAATCGATATAGGCCCAGTCAAAAGCAATGTTTTCATTTTCTGCCGTAGTTCCGGCAGAATCCGCAGCAAGTGGTGTCGCAACGGGTGCGGATCGTGCCGCACCCAAAACCCTCTCCATGGCATCAAAGCGGGTAACCAGAGTAAGGCCGGGAGAGACAAGATAATCGGTCCGGACACGCAATCTCTGGAAATAAAATGCCGTGGAAGGACTAGTATCTTTTATTAAACTCGTTTTATCCAAATAGACACCAGCGGCAGAGAACTCGCCGCTGAACTTTACCTCAACGGCAAAAGCCGCTGTGCTGAAGATTGCCAAAAGACCAATCGACAACAAAATCAACCATAATCTCTTCATCTTTCCTTTTTCCTCCCGGATATCTGTGAATTTAACCGTTTAAAATACGGATATTTTTTATGCTAACTAGCATTCTGATACATTTTTGTAAAGTAATAATTGGAGTATTTAGTAATTATTTGTAAGATTATAAGATATGAAGAATGATTAATAATTGGTCAAAATACGTTCCGCATGTGTGTAAACAATGAACTTATCTCCTCTGACCGAACCGATAAGCGTGATGCCTGCCTCGCCGGCCAGTTCAATAGCCAGAGTCGTGGGTACGGAGATGGAGATGACTAACGGCGCGCCCAGTCGCCACACTTTATGAACTATTTCCGACGATACGCGACCTGTCCTGACAATCATTTTGTCCGACAGGTCGATCCCGTTCAACAAGGCATAACCTCCCAGCATGTCAATTGTATTGTGCCGCCCGATATCCTCCCGTACGGCGATGATCTCTCCCTCACCAGCAACCAGTGCCGCCGCATGGGTTCCTCCAGTGGAATCATGGAGAGAGGCCAGGGAAAGGAAGACATCCATTATCCGGAAGACCTGTTCCGGTTTTATCGGTGTGGACAGGGTTTCTCTGATCGGCTGCCGGTCAAATGCCTGCCCTGCCCCGGTTCCCCTCGCCCCGCTGGAAGCGATCGTTTTATGGGAAGACAAGGTTAAGGGAATCTGGTTTCGCGTCCGTATATGGACTCGCTGTTCAGCATCCGCTATTTCTATGCTTTCGATCTCATCTTTGGAGCTAAGCAGTCCTTCCGACCGCAGAAATCCCACGGCCAGTTCATCGGCGTACCGGCCGGAACAGGCGATGACAGCGATCTTCCCGGCATTCAGAGTTATCTCGAGGTGAATTTCCCGGATGATTTCTTTCATCTGTTGCGAAAAAACGCCGTTTTTGTACTGCCGCACTTCCTGAATCGCTGTCTCTTTTATTTCCGCCATCTTGATTTTCTCCTGAGGATTCATCACCCTACGGTATGGATAGCAGGGTTAGTCAATCAACCACCTCGCGAGCTCGCTTGCGAGGTATGAAATGAACGTCATTATATCGTGAGCGAGCTCACGCGAATTAACGCTCGTCCCGCGTGAGCGGAATCGAAAATATATTACCGAGTGAAAACACTTAAGGGACTATAGGGAAAACGCCTTTGTATGTCAATGAAATTGGGATGGTGCAGGTTATAATTTCCCGTTAATATTAAAGAAATTATAAATAAATCATTTCAGCTTACATATATTAAATCATCTCCCGGAAAAGATGAAAATATCTTGACAAGAAAATCACCATGGTATATTTCCAATTATGTGATTGACTAATCAGTCAGACAGCAATGGGCTGTATCACAAAATGAAAGCAAATTTCTAGGAAAGGAGTACCACACATGAAACCACTTAAAGGAATACGAGTTATTGATTTTACCACAACCATATCCGGGCCTTTTTGTTCCGCCCTTCTGGCGGATTACGGAGCAGAGGTATTTAAGGTGGAGAGACCGGTTAAAGGAGAAGACGCACGACTTTTCCCTCCCATGAAAGAAGGAAACCCCCTGGGATTTATCAGCATCGGCAGAGGCAAAAAGGGATTGTCGATCGATATGAATAAGCCTGAAGGCCAGGATCTTTTCCGGAAGCTGGCGGCAAAGGTTGACGTCATCCTCGAAAATTACACCCCCGGCACCATGAAACGCTGGAACATCGATTACGACACCATCAAAGCGATTAATCCCAAGATCGTTTACTGCTCCATTTCCGGTTTCGGTCAGTTCGGCCCCATGTCCCCCCTGCCCGGATATGATGCCGTCATTCAGGCCATGAGCGGTATGATGCAGTCCACGGGCTTTCCCGATGGACCTCCCCAAAGAACGGGAACAGCCTCCACGGATTATCTCACCGGCACATTCGGGGCATTCGGCATTGCCATGGGTGTTTTCAATGCCCTGAAAACGGGCCAAGGCATGCATCTGGATGTCGCTATGCTCGATTGTGTTCTGAACACGCTGGATGTTCCCTTCCTCGCCTGGACAAACAACAAGCAGAATGCTCCCCGTTACGGCAACCGCCTCCCCTATGTGACGCCTTTCGATGCCTTCCAGGCCAAGGATGGAGGCTGGATCATCATCGCCACCGCCAACAACAACAACTTCGGTGGACTGTGCAAAGCTATGGACCGTATGGACCTTATGGAGAATCCAAAGTTCAGCGACAATGCCCAGCGCTGCATGAACGAAACAGAGCTGCGGGCCATCATTGATCCCTGGGTCAGAACGCTGGGAACAATGGAAGCGCTGGGTCTGCTGATGAAAAACGGCGTTCCCGTCGCACCTATTCAGCACGCCGGTCAGATGCTGGAGAATCCGCAGGCCAAGGCACGCGGCCTGGTGCAGGAAGTGACTCAACCCAACGGCTTTAAGGCCTATGTCCCCGGCGTCGCCATCAAAATTGACGGCGAGATTCTTCCCGTCGAAGGAAACGCGCCCGATCCCGGACAGCACAACGCCGAGGTCTTCGGAGAACTGCTGGGACTCGGAGAGGCCGATCTGTCAGCCCTCAAGGAAAAGGGAATTATCTGACCGGATTCCGGCCATAGTATCATGCCGTCCTCTGGAAACCTTTGAGCAGCAGAAATAGACTAATGCTCCCTCTTCTTTTACATAAGAGAGGGAGCATTATTTTTCATTTCTTATTTTGCCGCCTTAAAGCATCCTGACTTCTGCTTTCTTGCAGATAGAAAAGCTCCCCAGGTTAATGAAGGAGCATGAGGTCATTTCCCTCTCCATGCCGGAGCAGGTTTTCCTGAAGATTGAACCGCCATGCCTTGCCTCATCCTGGTTCGTCCACAGGCAGGGTGATGTATTCCCCGTTCAGGCAAACG
Organism: Deltaproteobacteria bacterium; assembly: GCA_025361065.1. Taxonomy (GTDB): domain Bacteria; phylum Desulfobacterota; class Syntrophia; order Syntrophales; family Smithellaceae; genus MVRV01. The sequence goes on from JANYAY010000081.1 coordinate 4,368, forward strand.
GGGATGAGTCCTCCGGATTTACCCACCGTAGCATCAACGGGACGGATGGCATGGGGGGTGCCTTGGGGAATATAGACGGCCGCCGGCGTTTCGACCCGATAGGTTTCCTTTCCCATCATGACCTCAAAGGTAATAGCCTTCTCCTCGCCGATCATCAGATACATTTCATCAAACGCATGTTTGTGGGGTGTCGCCTGGTCTGTCCCGATGCACATATCCTTGAGTTCCTGCGTGATGTCCTTGATAAACAGATAAAGCGCCCAGGCTTTGGCCTCAGGAATCAGATCTTTGCCCATCAGCACGGGATAAGGAATGGCCTGGCTGAAATCATGATCCGGCAGCTCGCTGACAAGCATGGGTCTCCGCACGATGAAACGTTCATACTGGTTAGTCATATTCTTTCCTCCTCTTTGGCAAGAACTTTTTTCGTCCGTAAAGAAGTATAAAAAAGCCGCCTTTGTCTGTCAATGAAAAAATCAGTCACTGGTAATGCGGCTGGGCTGATTCAATCGGCAAGATTTACCGGCGGAAAAGTGGCAAAAATAATCACCCTTTCTTGACCGTCTCGTGATATAGGACACCCCACATGTGAACCACGGGGATCATCCCTGTGGTTTTTATTTTGCATAAAATGAGGTTAAACAGAATGATCAGCGCTAACAACGTTGCCCTCGCGTACGGTAAGAGGGTTATTTTTAAGGACGTCAACATCAAATTCATCGCGGGAAACTGCTATGGTCTAATCGGTGCCAACGGCTCGGGCAAGTCCACTTTTCTCAAGATACTCGCCGGAGACATAGAGGCCGACAGCGGAGAGATCACTCTGGGACCAAGAGAGAGACTCGCGATCCTCCGGCAGGACCAGTTTGCTTTTGATGAAGAAACAGTCGTTAATACTGTTATCATGGGACATGAAAAGCTCTACAAAATCATGGCCGCACGTGAGGCCATCTATGCCAAGGCGGATTTTTCCGAAGAGGACGGTAATCGCTGTGCAGAAATGGAGGCGGAATTCGCTGAAATGAACGGGTATGAAGCGGAGTCCGAGGCAGCGGTACTCTTGAACGGCCTCGGCATTCCGGAAGAGCTGCGCCAAAAGAAAATGAAGGAACTCGACGGCGGAGACAAGGTACGCGTTCTCCTGGCCCAGGCTCTCTTCGGCAATCCGGATGTACTGCTTCTGGACGAACCGACAAACCAGCTTGATCTGCAATCTGTTGCCTGGCTTCAGGATTTCCTCTTTCGTTTTCCGAGCACGGTTATTGTTGTCTCTCACGATCGCCATTTTTTAAACCAGGTCTGCACCCATGTGGCGGATATAGATTTTGGACGTATTCAAGTCTATGTCGGGAACTACAATTTCTGGTACCAGGCCAGCCAGCTCAACTTAAAGCAGAAACAAGACGAGAACCGTAAACTGACGGACAAGGCCAATGAGCTCAAGGAGTTCATCGCGCGTTTCAGTTCCAACGCCTCTAAGGCTAAACAGGCTACTTCCCGCAAAAAGCTTCTGGAGAAGCTCAATATCGAAGACATCCCTGTCTCGTCGAGAAAATATCCTTATGTCGCGTTCAAGCCCGAACGCCCTTGCGGCGACGTCATCTTGGAGATAAAAGGACTTACCAAAGCAATCGACGGAGTGCGTATCCTCAATGATTTAACGCTGAACGTCAGGAAGGGAGACAAGATTGCGTTTGTCGGGGGTAACAGCTTAGCCAAGACGACCCTCTTCCAGATTCTTGCCGGGGAAATGGCACCGGACAGTGGGAGCTTTCACTGGGGACAAACCATCACTTCCGCCTATTTTCCCAAGGACAACGCCGCTTACTTCACCGCCGATCTGAACCTGGTCGAATGGCTCGGCCAGTACATCCCTCCGACCGAAGGAGAGTCTTTCTCCAGAGGTTTTCTCGGTAGGATGCTCTTCTCCGGCGATGAAGCCTTAAAGAAAATCAGCGTTATCTCCGGAGGGGAACGCGTCCGTTGCATGCTGGCCCGGATGATGCTCACAGCCGCCAATGTCCTGATGCTGGACGAGCCTACCAATCACCTGGATATGGAATCGATCACCGCCCTGAACAATGGACTCATCGCCTTTACGGAAGTCGTCCTCTTCTCTTCCCACGACTACGAATTCGTCTCCACGATAGCCAATCGCATTGTGGAAATAACACCTCAGGGGATTATCGACCGGATAATGGGCTTTGAGGAGTACCTGGAAAATGAAGAAGTAGGAAGGCTGCGGGATGAACTCTGTCAATCGCACCGGGCGCTTGACCTTTAAAATATATTGAGAGCCGGATACTGAATTGCGGTTCAAATTTTCCTCATCTGCGCGATCTGGCGGGACACAACCAGAAGTTTTCCGTTTTCATCCCAAAGTTCGCCGTCTTCTTCAACTATGCCGCAAGTCAGGAAATGAGAACGGAAGATTGCTTTGATCCAGGGTGTATCCGCTACGGCCCGCACATTGACCGAGTATTCTATAGTGGGAACCCGCGCTATCGGGCCTTGACTCGCCAGTATGGGCGGCGGAAAGGAATCGGCCATCAGCAGCAGAGAAAGATGATCGCAAGGACGGTTATCGTTAAATTTGATCCAACCTCTGTGTTCTGATATCCCCGCCAGTTCTCCTTCTCCCTTAATCCATCCGGCGCATGATGGATCAAGCAGTACATCCATGTTCGAAAAAAGAGTGTACTTCGGTAGAGCGGGAAACCGGAAACAATTCTCACGCGCCGGAAGCAGCGGCGGCCCTTTCTCATACCTGCCGGCGTCCGGGCAATTATTGCCATCCATAAATGTTCCCCAGCCGCGGGTTTTTTCGATACCGTTTTGCATGAGCCTTGCCTGGAAGCGGTTTAACTGTTTTCCGGTAGAGATTTCTTCAACTATGACTGTGGAGGGGCACGGTTCGCCTCTGACCAGATAATTTGCCGTAACAATCACCGGCCTTTTCTTATCGCTCATCTGCTGCATGGCGGAAGTCATAAAGGCCATTAAATAACCACCATTAGGATCGCCGTTAACGGACCAGTTGGGAGTAATCGTTCCCTCAAAGGAAGATCCGCCCATAGGCTTCAGGCGCATGTCGTTATCAAAGGAGTACGTAAGGGGTGTTGGCGCTTTCGCTAGCATATGTTCATTCCTGTAATTCGTCCTAATATTTTCCGGTTAACCGGATAAGAATACTTATTTCTCCCGCTTCATTAAATGCACTGCAGTGGCTTTAAAAGAAGCCATGACCCTCACGCCTTCCTTTAAACCCAGGTCTTCGCATGAAGGTGGCGTAATATAAGCAACCAGCGGAAACCCGCAATCCAGAATCAGCTTATATAAGAACCCCTGCCTGATCATCTTATTAACTCGAGCGTCGAAGACATTACGGGCGCTTATTTTACCCTGAATATTATTAGAGATGGTGACATTCTCCGGACGCATGCAACAATACACTTTTTGCCCGGCGCAAAAACGGCCTACCGCTTCAACTATTTTGCCGTCAATGGCAACCATAACCATCCCATCCGGAGAGACAGTTTTTACGATTCCCTCCAGAATTGATTCCGTCCCGACAAAATTGGCGACAAATTCATTATCCGGATGGTTAAAGACTTGCGCTGTAGTTCCGTACTGCGCGATTTTCCCTGCGCTCATGACGGCGACATCCTGCGCCAGGCGCAGGGTGTCTTCACGGTCATGCAGAGCCAGTACTGCGGTGATTTTAGTTTGTTCCAGAATATTTTGCAGGTCGGAGATTATGGCTTCGCGGGATGGCGGATCAAGAGCATTAAAAGATTCGTCCAGGAGAATCAGCCTGGGTTTGATGGCAAAAGCGCGCGCCAGCGAGACTCTTTTGGCTTCTCCGCCGGAAAGCGTTTTGGCCGACCTTTTTACCAGATGAGTGATGCCAAAATAATTCAGAACCTCATCGACGCTTCTGGATATTTCGCCGCTGCTCACATGACGGAACTTCAAACCCAGAGCCACATTATTATATACAGTATCGTTGAGCAGCAATGGTTCCTGGAAGACAACCGCGGCATTGCGCCGGAGCATAGCCAGCGATGTTCTGTCATTCACCGGTTTGCCTGCAAAAAGAAGGAGTCCCTTGTTTAACGGCAGTAAACCGGCCAGAGTCAGAAGAAGCGTTGATTTTCCCGCGCCGTTGGGACCGATCAGTGACAGCGATCTTCCCTGGCCGACGGATAATTCCCTGATATCCAGCACGGTCACTTTGCCCCGTTGAACAATTAAATTTTTCACCTCAATGATGCTTTTTTCGGTCATCGCGCCTGCTGCCTTTGCTGTATCTGTGTGAGCAGGAAGTTGACCAGGAAAGCGAGTATCAGAAGAATAATTCCTAAGGCAATGGCAATGTCAAAATTCCCTTTCCCTGTTTCCATCACTGTAGCTGTAGTCAGCACGCGGGAATAACCTTTGATATTACCACCCACCATGATCGAAGCCCCCACTTCGGAAATTACGCCGCCAAAACCGGCCATCACCGCAGCGAGCAGCGGCAGCTTTGCTTCTTTTATCAGTACCCATACCATCTGCAAGCTGCCCGCCCCTAAAGATAGAATCTGCAAACGCAGATTGGGCGACAGGTTTTGAATGGCGGCAAGTGATATTCCCATAACAATTGGTGTGGCTATGATTGCCTGGGCGACAATCATGGCGTAAGGAGTGTAGAGAATTTCCAGAAAACCTAACGGACCATTGCGCCAGATCATAATCGTAACGAACAAACCGACAACAACCGGAGGCAATCCCATTCCGGTATTAATCAGGCTGATTACCAGCTTTTTTCCGCGAAAATTGGTTAAAGCAACAGCTGTTCCGGTGGAAACGCCGATTAAAAGGCTGATGAACGTGGCTGTCCCCGATATTTTTAAAGACAGCCACGTTATTCCCAACACTTCAGGATCAAAACTGATGATCAACTCAAAAGCTTTGATGATTCCTTGAACAATTAATTCCACTTACCGCCTCCGGCAATTACCTTTTTACTATTTTCCTAAATCTTCGACCTTCTTTCCCGCATCCGGGAAAAATAACGGAGAACCGTATTTGTCAGTGCCAAAAGTTTTGATGATGGCCTGAATTCGTTTGGATACCATAAAATCGGCAAATGCTTTTGCACCGCTGATATTGACTTTGGGCCATTTGGCGACATTAACTTCCATGACATGATAAATATTAAGGAGCGCTGCATCACCCTCGACTAAAATATCCAATCCCAAATTTTTCTTCAGAGCCAGATATGTTCCACGGTCCGCCAGGGTATAACCTTTTTTTTCCGCGGCCACATTTAAAGTCTGCCCCATACCCAGGCCTGTCTGCTGATACCATTTTTGGCCTTCAGGATTGATTTGAGCCCTCTTCCATAATGTTTTCTCTTTGGCGTTTGTTCCTGAATTGTCGCCACGTGACATAAATAACGCGTTGGCTTTGGCGATCGATTTCAACGCATCCGCCGACGATTTCATTGCTTTGATTTTGGCCGGATCAGAACCGGGCCCGACGATGATAAAATCATTATGCATCACCAAGCGACGGTTCAGGCCATTGCCTTCATCCATGAATTTCTTTTCCGCATCAGGTGAATGAACCAATAGAACATCGGCTTCGCCCTTTTGTCCCATCGCCATGGCCTGTCCCGAACCCACGGCAATCGTTTTGACAAAGTAGCCTGTTTCTTTTTCAAACAGGGGAATCAAAACATCCAGTAATCCCGTGTCCTGCGTGCTGGTGGTTGTCGCCAGAATAATATTTTTCTGCTTTGGTTCCTGTTTTGCTGCAAAAACATTTGCGGTTCCCAATGCAAAAAGCAATGCAGCTATCATTAACGTCTCTATTACTTTACTGCTTCTGAATATTTTCATCAATAGACTCCTTTATATTATTTCTTTTTTGTTTTTTGCCATTCCAGAGAATTGGGAAAGAAAAGCGCCGCCCCGTATTTATCGCGGCCAAAATCACGGATGATCAGCTGGCCTTTTTCCGGCGCGGTCAGCCATTTGACAAACGTCATCGTATCTCGGTTGTTTACCATGGGGAATTTTGCCGGATTAACCGGTATCAGAGAAATATAGTTCAAAAGCGCCGCGTCGCCTTCCACCAAAATAACCAGTTTGATCTGATTCTTGATTGATAGATAAGTGGCGCGGTCAATCACCGTATATGCCGCCTGTCCATCTGTATACTTCAATGTAGGAACATTACCCTCTGACCCCTTTTCGTAGATCACATACCATGCCCCCTTGGGCCGGACACCGGCTTTTTGCCACAGCTCCATCTCTGCCACATGCGTTCCCGACTTGTCGCCGCGGCTGATGAATTTGGCACCCTTATCCATAATTATTTTCAAGGCAACAGTCGCCGACTTTTCTCCTTTAATCGCCGCCGGATCGGCAGCCGGACCAACAATCACAAAATCATTATACATCAGGGGAATTCTTTCGGTGCCGAAACCATCCGCAATAAACTTTTCTTCGAGGGATTTAGCATGAGCCAGCACCAGATCGATCTGACCATTTTCGGCCATCTTCAGCGCCGCTCCGGTTCCCGCTCCGACATGACGCACGCGGATGCCTGTCTCTTTTTCAAACTGGTCCTCCAGAGCGCCCACAATGCCCGAATCAATGGGGCCGATCGTACTGGATAAAAATACAAACTTATCGCCGTCAGCGGCCCAGGCGAGGCTCGAACACAGCACAATAAGCAACACCAGACATTTTCCAGCAAATACTTTCATTTTCTTAAGTTCCTTTCGTTGTAATGTTATTTTATAAATGATTTCTCTATGCCCTTGTAAAATTATTACTGCACTGTTTCAATGGCGATCCGGCATAAGGAGCCGTAACAAAATAGTACAAAAATATTTTTGTAACGGCTCCTAAGAATGAAGAATCCTTCCGGCATCTTTAAAATTGTAATTCCCGATTTTTTCTACTCGGTTTTTAAATTGTTCTGATTGCAGGGTTTCGATAAAAGCCTGAATCGCCGGTTGAAAAAAAGTATTTTTATCGAGAATCATGTCAAAACGTTCACTGACCAGGGGCTGAAAATTCAGGTCTAATATTTTTGCCACAACGGCAGACGCAATCCCCACATCCGCTTCGCCGGAAACAAGAGAAAGTCCGACATCAAAATGCGTATAGACTTCATTGTCATAACCCGGAATATCACCGCAGGCGATCTCTCTGTTTTTCAGTTCATGATCCAGCATAATTCTTATTCCCGAACCCCTTTGCCGGTTCACAAACCGAATTTTTTTATTGGTCAGACTTTCCCATCCCGCAAAAATATTCGCCGGGGATTTAGTAATGAGGAACCCGATTTGACGATAAAACAGATTTACAACGACGAGATGATGATCCGGACAATACTGTTTTAAATAAGGCGTATTATAATCGCCGGTCTGCGGATCAAAGAGATGAGAAAACGCTATATCCGTAAGCCCCGTATTGAGCGCTTCCAAACCGCTGACACTGCCGGTATTGGCGGAAAAAATATTAAAGGCCGGATGATCTTTTTTGACGGCAGTCAGAAGCATGTCCAGCACCGGGTCATTGCTGCCGGCCGCCAGAAGTGCGCCCTCAATGGCGTTGATTCTTTTTCTGGCTTGTTGGAGGCCGTCTTGCGCGCTTGTTTGTATCCATTCGTCAATAAGTTTGACGGGGAAAATCCACTTTCCCGTCACCCGCGTGCAGGGTATTTTACCGGCCTTGATAAGCAAATAAACCTGTTTTTCGTGAATATCCAAATACTTGGCCACTTCTTTAGTGCTCATCAATTCGCTGGACATAAGGATCTCCCTCCGAATAATCAACCACCTCGCAGCAAGCTCGCGAGGTATGAAATGAACGTCATTACATCGCGAGCGGGCTCACGATAATTAACGCTCGTCCCGCTTGAGCGGGATTAACTACCAAATAAAACATATCAGGGATTATATCAAGAATATTCTTCCAAATTATGACTAATAATTACTCAGAGTTCCCAAATGTAAAACAGATTTATTGATGATTCTCTTGAGGGACACTATTTTACTCCAATCAAAAAGATGTTGCAGAGCGCAATTGACTATTACGATAATGGCCGTTATCAATCCACTACCGCATCAAAAACGCCCTTGAGGAGAAAGAATGGAATTTAAAAAATTATTTACACCAATTAAGATCAAGAATGATTATCGCTCGTACCGGAGAAAAATGCTTGTGCCTATTAACGGTCCAGTTCCTCTCTGACAGCGAGACCGATTTTTTCCAGAATATAGGGTTTTCGGACAAAAATCCCGGCGCCCATTTCCTGGGTTTTCCTGACCTGGTCGGTCTCCGAAAAGCCACTGACAATGACTGCCTTCTGCCCGGGATTGATTTCAATAATTCTCCGGTAGGTCTCCATCCCATCAATTCCGGGGTCCATGATCATATCCAGGACCATCAGATCAGCTTTCTTGTTTTTGAAGTATTCAATCGCCGCTTCCCCACCGGCAACAGCATAGACCCGATACCCAAGCCTCCTTAACATATTCATGGCCAGCTCTCGCTGTTCCTGTACATCATCCACAACGAGGATGGATTCACCCAGTCCCGCGTATTCCGCCGGGGAGACGATCTTTTCAGTTTTAACAGATTCCTCCCGGGTCACCGGGAAATAAAGGGTAAAGGCACTCCCTTTACTCTCTTCACTCTGTACGTCAATGTATCCATGGTGATCCTTCACGGTTCCCCAGACAACGGTCAACCCCAAACCCGTCCCACTTCTCCCCATAACTTTTTTAGTGTAGAAAGGCTCGAAGATCTTGCCCACATCCTGAGCGGATATTCCCTTGCCGTTATCGGATACCGTCAGAACCACATAGTCCCCTTCGTGTATGTTATCGTATCCGCGAACGGGGATGTCTAAATAACAGTTCTCCGTTTTGATTGTCACTTCCCCCTGCCCGGATATGGACTCCATCGCGTTGGAGACAAGGTTCATCAGGGTTTTACCGATATGAATCGGCGACCCCTTGATGTTCAGGATCACATCCGCAGGATCACTCCAGATCTTCACCTCTGGATGATGGAGTTTCAGCTGCTCAAACTCGGGCGAACGCAGATAATCGCCCACTACCCTGTTCAAATCCACTACTTCCGCCACCGCCACCCCTCTTCTGGCCAGAGTCAGAAGATCCTGGATGATGGCGGCGCCCTTGATACTGGATTGCAGAATGTTGTCCGCATAACGTCTCAGCGGACTGTTCCCGGGGAGTTTTTCCAGGAGCAGTTCCGAATATCCGACCAGAACCCCCAGTACGTTATTGAGGTCATGAGCCACGCCACCCGCCAGGTTCCCCAGCGCTTCCATCTTCTCCGCACGATTCAGGCGCTCTTCCATCCTTTTGCGTTCCGTATTGTCCCGGATGCACTCTATGGCGGCAATAATTTCCCCTCTGGAATCGCGGAGGACGGAGGCCGTCGCCGAGAGATGAATATCGCCGGGCGGTAGATGTGGAGTATAAGATTCGTCTAAAAGAATGTCTTCGATCCTCTGCACGGCGGTGTATTGTTTTTCCATTTCTCTGTCCGGGTGAAGGGCAAGATCAATGAGAATGGGCCTTCGCTCACCACAAAACGGTAAGGCGTATTCATAGTCGCCCTTGCCGAGCATATCTTCCTTCCTGATGCCGGTCATGGATTCGATGGCCCGGTTCCAGGCGATCACCCTGCCGTTACCGTCAATAACAAGAGTGGCGTCGGGAAGGAACTCGATAATGTTCGCCAGTTGCTTTCGGTTCTCTTTCAATTCCTCCTCTGTTCGCCTGCGGTCAGTGACATCCTCAATCGCAACAACCGTTCCAAAAGAGAGATCTTCCGACTCAAGAGGGGCGGCTATCAGGACGGCATCACGAAAAGCGCCGTCTTTCCGCCGGATTCGTGTTTGGACGGAAGCCAAGCCGCGTTCCAGGAGGCTTGCATATAATTCCCGACCGACCCGTTCATACTCCTCTTCATTCTGATAGAGTATCCGGGTTGCATGTCCGATGATGTCAGACTCGGCATAGCCGAAGCTTTCGTACCAGGCTTTGTTAGCGCTTTGAAAAACACGGTCCTTCATAATGCAAAGGCCGACAGGGGTTGCTTTGAACACACTGCGGAGCGTCGCCTCACTCTCCCGCAGCGTTTCTTCCGCTGCCTTGCGTTCTGTCATATCGATAATGATGGCCCGTAATCCCAAAGGTTTTCCTTCGTGCATAACCGGACTGGAAAATACGATAGCAGGGAAGGTGCTGCCGTCTTTTCTCAGCATCGTGTAATCACTGCCGTCTGAATTCTCTCCATTCAATATTCTCTGCATATTTTCCAGCGCCATCCGATGATGCCCGGGAACCATCATATTCAAGACATTCAGACCTTTGTCATAATCTTCTTTTGTATAGCCGAAAAATTTAAAACAACTGCGATTAACAAAAGATAGATTTCCATTCACATCAAATTCGCACACCGGTTGTGGTAAGAAATCAGCAAACTCTCGATAACGCTTCTCGCCCTCCCTCAGTGCTGCTTCCATTTTCCGCCGCTCGGTGATATCCTGGATCAGCGTCATGATGTGGCGCTCCTGCTCAATTTCAATAAACCGGGCAGAGAAAAGAACGTTCCGGAGATTGCCATTCCTTTGCCTCAACACAACCTCTGCGTCGTTGACCTCTCCGGCAGTCGTCAATATGCCGGTGATTTTTTGCCGGTCCTCCGGATTGCCCCAGAAGTGAAGATCCAGCGTTGCGACGCCGCTGACTTCTTTCAGATCATAACCTGTCCAGCGGGAAAATGCCTCGTTCGCATCGACAATTTTCCCCGTGGCCAAATTGGTTATGGCCATGGGATTAGGATTGAGATGAAACATCGCAGCAAATTTTTTCTCGGATTTAAACAGGCTTTCTTCAGTCCGTTTGCGTTCGGTGATATCGCGAAGCGCACCCGCCAGTCCCGTCAGAGCGCCGCCGGAGTCGTAGGTGAAATGTGCCGCAAGTGATGCAATTGCCTGCGAGCCGTCACGCTTGACGAGCATAAGTTCATAATCTCTTACATATCCTTGTTCCGTCAGCACCAAGAGGAGATTCGCCCTGTCCTCGGGCGAAGCGTAAACCACTGTTGCCGGCTGACCGATCAGCTCTTCCGGACTCCATCCGGAAATGCGGTACACGGAAGGAGATATCAACGTAATGATGCCGTTCCGATCGGTTTGATAATAGATGTCTTCCAGAGACTCAAAAATAGTCTGAAATTTTGTTTCACTCTCATACAGCGCCGCTTCGGCACGCTTGCGGTTGCTGATGTCATGAACAATCGAGTGAAGGAGCTCTTTTCCCTTTGTTACGATCTTGTTGCTGAACACTTCCACGTCCCGGATGGATCCATCCACCCTCCTGTGGCGAAATTCAAAATGGATCCGTTCGTCGGTACTCGCCTTTTCCATCTCCTGCCGTATTTCTTCAGGCGAAAGGATGTTGATGTCCTGAATACTCTTTTGTCTGAGCTGCTCCCGCGTCCATCCGTAGAATTCTGCTGCCGTGGCGTTGGCGTCGATGATGTTGCCATCAGCAGGATCAATGATCATTGTGACTGCGGCGTGTTGTTCAAACAGGTTCCTGAAAAGCGCCTCGTTCTCCCTCAGCGCCTCCTCCGCCTGCTTGCGCTCGGTGATGTCGCTCAAAAAATTCAGTGTGGCGGGTTTTCCATTCCAACTGATCATGACGGCACTTAGCTCGACCCACCTGATGCCGCCGTCCCGGTGAATAAGCCGGAAAGCGTATCGGTCAGGAATCGCATCGCCCCTCATTCGCCTGATATGCCGGTCGATAACCATCTCCCTGTCGTCCCGGGAAATGAACTCGATAAAGGGCTTCGACAGGAGCTCCTCAGTGGGATAACCGGTCATCAGAGCGGTTTGCGGATTGAGGAATACAATATTCCCGTCCTGGGCCACAAATATGGCTTCGTTGGCATTCTCAAAGAGCGTTCGATATTGCTTATCGCTCTTCTGCAGCGCCGCATCCATCTTTTTGCGCTCAGTGATGTCCCTGCCCACAAACATTACTCCCGCAGGGTTTCCATCCTCCGTAAGTAATGTTGCCCGGACATCAAATGTGACGATTTTACCGGCGGGATGGAGGATTTCCCATTCAAAAGCCAATACATCACTGAAACCTTCACGCCTTTTTTGCATTATTTCTTCCTGGAGCGGATGTAAATGCGGAGGCGTAAAATCCAAAAGGCGCCTTCCAACGGGATCAATGTCTCCTGCAAATTCAACAGTTGCTTGATTCACATAGGTAATCTTGAAATCAAAATCCACGCTCACAATTAAATCATGGGCCGTTTCAGCAAACTGACGATACTTCACCTCCCTGTTCCGAAGCGCTTTTTCCGCCTTTTGGCGTTCCGTCTCCAATGTTTCCAGTTCATCAACCCGCCGGCGGAGAACCGTCAGTTCGCCGATGAGATCTTTATTTTTTTTGTCATGATTATCTTTCATACTTTATTCTCCTGATCCCCTGCGCATTGAGTCGCCCTTTAACCTCGGTTGACCGACTCAATGCGATCTGCCAAATCCGCACCTATGGATGCTTCCGGAATATTGCTTCAGGAATTTTGAAACACGTGCAGATTATCGTCTCGAATATTGCATATCTCGCAGAACATCACAACTGAAGGCTACAGGAAGTACATCACGGGAAAAGCGATCATCAATATTTCTATTTTCAGTCACCGGCAAATTTGCCTTATCCAAATACCAGTTAAAAAAACGGCAGCAATTTAGCTTACAGGCCATGATACTTCACCTATGGCCATGCGGCACAGATCGGTAATAAATACCTGGGGCAAACCGGCTTTTGATGTCTGGCCGCGCAGCACATAATCACACATGGGACAGATCGTGATCATGGCCTCGGCACGGTTATCCATAGCGTCTTTGATATTGTCGTTCTGGATATTCAGCGCGAGCTCCATGTTTACGCCCATAGCCGGCCCTCCGCAACATAAGGCGTTGAGGCCTTCATATTTTCTGGAAACGCGTTCTACCCCAATAAGCTCGAAAATTTCCTGGAGCCAGACATCCTGCTCCGGGATCCACCTGACGGCGCAGTTCGGCTGGTAGGCAACTTTCTTATTGAGTCTGGTAATATCGTTTTGGTTGTTCTTGAGATAGTCGCGCAGATATTCAAACAGGTGCATGTATTTGTAGGGTACAGCAATACCAAGCTCCCTGGCTTTGACGTGCGCCAGAACATATCCTTCGTTATGAAGGTAAACGATATCCTTGCCCAGCTCCGCCAGCCCTTCGATCACCTTTTGGCCGTATCTTGCGGCAAGGCTCTCTCCGCCCATATGGGCCATGCCGACCAGGGAAGCATACCTTCTTCCGCGAACCACGGTCATGCCTTTGAACATCATGCTTTCGAGCGTACCTTCCGGAAACTGTTTGAAGAGAAAAGAATCAAAGGAGAGGGCCGGTTTATCAGGGTCTCCCTCTATCACCTGGGCATCCTTGCTGCCTTGTTCAAACGCTCTGGTCACTCCATCAATAAAATGTTTAAAGGTTGCGATGATAGGACCGGTCCCGATCTTCTCCTGCATTTTGTAGATGAGATTGGCCGGATCGGCTCCGGTCGGGCAGTACTGAAAACAGGCATTACAGGTAATGCAACTGTCCAGGATGTCCGCTGCTTTTCCTTCCCGAAGAAGTTTTATGTCGCTGACAGCCTTGTTCTTGTCGTAATCGACATAACGGCAATTTATCAGACAATCGCCGCACAAATCACACTTTGCAGCATCCCACATTTTTTCACCTCAATTAACGTTGGTTCAGGCCAAACCCTTTAAAGGAAAAGCGCCTCTTTTATCCTTTTCCGACCTTTGTCAATGCACAAAAACGGCATTTACATGATTATGCTGAATATGTCCACAATCTTATATCTAAGCCTTTAAACTGCGATAGACCGCAACTCTTTGTCTTATTTCCGGCAGGTGCGGTTCGATGTGCTGATAAACCATCTTGATTGCAGTGCAGTATTCACTCAAATTTTCATACCCGCTTTCCGGAAGATATCGGAAACGGGTACAGTCACCCTGGCAGAATGGTGCAATCCGGCATCCTCTGCATGCTTCCGGGACAGCAGCTTTGCGGGAAGCAAACTTTGCCCGTAGCGGACTGTTCATCATTTCGCGGATGCCGCTTTCCATCAGGTTCCCGATCTTCCATTCCTCAAAAACGAAAAAATCACAGGGGTAGCAGTCTCCGTTATGTTCAACGACAAGGTAGCTGTTACATTCTTCGTTGTAACAGCATGATGCCTTGATGCCGTCAACAAGATACAACAGTATATCCTCGAAAAACCTGACAGATACATTAAAGAAGTCCTTTTTAAACCACTCATCAAAGATCTTAATATAGAATTCCCCGGTTTCCTCCCCACGAACCGAGACTGTTTTCAGAGCACCGGACTTGTAATCATGCTCATAGCAGTTAATGAATTGCAGGAATTTAAAATCATGGAAGCGGAAAAAATTATAAAGCTCCACCGGTGATTTGATATTGCGGTCGGTCAGCAGGCACAGGATGTTGAATTGAACATCCTGTTTTTTCATGAGCCCGATGCTCCGCATTACTCCGGCAAATGTGCCTTTCCGGGCATGATCCTGGCGATAAAAATCATGTATCGGGGCAGGACCATCCAGACTGATGCCGACCAGAAAATTCTCCCGGCGCAGAAACTCGCACCACTGATCATCCAGGAGCAGGCCATTGGTCTGCATAGAGTTTTCAATTACCTGCCCGGGACGGGCGTATTTTTTTTGCAACGCGACCACATCCCGAAAAAAATCCAGCCCCATCAAAGTCGGTTCTCCTCCCTGCCAGCAGAAACTGTTGAGAGGTGCATCTGCCCGGAGTGTCTTCCTGATCACATTCCTGGCCACAGTGAGATTCATTTTCGTCTGCTTTTCCGGATAAACACACGAAACACGACGATAAAAACAGTAAGCGCAGGAAAGATTGCACACGCCGGAGGTTGGTTTAAGGAGCAGGGATATTGATTGCAAAGCGGTTTGTTTCTCCATTTCCCGATGATGCCTGTGTTAAGAGACTGTGTCGTAATTGCAAAAGCGCTATCAATAATGTCATGCCGATGAAAATCGGCATCCAGAACTTATTGAAAATACTGGATTCCGTGTCGCGCTTCGCTTGCACGGAATGACGAAACGGTAATTACGACACAGTCTCTAAGCGAGGAATCCCCGCGGATTCTTTTTAGCCCTTTGTTCCCATTCAACGAGGATATTGTGCATTTTTTGGGCGATATCGGGATAGGTATTGATGACGTTGTAATTCTCGCCCGGGTCAACGGAAAGGTCATACAGCAGGGGCCCCCTGTTGCCCAGTTGCTTTTTCCCCATCGCATCGGGCAACGCTTCCGCATCGAGGGGTATTGGCCACACGTAACGGTTTAATTTCCGAAAGTACTTCCACTTTCCGGAGCGGACGCCTTCCAGCTGGTCATAATGATAGAAATAGATTACATCATGCGGCGACTGGGGACTGAGTCCGGATAAAAGACCATCAATGTTCTTTCCGTCAATGATTCTGTCGGAGGGATGTCCGATTCCCGCCAGTGAAAGCAGAGTGGGAAATATGTCCAGGTTGATGGCCGCCTCATTTGAAACCGTGCCCGGCCTTATATGTCCCGGCCATTTTGCCACAAAAGGCACTCGAAAGCCGCCTTCGTAGCTCTGCCCTTTGCGACCTCTGAAGGATCCCGGACTTCCTTCGTACCAGGGACCGTTATCGCTGGTAAAGAAGATGAGTGTGTTTTGTTCGATCTTCTGCTTTTGTAATGTTTTGATTATTTCTCCGACGCTCCAGTCGATTTCTTCGACGGCGTCGCCGAATTTTCCGGCTTTTGATTTCCCGGCAAACTTCTCCGAGGCATACAGGGGCTGGTGGGGAAACGTGTGGGCAAAATACAGGAAGAACGGGCTGTTCTTTGACTTTTCAATGAAGTCCAGCGCTTCTTTAGTGTACATGCCGGTCAGCCTGGCCTGATTGGTTCCGATGTCGGCTTCCAGTTGTGTTTCATTTCGGAAGAGGGGACACGGCTGCATATCGTTGCTGTGCGGGACGCCTAAGTACTGATCAAAACCGTGCCGAAGCGGATTGAACTCGGGCTGCCGGCTGTAGTCTCCCAGGTGCCATTTACCCACCATCGCGGTCCGGTAACCGGCAATCTTCAAGGCTTCGGCGATCGTAATTTCTTTACCGGAAATCCCTGCGGCGACACAGTCTTCATGCAAATCAACAGATCCCAGGGGCGTAAAAATATAAGCAATTTTTCTCTCGATCCGGCGCAGCAATGGCGAATCGGCCGGATACGGATTTCCGATTATGCCTGTCCGGAAGGGATGGCGTCCGGTCAACAGGCCGGCCCGCGAAGGCGCGCAGACGGCATTGCAGGCGTAATAGTCGGTAAACATCATTCCGTCACGGGCAAGCTTGTCGATGTTCGGTGTGCGTATTGCCCTGTTGCCATAGCAACCAAGATCGCCATAGCCCAGGTCGTCACAATAGATGATGATGACGTTCGGTTTCGGAGCGGATGGATTTACAACCTTCAGGGGCTTAAGTCGGGAATCTTCAGGGTACGGCCCGTAGACTTCATCGATCGATTGACTGCGAAACAGTTTGTAACCTGCCGTACCTAATACAGCAACCCCGCCTATGGCAAGACCGGCCTGAAGCGATTTTTTCATCACATCCCGTCTGGACAATTTTCTCTCCATAACCTCATCCTCCCTGCCGATATCGAGACCTATATTGCTTTTGTGCCGGCAAGTATAAAGAGAACCGCTGTGCCTGTCAATTAAATATAGACCGCAAAATTTGTGCGGATATTGTTGATGCTGGTCTATGGGTGTTTATTGTTTTTATTTCTGATTGAAATCATTTTTTTGTCGAGGTTGGCAATTCATTGCCGGCAATCAATATTGAATACCGGCAAATAAACGATGTGATAATTTTTTACACCTGTACTTACGAATTGCAATTGAGTAACGCTCCGCATGAGATTACTTACCGCTAATCACGCCTCGAAAGTCCTTCTCGACTAAAGTTTTTCTGGATTTAGCCGCGTGTTGTCAGAGGTATGAAGCGCCAATTATCCGAATGCAGTTGTTGGGTTCGGCGCAGTCTCACCGACCTTCGTTTGTTCTAATGGGAAATCCATTCTCCGCCGCAATAATAAAAGGCCAAGATTGAAAAACCATACCGGCCACCACAACATTGCTACCACAGGGAAAAAATAGTCACCGGCGAAAGCAAGTACGACCCCTATTGTTCCGATGCCAGTCGTTACTCGATCCAATGTATTCCGACTCCACAGCCCTACCCCTACCATAACTGCCACAGAATAAGGAATCACAAAGCTAAGTTTCCGAATGACTTGCCAACCTATAAGCCAATCCGGTGACACTTGGCCAGTCTGCTGAAAAGCGCTGATCAAGGCCCACGCGATTATGTTTTCGAGAAAATCCAGAATTGGCCCCGCCATTCCTAAGACTAAGATAGTGTTTCCGAAAAATTGATCCCGTTTACGAACCAACAAAGCGATACCTACCCAACCTATGAGCCATCCACAAACAAGGATGTTATCAAATAAATAATATACAGGGAGAATAATTAAGTATTGATTAAAGAGGTCTGTCGCGGGAGCCACTTGCCCTGTCAGTATCTCTTCGATCGGATCAACAAAACCGACCAACCACCAAATTATTGCGAGACAAAAGAACATCACCGTTGATAGCATGAAACCCAATGCCCCGGTATCTACAATAAATCGAGTTTTCATTTGTGAATTTCCTCCCGACAAAACAGAATTTGGGTTGATCAGATTGTTCACCAAAACCAGTACAGTCGGAATATCATGATCCGCATCCAGCTAATAAGAGCTTTTGCGAAGCTGACAGACACCTGAGCGGGATTCCATACGTACGATCTGGAGATGGAGATTTATGCATTGACTTCTGCTATCGTGGCGCAATATAGATGAGGAAATGGTGAAACACAAGCGGATTGTTGACTTTCAATCCTCTGAATCGATGGACACTGATCCTATTTATTAACAGTGGGAATAATACATATTTCCAGAAATCTGTGATCCAGCGATAACAGGGAAGTTCATCATGGGAAAAGCCATTAGCGATATTTTTGTTTTCAGTCGCCGGCAAATCTTGCACCATCCAAATACTTATCTGCACATTTCAACAAGCACTTAAATTTAAAAATTACGTATTGAAACATTCAATGGATAACAATAAGAAATAAATTGTATATTGATCCATTCATCCTATTTCCGGAAGTGCCCTGTCAATTATAAGGTCGCAGTTGTCATGCAGCCTCAGGGCAATGGTATTAACAGTGTCTGATCAGGAGACCCCTGACTGCCAAAAGAGAATGTCGCCCATAGGCACAATATTTTTTCGTTTTCTTATTCAAACTGGGATTCATAAATAAAATAAATCTTCGGGCCGGATTCATTTATATCATCATCGCTACGATGGAAAATCAACAAGGTAGTGTCAAAAGTTTTATGAAAACTAGCACGGATAAATGAAAAGAGAGATAGGATTTGGTTCGGGAGTAAAAGCAAGAGCCATTTGACATAGCGATAATGTTTGTCGGAAGATTTCAGGCAAACTTAGGCCATAAAA
>JANYAY010000082.1 GCA_025361065.1 Deltaproteobacteria bacterium
ATCCTCCCTCGGCCACCATTTTTACTGCTTCTTCGCGGAATTCTTTCGTGTATCGCCCATTCGGTACTCTTCCCATTTAAACACCTCCGTATTAGTTTTCTATCTAATCATTGGTGTCCATTTTTTTCAACCTAGCACAATTCAACGTTGCCAGTTTCCACACCGAGATATATTATTTTCAAACCCAATTCTTTTAATACTTTAAGTTCATCAACTGATTTTCTTAATATACTTTTAGCGTTGGCATAAGTTCCAATTCTTTTTACAGTCGGAAGGTAAGCATTAATTAGCTTAAGCATTTCCTCGAGTCTTGACTGAGGTATTATCAGCGCATCTCCGTCACACAAAAATACTTTTTCCACATATCCATAAGAGCGAGCTTCACTTAAATCTTTCTTGATTATATCTAAAGATTTTATTTTGAATTTTTTATCCTGATAAGCACCGCAGAAGGTGCATTTATTATGAGAACAACCGGTAGTTACCTGTATTAATAAACTATAAGCCTCACTGGGAGGTCGAATTATCATTCCTTCGTAATCCATGTTTTTCTTCTTTCCTCTTTTTATATAAATTACTAGATTAACTATAAAAATGCAAGTCAATGAAAATGCATCCGCCATCTCTAAATCAAAGCGCTATCCAATCATGAAATAGTAATAACAAATATGGGGGGGGACCTCAAAAAAAAGGGAGTCACTTTAACAGCTGACTCCCTTTAATTTTCTGGCGGGGCCAAGGGGACTTGAACCCCTGCCCTCCGGCGTGACAGGCCGGCGTTATAACCAACTTAACTATGACCCCAAAAAATCTTTATTTAAGTTTTAAAACTAACTTGGTAGGCGGAACAGGACTTGAACCTGTGACATCCACGGTGTAAGCGTGGCGCTCTCCCAACTGAGCTACCCGCCCGCAATCCCTTAAAACATTGTGAGGCTTCTAGCAACAATGGTATTACTTGTCAAGCTATAAATAGTTCTTTAATTCACGACTGGAGTACTTACCAGTATATTTGGCACACAGGTATCATTAAAATCATCTTCATCTTTGACAAAGACTATTTTCAGTACCTCATCGATATGTTCAACAAAAATTATCTCCAAGGCATTTTGCACATTTTGCGGTACTTCCGCGATGTCTTTTTCATTGTCCTTAGGAATAATGACCGTTTTAATATTACCACGATGAGCAGCGAGTATTTTTTCTTTTAATCCACCAATCGGCAACACTCTTCCTCTTAATGTTATTTCACCTGTCATAGCTAAATCTGATCTTACTTTCTTTTTCATTAAAGCGGAAGCAATTGCTGTTGCCATCGCAATACCGGCCGATGGCCCATCTTTGGGGATCGCCCCTTCAGGAACATGAACATGAATATCGATTTCCTTATAAAAATTCTTGGGCAAACCAAATTGTTCCGCACGTGCCCGAATATACGTCAGCGCAGCCTGAACAGATTCCTGCATGACATCGCCTAATTTTCCGGTCATAACCATTTTGCCTGTGCCTTCCATAATGGAAGCCTCAATTGCTAAAAGCTCGCCGCCAACTTCCGTCCATGCTAAACCAATGGTAAGGCCAATTTCATTTTTACCTTCTGTTTCACCATGTCTGAATTTTGGAACTCCGAGATATTTAGGAATTGACTTAGCTGCAATAATTATTTTTTTCTTGGTGCCGTTACTAACTAGTTCTTTTGCTATTTTACGGCAAACAGAAGCAATTTCTCTTTCCAGATTACGCACACCTGCTTCGCGTGTATATTGACGGATAATTCTCAGTAATGCTCCTTTGGTGAATTCAACATTATCCGGTTGTAAACCATTGGCTTCCATTTCCTTGCTGACCAGGAACTTCGTGGCAATCTGCAATTTCTCCTGTTCCGTATATCCGGCTATCCGAATTACTTCCATTCGGTCCTGCAGCGCCGGCGGTATAGTTTGCAAAACATTAGCCGTAGTAATAAACATTATATCGGACAGATCATAATCTATATCGAGATAATTATCGTTAAAAGCAATATTCTGTTCCGGGTCAAGAACTTCCAGTAGAGCAGAAGAAGGATCACCGCGGAAATCGGAGGTCAGCTTATCCACTTCATCAAGACAGAAAACAGGATTATTTGAACCAGCCTTCTTCAGCGACTGTATGATCTTCCCCGGCATAGCACCAATATATGTTCTGCGATGGCCGCGAATTTCCGCTTCATCACGCACACCACCCAGAGATATGCGCGCAAATTTTCTATTCGTCGCCCGGGCAACTGATTTGGCTATAGATGTTTTACCAACTCCCGGAGGGCCAACCAGGCAAAGGATCGGGCCTTTATTTTTTTTCACCAGGGATTGTACTGCAAGATATTCTATAATACGCTCTTTCACCTTCTTCAATCCATAATGATCTTCTTCTAAAATTATCTCTGATTCTTTCAAAGTGTATTTGTTTTCTGTTTTTTCCGACCAGGGCATGTCCAATAGCCAATCTATATAATTTCTAACGACTGTTGCTTCTGCAGACATGGGTGCCATCATCTGTAATTTTTTAATTTCCTGCCGGACTTTTTTCGTTGCTTCTTCCGACATCTTTTTCTGTTTAAGACGTTTTTCCAATTCAACTATTTCATTGCGGAAATCATCTTTGTCACCCATTTCCTTCTGAATAGCCCGCATTTGTTCATTCAGATAATAATCCTTCTGCGTTTTCTCCATTTGCTTTTTGACGCGCCGCTTGATCTTTTCTTCAACTTGTAGAATTTCAATTTCCGAAAGCATCAACGAGTAAATTGATTCGAGACGTTCGGTCGTATTGAATATCTCCATGATTTTCTGTTTGTCTTCCAATTTTACATTAAGATGAGTGACAACTACATCAGCAAGTTTGGAAGCATCTTCGATAGCCACAATTGTGCCCATCATTTCGACATGGATTTTCTTGCTGAGTTTTAGATAAAGCTCGAATGATTCTTTAATACTGCGCATTAGCGCCTGTTTCTTTACATCATTATGATCGTCAATATCATCGATCTCATTTATTTTAACGAGAAAAAAATCGTCATTTTGCAAATATTCTTTGATTATCCCTCGTGTCTTACCTTCAACAAGTACTTTAACCGTTCCGTCTGGAAGACGTAAAAGTTGAATAATGATTCCGATTGTACCTACATTGTAAATATCTTCTTGAAGCGGATCATCTTTTTTAGCATTTTTTTGGGCTACCATAAAAATGCCCTTTTCGTACTTCATTGCTGATTCCAGAGCTGCAATAGACCTCTCTCGTCCCACAAATAAAGGTACGATCATATGAGGAAATACCACAACATCTCTTAGCGGGAGCAGTGGGATTACAACTGTTTTTTCTTCTTCATTAGTATTTTTTTGATCAAACATATCTTTATTCCATATATTTTTCTTAAGCTGATTCGGATTTTGTTTCGTAAATCATAATTGGCTTCTCGTTGTTGGTAACTACATCTTCATTAATAACACACTCTTTAATTTCACGCTGCGAAGGAATCTCATACATTACTTCCAGCATCGTATTTTCCAGAATCGATCGCAATCCCCGTGCACCGGACTTTCTCTCCATGGAGAGTTTAGCTACAGCTCGCAGAGCCCCATCAGTAAATTTTAAAGTTACGTTTTCCAGTTCAAACAGTTTTTTGTACTGTTTGATAATGGAGTCTTTGGGTTCCATAAGAATACGAATCAAAGTTGATTCGTCCAGATCATCAAGCGTTGCAATGACAGGTAGACGACCAATGAATTCCGGAATCAACCCGAATTTCAATAAATCTTCCGATCGAACTTCTGCAAGCACCTCGCCTATTCGTTTTTCTTTTTTGCTTTTTATTTTAGCACCAAAGCCCATAGTATTAGCGCCCAATCGTTTAGAGATTATACTTTCCAAATCATTAAAGGCACCTCCGCAGATAAACAAAATATTAGTGGTGTCTACTTGAATAAATTCCTGCTGTGGGTGTTTGCGGCCACCCTTAGGTGGAATGTTCGCCATTGTTCCTTCCATAATTTTTAATAAAGCTTGTTGGACTCCTTCACCGGAAACATCTCTGGTTATGGAAGGATTACCTGACTTCTTCGCAATCTTATCGATTTCATCGATGTAAACAATACCCTTGGATGCTCTTGTAACATCATAATCGGCATTCTGCAGTAAACTTAAAATGATATTTTCTACATCTTCACCGACATAACCTGCTTCTGTTAACGTTGTCGCATCTGCAATCGTAAAAGGAACATTAAGAATCTTAGCCAGAGTTTTGGCCAGCAGCGTTTTCCCGGAACCTGTCGGTCCTACTAAAAGCACGTTGCTTTTTTGAATTTCCACGCCGTCGGCATCAACTTGAGAAAATAATCTTTTGTAATGGTTATAAACCGCAACAGACAGAATCTTCTTAGTCTTTTCCTGGCCAATCACATATTGATCCAGAAATTTCTTGATCTCTTTGGGTTCAGGCAAACCCCTTTTAGTATCCTTCTCTATCGATTTATCTTCATCTTCTTCAACAATACAGCGGCAAAGCTCGATGCACTCATCACAGATATATGCCGTCGGACCGGCCACCAGCTTTTTCACTTCACTCTGCATTTTTCCGCAAAATGAACAAAAAAGCATACCTTGCCCCGTCCGGTTGTCTTTACTTTTTTTTATCACTGGGCATCTCCTTTATTTATTGTCTGGAATCGCCGGCTTTTTTGATATAACATCATCAATTAATCCATATTCCTTGGCTTGAATACTGGTCATATAATAATCACGCTCCGTATCATTTATGATTTTGGCAAGCGGTTTACCAGTTAAATCAGCCATAATACTGTTTAATTCATCTTTTAATCTTAATATTTCTTTGGCCTGGATGTCAATATCCGTCGCTTGCCCCTGAAAACCTCCCAGCGGTTGATGAATCAATATCCGGGAATGCGGTAGTGCCAGTCTTTTTCCTTTTTCACCGGCAGCTAAAAGCACGGCTGCCATACTCGCCGCCTGTCCCATGCAGACAGTCGATACAGGCGGTTTAATATATTGCATTGTATCATAAATAGCCATACCTGAACTTACGTGACCACCCGGTGAATTTAAATAGAAGAATATTTCTTTATCTGGATCTTCTGCTTCCAAATAAAGCATTTGGGCTACAACCAGATTGGCAACATTATCATCAATAGCTGTTCCTAAAAATATGATACGATCCTTCAAGAGGCGCGAGTAAATGTCAAATGCTCTTTCACCGCGGCCATCCTGTTCAACTACCATGGGAATTAAAGTCACTACTTAACCTCCGGATTCATGCCAATTTTTTCGACGGCTTTAATATTGGCATGCTGCTCTATAAAGTCAAATACCTTTTTCTGGATTAACTCTGCCTTGAGGCTGTCTTTTCTTTCTTCTTTTTCATAAGCGCTTTTCAATAATTGATAATCTCTACCATGTTTTGCCGCCAAATCGGCAATGTGTTTGTCTATATCTGAATCTTCAACGATGAAAGATTCTTTCTGGGCAATTGTTTTTAAAATGAGGAAAGACTTGACTATCTTAGTGGCCTCCTCTTTAAATTTGTCATGCATTTTAAAGCTGAGTTCCATTGCATTCTTTTCATCCATGCCTGCGGAAGTCATTCTCTTGTTTGTATCAGCCATCATATAATAAATCTGCCTTTCAACAAGTGAAGGTGGAGCTTCAAAGTCGTTTTCTTTGAGCAGAACATGCATGATATTTTCCTGAAAATTGGTTTCTGATAACTTTTTACTTTCTTCTTCTAATGATTTTAGAACGTCTTTCTTTAAATCTTCTAAAGAATTGTATCGGTCAAAGTTCTTAATGAAAGATTCATCCATCTCCGGCAATTTCTTTTCTTTGATATTCTTTATCTCCACGGCAAAGGATACTTCCTTGCCGGCAAATTTCTTTTCCTGGTATTCCTCGGGAAAAGTTACAGTAATTGACTTTGTTTCGCCATTCTTCATACCCTCTAATTGTTCCTCAAAACCAGGAATGAATCTCTGCGAACCGAGTTCCAGAAAATAATTTTCGGCTTTTAACTCATCGGGTGTTTCTCCATCTAAAGAACCGGCAAAATTAATAGTTACAAAATCACCTTTCACAACAGGTCGTTCTTCTTTAACTTCTTCCATAGTGGCATACATTTGTCGAATTTCTTTAAGCCTATTTTCAAGATCATTGTCGGTTATGGAAATGGTTTCTTTTTCTACTTCTATTCCTTTATAACCTTGAGGTTCAAATTGCGGTTCCATTTCAAAAGATGCGGTAAATGAAAAATCGGTATTTTCTTTTAATCCTTCCTGAGTAATTTCCGGCTTGGAAATTGACGTTATTCCTTTATCTTCCAGCTCCTGCCAATAATATTTATTGATCATATTGGTAATTGTATCACCTTCGGCCTGTTCTTTGAAATAAAGTTCCATTACCTTACGCGGCACTTTTCCCGGCCGAAAACCTTTTAATTTAGCTTTTTTCCCAATATCTCGATATACGGCATCAAGCTCTTCTTTAACTTCGATCCAGGGTATTTCAAACGATAGCTTCTTCTTAACCGCACTTAATTCTTCCATTTTTATAGCAACCGGACTCACTACTTTATCTCCTTTTTACATGAAATATTTGGCAATTTCTAAGAGTAATGGTGCGAGAGAAGGGACTTGAACCCTTATCCGCTAAGCGGGCTGGATCCTAAGTCCAGTGCGTCTGCCAATTCCGCCACTCTCGCCTTGGGATTTTTGTGGACTATATAGTCAGTACCCGCACAAAAGTCAATGCTGATTATTCCCCACTGTGTTTTAACAAAATGAGTTAAATTGCACTATTTACATGCGGTCATGTAATTGATTCTATGTTTTAATGCAAGATAAATGTGTCGTGTTTTATTTCTTATCATTTAATATCTTCCAAGTCTATCTAACAACCATGTCGGTATTTCCTTCACTTTCCGGCAATCCGGCTTACTCGTTTACCTTCAGACTCATCCACCAGACCATTTATTGTTTCATGTTTGGAAAAGCTTCTCATCTTTCTTCGAAAGATTAGATCAAAACACATTCAAAAGATAACGACGGGGCAAGAAAGATCCGACGTAGGTGTATTCGCTAATATGCCGAGGATTCCGACAACGATGCGGTCACTGAGCTTGTAGAAGTAACGACGAAGTTATTGATATCAAGAAAATATTATCAATTTAATCAACAAAGAAATGATACGAAAAAATAATGAGTCAGAATATATACTTCATCTTTTGTAGAGGTCATGTTGTTTATAACACGTTGTAATTAGTCATGACCTCCGGCAAAGCCGGAGGCTTGTTAATGTGAACCGCTCAAAGCGGTCTGATTATGAACCACCTGAAGGTGGTTATTCCTCAAACATACCCAGTTGATCAAGACGACGGTCTTCCGTTTCCTGTCGCCTGATATAATCGCGGATTGTTTTCTCATCCGCACCTACCGTCGTCACAAAGTAACCTCGAGCCCAAAAATGTTGCCCTGTAAAATTCTTCTTCCGCCACATGTATGTTCTGGCTATCTGGATGGCGCTTTTCCCTTTGAGATAACCTACGACCTGAGAAACTGAATACTTGGGTGGTATCGATATCAGCATGTGTATATGATCCGACAAAAGATGCCCTTCGATCACCTGGCACTCCTTCTGCATAGCGAGATCCCTGAACGTTGAACCCAAATGCCTACGCAATTCCAAATACAATGTCTTCTTCCGATACTTCGGTATCCATACTACATGATACTTGCATTCCCATTTTGTATGGTTTAAACTCCTGACGTCTTCCACTATTTGCCTCCTGTACTGTAAACTTTGAACGGTTCACGGTTAAGAGGTTTTCCTGTATTCCCGGAATTGTCAAACTCTGGGAGTCCCCCGGCACAGCCGGGGGATTACTCAGGAGAATTTAGTACAACGGAGTATATTATAAAATTAAATGTCCTTATCTTTCCCCGGTATTAGCTTTCTTATTAAAATTTTTACATCTCCGGCCAGGGCTGCAAATTTTTCCCACATACCGGGCTCGGGGTGCGTTTTGGAATAACGATAATCATAATAATAATGATGAGTGCCAAAGTTCCTGCGAATCATGGCGTTTGTCTTGAATTCCAGGTTATTTAATACCACACCCAGGATTTTTTCTTTTTCGAGCACTTTCATGGCCTGCACAATGGATTCACGCGGGGTCGCTCCCGACATAACGACCATAATAATTCCGTCAACCATTTTATTCAGAATGCTCGGCTCAGTCGTGGAGAGGATGGGCGAAGAGTCAAAAATAATAAAACGATCATTATAGCGCGATTTCAGGTCCTCGACGAGAGATTTCATCTTGTTCGATCCGATTAACTCCACGGGATTTTCCTCAAGGCTTCCACCGGAAATGAAGCTCAGTTTATCTATTGGCGTTTTAATCAGGAGGTCTTCAATTTTGGCGTCTCCCGCCAGATAATTGGAGAGTCCCTTTTCTTCCTCCAAACCGAACATTCTCGAGAGAGATGGATTTCGCAGATCGCAATCAACCAGCAGGGCATGGCTGTGTAATTCTGTGGCAATGATGATGGCCAGATTGACGGCAATCAGACTTTTACCTTCTCCGGCCATAGCGCTCGTGATAAGAAACGTTTTCGGGGGTTGGCCTTCAACTTTCGGCTTCATGATAAACGTTCTCAGCCTTCTGAACTGTTCCGTCACCATCGACGATGGCTGAAAATAGGTAACAAGTTTGTCATTTAGAACAATATCGTCCTGGGCGGCCTTTGGGGCATCCTCTGTCTGTTCCGTGAATTTCTCCCGTTCCACCTTCTGCAATGCATCGAACATCTTACCCATAAATAATTATCTCCAAAGCCTGAATATCTCTTCCTGAAAAATAATTGTTAAACTGCCAACCACGAGAGTAATTGCTAAAATAACGATGATCCATTTGTACCATTTTCTACTCTTTTCGCCGCTCCCCAGGTCCCGGATAACACCCTGAATGATTTTTCTCCCGATCCGGTTTTGTTCCTGGGAAAATCCAGTCAGCAGAGCATTATCGCAAAAAATGTTAATGAGACGCGGGATGCCCTTTGAATGTTTGTAAATTTCATCCACGGCGCTTTTGTCGAATATGGCGATATCTCTGGAGCCGGCTTTCTTCAGCCTGTGAATGATGTACTCCCCAGTTTCTTTCCGGTTCAAAGAGCGCAAATGGTAACGGACTGTTATCCTCTGTTTCAGCGGACGGAATTGCGGTTCATCCAGCATATCATTGAGCTCCGGCTGCCCGAGCAAAATAACGTGCAACAGTTTTTTCTTGGATGTCTCCAGATTCGTTAACAGTCGCACTTCCTGGAGTAGTTCCGGCTTCAGGCTCTGGGCCTCATCGATGATGAGAAAAACCTTTTCATCTTTGGCAAAACAATCGAGCAGGAAGTTGTGCAACGCCCTCAGACTCTGTCCCCGCGATTTCATCCCCTCCGATTCTATGCCGAGGTCGTCGCAGACATAATTAAGAAAGTCCGCTTGATCGAGAATAGGGTTGAAGATAAATGATGTCCGAACGTGACCATCGAGCTCGTTTAGCAGTACTTGTACGAGTGTGGTCTTCCCAGTGCCGGCTTCACCCGTAATGACGCTGAAACCCTTTCCCTCCCGGACGGCATAACGAAGATGGGACAAGGCCTCCTTATGCTGCTCGCTCAGATAGAGGAATTTCGGGTCCGATGTTATTTCAAAGGGCTTTTCCGTAAAGCGGAAGAATTTTTTGTACATGGTTAAGCTGTTTTTTCCCCAATCCGCGGAATCGTGGCCAGGACTTTAAGTCCGAGTGCAATTTCGACATCACCCGCCTCATGAAAAGACCGGTCTGTTTGTTCCCGGAGAAAAGCCAGACCAAAACCAAAGCCGATACCGGCGCACAGGCCGATGAGAAGTATTTTCGGGATATCCGGTGAAAAGGGTTTTTCCGGTGTTCTCGCCGGGTCAATGACTCTAAACTGTTCACCCTTTTGACGCTTCTCGAGATTCTCCGCCTGCTGGGCATCCTGGCTCTTTTTGGACAGCCGCTCGTATGCTTCTTTTGTACTCTGATACTGCCTCAGCAAGGCAGCCATGTCCTGTTCCCTGGCAGGCGACTGCTCAATCCTGCTCCGGTATTTACCGATCTGGTCGGCAATAATGCGTTCCTCACTTCCAAAACGTTTGATCTGCATATCGGCCATCGTCAGCTGATTTTTTAATTCCTGATAACGCGGGTCCTTCTTGACGGTAGCAGTATCTTTTTTGAACCCATCGGCATTTTTCTTTTTTTCCAAATCGGCCAATTTCTTTTTGGCAATAATCACATCCGGATGACTCTCTTTATACTTAGATTGCAGATCTTCAAGATTCCTGGTTAAGGCTTCTTTTTGGGATTCATAGGCGTTGCTTGCCCCCGTATCCGACGATAAGGTTGCCTCATCCTTCTTTCCGGATGATTGAGGCGCCATATCCGGGGCACTGCTGCTGATTGGCATCTCCAAATCCGACAACTGTTTCTGGATGAAAAGTTTCCGGTCCTGGGCGGCTCGCAGGTTCTCGCCCACGCGCTGGTACTGATTCTGAAGCTGTTCGAGGATCTTGAGGTTGGCATCACGCTGTTCGGGCAGTTCGCCCATAAAGCGCCGCTTATATTGGCTGACCGCCGTCTCCATCTGGTCTAACCTCTCCTTGGACAGGGACAGTTCATTTGTCAGGAATTCCGTCGTCCCGACGGCCTGCTGTTCTCTGATTTTCAGATTTTCTTCAATGAAAAGTGAAGCCAGCCGATTAGCAACCGTCGTTGCTACATTCGGATCACTGCTGATAAAGCTGATGGCGAAAGAGCCTCTTTCTTCCTTCTTGGTCGGAAGTTCGATCTTGATGTTCTTTTGCATTAACTCCACTATTTCCTCGCGAGAGAGTCGCTTCTTTTCTTTTTCATAAAGTCGGAACTCATTGATGACGAGTTCCAGACGAGTACGGCTCATAACCTCCTGGGCAATCGATTGGAGTCGCTCTTCCACCTTGGATGTAACAGTCGCCTGCACAAATGCTTCCGGAACCTTCTGGGGACTAACAAGCACCAGGGTGCTGGCCTTGTATAGACGGGGGGCGAAAAGGACGTACACCGACACTCCGAATGTAATGATGAGAAAGGGGATGATGATATACCAGATCCTGCGGCGCAGAATTTCTATGTATTCTTCGACTGTATATGATTTTGCCGGGTTGATCATAAATCTTTTTTCTCCTGAAAAATAGATCGGGCCGAAAGCTGAAAAACTTAAGTCCGGGGATGATGGATCGTCATCATTTTTTATTCCTGACGACCAACCTTATTTTATTTGACGATAACGGTGTCGCCCCGATGGATGATTACGTCCGGTTCTTCGCCATCAATGATTTTTTTATAATTGGCGGTAATCCGCTTCTCCACTCCTTTTTCCTTCGTGATGATCATTATTTTTTTCTGATTGGCCCACTGTGTGAATCCGCCGGCCATGATGATCAATTTGACGAGTGTCGTTTCACTGCGGAGCCGGTGAACACCAGGCTGCTTCACCTCTCCAGTTAGATACACCTTGAAGCTGTTGGCCTCCATAACTGTTATCGTAACGGTCGGATTATCGACATAGTCTTTGAGCTTCCTGGTTAAGACATTCTTTAATTGCAAAGGGGTGAGATCGGCTGCTTGTATATCGTCCACCAGGGGCAGGGAAATTTTCCCATCCATGCGCACGGGAACCGTTTTGGTAAGCGTCTCTTCCTTCCACACATAGATCAAAAGCACATCCTCCGGTCCAATAATGTATGAATCACTGTCTGCGGCAACATCGCCCTGCGTCTTTTTGGGAGGTTCAACGCTTTTGGGTCCCTGGGCAAATGCCATGGAAAGGGTCATGCACAGAAGGATCAACACCAGCACCCAGGCAACTGTCATTGGTTTTTTCATAACATCGTGCTCCTTGGAAGTAATGTAATATTAAATGTGGAATTTAAACTAATTTTGTTATACTATCAAACGCATATCAAAATGTCGAGAATTTTATATACGACATGCCTTTTTATGAAAAAACAGACGGAAATACATAACGGATCAGGGATAAGGGCGCAAGCCGGAAGGCAAGAAAATGAAAACAAAATCAAAAAAATATAGAGCTTTGCACAACCACTTTAATTGTCATACCGGCGAAGGCCGGTATCCAGGCGTCGTCCCGACGAAAGTCGGGAACCAGGATATTTGATAATACTGGATTCCGTGTCGCGCTTCGCTTGCACGGAATGACATAATTGTTATTGTTATGTACTTGTGCAGGTCTCGCATATTTTCTGTACCTTGCACCTTAGATCAGCAGTTTCGAAAGGAGATTAATCATGAGATTCAAAAACAACGGCACAAGGGGACTCTTTTGTTTTCTGCTCGTCATTCTCTTAGGTGTCCATTTTGTCTTCCTGGCCGGCTGCTCCACAGAAGCAAAAATCGAGCGTCACTGGAATAAGGGAGAAAAATATTTTTCCGAACACAAACTCAAAGAAGCCATTCTGGAGTACCGCAACGTTATTAAGCTCGATCCCAAGAACGTTAAGGCTCATTACAAACTGGGATTAACCTATCTGCAGATGAGAATGATCAGGGAAGCCTATGCCGAAATCTCCAAAACCGTTGAACTGGATCCGGGAAGACTGGATGCCCGAAACCAGCTTGGTCAACTGTATCTACTGGCCGGTGATCGTAAAAAAGCCCGGGAGCAGGCCGATGCCGTTCTGGCAAAAGATGCCGGTAATTCTTCCGCCCATATGCTGCTCAGCAATGCATATCTTACGGAAAAGAATATTGATCAGGCCATTGATGAAGGCAAAAAAGCACTTATTGGAGACCGGAAGCTGGACGCCTATCTCCATTTAGCCAATCTGTCTCTTCTAAAAAAGGATTTACCCGGAGCGGAAGAGATGTTCAAGGCCGCCGTCAAAACTAACGAAAAAGATCTGAGAGCACGATTTGCAATGGCCGAATTTTATCTGCGGTCAGGAAAGCCGGAACTTGCCGAGCAGGAGTATAAAGAAGCAACAAAAATCGCACCAAATGAGGCCAGAACTTTTATGGCGCTGGGAAACTACTATGCCGTTGTCAACAAACCGGAGGACGCGGAAAAACAGTTCCTCAAGGCTATTGAAATAGCCCCGAAAAATTCGTCTTTGAGGATTCATCTGGGGAATTTTTATTTAGCTTCCGGCAAGAAAGATAAAGCGGAAGTCTCCTTTAAAGAAGCCGTTGATAAGGATTCAAAAGATATACAAGCCCTGGCAAGATTGGCCGATTTCTATATCAATGAAAGAAAATATGACGACGGAATGAAGCTCACGGAAAGTATCCTGAAAATCAACCCGAAGAGCCAGGAGGGCCTGCTACTCAAAGGAAGAATCTTCTTAGCCAGAAATGAGTTCGACCAGGCCTTAAATCTCTTTCAGACGTACGCAAAAGAAAACCCCAAAGCGGCGATGGCTCATTACCTGATCGCCCTGGCCCATTCCGGGGCCAGGAACATCCAGCAGGCTAAGGCCGAACTGGGAGAGGCCATAAAACTAAATCCCAAATGGGAACAAGCGAGACTTCTTCTGGCAGAAATACAACTCCGAGATGGAAACAGTGTTCAGGCTATTGACGAACTAAAAGCCGTACTTAAGGATAATCCCCGCAGCATTCAGGCCCGTATTCTCCTGGGCAATTCCTATCTACTGAAACGCAATATCCCAGATGCAACGCGAGTGTTCGATGATCTGGTCAAAATTGCTCCGAACAACCCGGTCGGATATACCCAACTGGGCCGTATTTTGCTGATTCAGAAGAAAGAAAAAGAGGCTCTGGTGCGCTTTGAAAAAGCTCTGTCCCTGCAACCCGGTTATATTGATCCCCTTCAGTTCATCGTTGCCGTCCATATGAACAAAAAGGATGTGAAGAAAGCCCTTGAAAGGGTGCAGCAGCAGATTAGTGTCACACCGAAGAATCCTGGTGTTTATGCACTTCTGGCCAGCATTCAGGAAGCTAATAAGGACTTTGCCAACGCCGAAATCAGCATTAAGAAGGCTATCGAACTTGCCCCCAATCTGCCGGCACTCCATATCTCGCTCGCCAATTTCTATCTGAGGCAAAAAGCTACGGATAAGGCCAAGGAAGAGTATATTGCAGTCCTGAAAAAAGAGCCCAATGCGCTCAATGCCGAGATGGCCCTGGGAATGATTTATGAAAATGAAAAAAATTATAGCAAGGCGCAGGAACATTATGAAAAGGTTCTGAAGATCAATCCCAATTTTACACCGGCAGCAAACAACCTGGCCTACCTCTATGCCGAGCGGGGTGGAAATATTGATGTGGCCTTGAACCTGGCGCAGAAAGCGAAGGAGCAGGTTCCTGATGACCCGAACGTTTCTGATACGCTGGGATGGATCTATTATAAGAAAAATGTTCCCACCCGGGCGGTTTCCTACCTTAAAGAAGCGGTTGAAAAGCTTCCCAATCAACCGACGATACACTACCATCTAGGCATGGCCTATTACAAAAACGGTAATCGCGATATGGCCAAGAAGGAACTCAACTTGGCGCTGAAAATCGATGCCGGTTTCCCCGGGGCTGATGAAGCCCGGGCGACACTGAAGGAATTAAAGTAAAAAACAATTTACCAGGGATATAACCTAATTAGTCCTTTATCCCAATACGTGTTAAGGTAGTGTCAAAAGTTTTATGAAAACTAGCACGGATAAATGAAAAGAGAGATAGGATTTGGTTCGGGAGTAAAAGCAAGAGCCATTTGACATAGCGATAATGTTTGTCGGAAGATTTCAGGCAAACTTAGGCCATAAAA
>JANYAY010000083.1 GCA_025361065.1 Deltaproteobacteria bacterium
TTTTATGGCCTAAGTTTGCCTGAAATCTTCCGACAAACATTATCGCTATGTCAAATGGCTCTTGCTTTTACTCCCGAACCAAATCCTATCTCTCTTTTCATTTATCCGTGCTAGTTTTCATAAAACTTTTGACACTACCTACTGACCTCCGACATTATAATGAAAGATGCATCACTCACCTGTATCTTGAAGCATTTGGACAAATATTGTTATTTAAATCTTTTTTGAAGGAATGGGGTTGGAAGTCGGTAAAGCTTCTAATACTTCTATACAGCTCCGCTCTCTGGCTTACATCTGCATGCATCCACAAAAAATAATCCATGTTTCTACAAGTAGTTATAATATGAAATTCCGTACTACAAAATATTATCCCGACCTTCAATTGGAAGATCGGAAGAACCAACTTCCTTTTTTAATTGCTGGATTTCTATTTCCAGCCTTTCGTATTCTTCTATCTTCCTCTTTAAGAACCGGTAGGTCGTTTTTGCTTTCTCTTCGATGCCCAGCGGGGTAAGAAAATACAAATAGGCGCTTTTATTGCTGGAATTTTTGAAGTTCTCTGCCTTAATCAAGCCCTTTTCAATCAAAGCCCTCATGAGAAAGTTGATTTTCCCCAGGCTCAAGCCGAGACGCGAGGAAAGCTCCCTTTGAGTAAGTTTTGGATTCGCATCTATTTCCCGAAGAACCAGAAGGGATTCCTCAGTTTCATGATTCTTTTTTTGTTGACTTGTCATAATAAACCGATGTGTTCACGACATGAACATGGCGAAATTTAATGAAATTATTACGGAAAGTCAAGGAAAAACGCACAGACTTTATTAACAGAGGCAAACTTTTTCATACACCTTTTATTTCGTACCAGATTGATCCGACAAACTCTCTCAATGCTGTCGCTGTAGCGCTTAATGCATCTGTTTGGGGGATGTATTGGAGAGCATTTCTCTTAGCAGATGCAGCATATGAATAAGATGCGGACAGCGGCACAACATTACGGAAATATTTTTTAAATTCTCGTTCACTTCTCTTCATGTGATACCCAGAGGTGACAATTCCCACATAAAGGTTTTTGTTCACAAACATCTTGTTTAGTTCCACCGCATGTTCCCATGTATTGTTCGATTTGGCGTCAATCCTGATCCTGTCTTTCGGTACACCTAAAGCTAATGCCATTTGCGCCAATACTTCGCCTTCCGGCATTTTAGCGGCTCCTTTCCCCGCACAGACAAAATACTTTGCCCCATATTTGTTGAACATTGCCACTCCATGAAGCAGTCGCGCCGCAGACGATTCCGAAGCAAAAGTGCTATTCAAGGCATTAATATCATAAGCACCTCCACTCAAAACAACAATTACATCAATCTTTTTCTCTGCCGGAGTTGGCGAGCGGAAATAATTTTTTTCCAGAGAGTAGGCCAGATAATTGGCAACAGGTGCAATGCTCAGACCATATAGCAAGAGAATAGCCAAACCTAAAATCAAAATGCCCGTCTTTTTTTTGCTGCCGGCAAAACAAAGAATCAGCGCAGCTAAAAGCAGAACAAAAATTATAAAAACCGGATCGACAAAAGATTTAAATACCAAATAAATATATTCCATTGATCACCTCTAAATATAATATTTTGACTGTCGCTGCTGACGCGGGATAGTTCGACTGGCCAATTCCGACTCGTGACCTCGCGTGACCTTCAGGTTATCAGGTTATGCGCTACGCCCTGCATCCGCTGGGTTTCACTTTCGTAATTGGAGTCTCACTGCCGCCGCTGACGCGGGATAGTTCGACTGGCCAATTCCGCTGCGCTGCGCTTTCGTAATTGGAGTCTCACTAATAAACATCATCATGACTGTCAATATCAACTGGAATTATTTTGTTATCTTCAATTAAAAAATCCAGGGAAATACGATATGAAATATTAATTGAAACGGAATATAATTCAGCCAATTTCCCGTGTAATTTATGTAATCGTAACGAAGGGTGGCTTGGATTAAGCTCTAATAATTTTAATGTTTTTTCGTATTGAGATATTAATTCAGGATGCTCCTTTATAGATCTTTTAGCTCGTTTTATACAACTATCGGTATATATTATTTCAGCCACGAGTTATTCTCTCAATATGTTTTTCCACCGACTCTTTAGTAAATTTCCCTTCCTTGATATCTCTTTTAGTTTCCAGTAAGGCCGTTTCCAATTCACATTCTCGTAAATAATTATATTTCTCGATGGGAAGGACAACATATTTATTCTTTCCCCTGACTGTTATAATTATTTCTGATCCATCGGCAGTCTCCCCATTTAAAATAGAAACACCCTTGGTTTTTAATTCATTTGCCGTAATTATTTGCGTCATACGGAACAATCCTTTTGATAGTTTTATTAAAAAAACTATTTACAGCACTATTTGTCAAGCGTGGTCTTTTCAACAAACTGCATAACCCCTGCACATAAGACCGTGCCACAATTAACTTTCGTCATTCCAGCATGCGCCGGATTATATTCCGGCGAAGCGCGATACGGAATCCAGTATGTTCAGAAAATATTCTGGTTCCCGACTTTCGTCGGAACGACGTCTTGATTCCGGTTCGTGTGCCCTCTTGTGACCTTCAGGTTATCAGGGTATTCACCGGCATGACAGCGTTGATGTTTCTATCTGCTATTGTGACACAGTCTCCTGGCTGAGGACATATAAGGATATTCTTCGCTATTAATAGGGTTTTGCAAAAGACTCTTTACAACGTCAGTAAACGAATTTTTTCAATATAAACAAAATCTTTCTTATTGCCGGTGTAGAGCTTGAAACCCCGGTTTATCGAAGTTGCAGCAATCAGTGCATCCGGTATCTGCAACCCGTGGCTTTTTGCATATCGTTCAATTAACTCTGAGGCGGTAACCGATATTTCCTCGTTTATATGAAATATTTGAATTGATGAGAGGTGAAGTTTTATCTTCTTGAGTTCAGCCTTATTCAAGGCGCCGTAATAAAGTTCCATTGCCGTGACAACACTTATGGCTACTCTATCCAGACCTATTTTCTCTATCGCTTGAATGACTACTGGATTATTTTTAAGAGCTTCAATTATAATGTTCGTATCGCACAGAATCATCTTTTTCTACCGCCATGCTTTTTGTCTGATATCCGCAAGCGTGATGTCCCGGTTTTCCCATATACCAAACAACTTCCTTAAATCGCCTTTTCTCGACACCGTTGATACTTCTTTTTCTTCGCTTTCAATATCAATAAAATTGATTTCATTCAAAAAGCTGACTAGCACGTTTTTTTTTGCATCATCTTTAATGTGAATAACTATTCTTTGCATATAACCCTCCAACCATTGTTGATTTGTACCATATTAAATCATAAATAACACGCCGAAAATGGCAGCGGTGACGTCAATGATATAATTATCAATTAACCATTTTACTGCCGGTACAACTGGCATTTCTGGTTCTAACTGTATCGCTGATCGCGCTTAAAATGCCAAAACATTATCCGGGAATAAACAACAAATTTTTGCCGGATTTTTTTAACCAAACCCAATGTGATACCAGTCATCACAAAGCCGGATAACCAATTAACCAACAATCGCCCAAAAATTATTCCACTGGCGCAAATGTAATAAGCACGGCTATGCCATTTGCTTAAGAATTGATAACGCGAGCGGTAAAACTCAATTCTCGATTGAGCATTATTGCCGATACTTTGGCCCTGCAGATGATAAATATAGGCATCCGGAATGTGATATGTTTTCCAGTCAGCTTGCTGCATGGCGTAAGCCAAATCGGTTTCTTCAAAAAAGAAAAAGTAGCGTTCATCAAAGACACCGGTTTCATCCAATGCTTTTTTCCGAATCATCATACAGGCGCCTATGGCCGAATCAACTTGCACAGGTTGGACATGATCGTATCTTTTACTGGGAAATCGTTCGGGGAATAAATACTCCAAAAGGGAGGTATTGGTGGCCAATGTCAGCAAATTCGGAAATGACGCAATAGAATTTTGTTTACTCCCGTCTGCATTTAAAAGTTGCCCGCAGACAATCGCGGCCTGAATATTTGTTTCACAAAAAGTCCATAATTTATTTACAGCTTTCGGCGTCAACAAGGCATCTGTATTCAAAAGCAGGGCATATTTGCCTTTCATAACAGCAAAGGCTTGATTATTGGCCGCGCCAAAACCTTTATTTTCCTTATTGCAGATTTTGATTACCTGAGGAAAATCCTGCTCGATCATTTCCTTAGAGCCGTCGGAAGAAGCATTATCAACAACAATAACTTCAAATAATAAATTATTAACAGTTTGATAGACGGAGTTCAGACAGTTTTTCAAAAGGTCTTTTGTATTCCAGTTAACAATAATTATGGATACATCAATTTGATTGGATTGTTTTTCGTCATAGTGCTCTTTCATCGATCAATTACCACCATTGTTGATTCTGGTAAGTTCGCTTAATTTGGCATATTTGAAAAATTTATTGACGGAATCGGTAACCGCCAGGGTCAGCCCGGGCATACCATCGAGGACACCCCCGCGCAGAAAATAATCCTGGAAGAAAGTAAAAAATGCCCGCAAAAAAGCAGTTCCGGTTGAAGATCGCTTCCCTTCTTTAAAAGCTTCCTTTGCCCCCAGTGTCGAATATTTGTCAATCTTTTGCAGAATCATGCCCAAACGGCTTTCCGTGAAATGTTCTATGGGAACATCCAGGGCGCCAACAAGACCGTCAACTTCGACGGCTTCATGAACAGTCGCCTTGGTCATTCGGCCTGATTTCATACGGAATAACCGGATAATCCGATCCGGCCACCAACCGGCATGTTTGATCCAGCGGCCCTGAAAATAGTTTTTGCGAGGGAAACTAAATCCCGCTTCCCGAGTTCCGGGATTGGTGATAACGGTTTTTATAACTTCCGCTGTTTCCGGCGGAATTCGTTCGTCAGCATCCAGCACCAGAATCCATGGTTCAAGGCATTTATCGATCGCCAATTGCTTTTGCGGACCGAATCCCAACCAGGCTTCTTCGTAAATTTCGCAACCAAACTCGGCGGCAATCTGCAATGTTGCATCAGTGCTGCCGGAATCAACAACGACAATTTGCCGGGCAAAAGCGACGCTCTGCAAACATGCTCGCAGATTCTCTTCTTCATTCTTCGTAATAATTGCTATGGAAAGAGGAATCTTTTTCAAAAGATTATCCTTAAATACCGGCCTGATGGATTCTGATAATGTCATCTTTAACCTGCACGACCCAGTCCGGACGACGGACTGTTATAAAGTTTTTTACTTCCTCCACCGTAGGATAATTATTATTCCCTGTAAACTCCCGGGCATCGTCAATGAGAATTACATGATGGGAAGCAAAATGATTTAGAAGTATATTCAACTCCTGAATGATGGGTGTTTCTACATTGCTTTTTCCAGTAACACCACCGGAATAATGGGCATCCAGCCAAAACAGGCAGGACTGTTTAATATCGGCGGCAATCGCTGACAAGACATTGCCGCTGTCACCCTGGATAATGGTAACATTTGGATAAGCAGAGAATTTCTTTTGCGCCCTTATTGCCAGGGCCTGATCTACTTCCACTGAAATGATTCTGGAAAATGCAGGCAACATAGCATCAATCATTTCGCCCATAAATGTTCCGGTTTCGATTAAAGTATGCAGTTTGTATTTTTCTGCATATTCCTTAAGAATTTTCTGTTTAACTATGTGGGGAGGCGGAACAGGCCTTCCTGCGAGTTTCCACAAAATTATTTTTTTCCGCGCACTGATAGCTTCTTTTATCTTTTTGTGAGTTTGATAAATTTTACTTTTTTTATCCATCTTTAACAATACTTTCCTGATCATCGTATCGATCTCTTGTATTTTGCGAACTAAACATAAATTTATTAATGGTGCAAATCATAATCGTTATTTATAATGATTTTTTAATATCAACCTGATATGTAGCAAAATTATCAGAAACAGGATTGCAGCCATGACCAAAATATTTTCTTCTAATATAACAGCAGTAAAAGAAGGTGGAAAAACAAAAAAGTTTTTCGCTGTTTTGACTGCTACGATTCCTCTTCTCATGGGTATATTTATATTTTTTAATCCCATCCCTCACACCACGGCCATTAAGGAATTTTGCTTTTACATTTCTTTATTGGTTTTAATGACACTGATTCTCTTCAGGAAGACTGCCTTCTCTCTGCGGTCGCCTCTATCCCTGCCGTTTGCCTTATTTTTTCTCTGGGGAATATTCGGCTTATTTTTCGCGCTTGATTTGACCAATAGTCTTCATGATCTGCGAGCGCATTTTTTGAAATATGTATTGATATATTATTTACTTGTCAATTACTTCGATACGGACAAAAAGCTGGAGATTCTTTCCTGGATAGTTATTGCTTCAGCAACAATATTTTCCTTAGGGACAATTATTGATTTTTATTTCATTGACGGGAATCCTTTTGCACGCAGATTAGGAGAAACTTTTTTAGAGATTCATACCGATTACATCGGTTTTATTTTAATTTTTGCCTTGACCCTGACCTTACATAAATTATTTCATAACAAATCAATAATTATTAAATCATTATTGTTTGTGAGTTCCCTTGTCTTGTGTTTAACAACTCTGCTGACCCAATCCAGAGGTTCTTTAATTGCACTTTTTATTGCAATAATTATTTTATCCTGCCTCAACAAAAAAATACTAATCTTTATGATTATAACAATTTTGCTGGTAATTATTATCCCCGGCTTTAAAGAAAGAATAAACGTTAATGCAATATTGCAGAATGAAAGAGTTCAAATGAACGCTCTGACAATGGAAATAATTAAATCCTATCCCGTAACCGGCATCGGATTCGGCATGCAAATTTACGGGAACAAAAATTTTGTTGATTTAAAAGAGTTTGACAGCAGATTGCCGAAAAAATACCAGGGAGGAGTGGGGGGAATGTTTATCGGCTCACCTCATAATACATTATTAGATATTGCAGTTCGGACGGGCATCATCGGTCTTATCTTGTTTTTGAGTATTGTCCTGTCTGCAATATGGATGCTTTGGAAGGCAGAAAAATCGGCCCGGAATGAATATTTCCGATCCTGGATTATCTGCGCTTTTGCCGCTATTGTATCCTTTATGGTTGCAGCATTATTTGCCGATACTGCTTTCGGTCCGCAGGCTATTGTTTTTTATACAATCCTGGCCATTATTACTATTTTATATAATATAACAACGGGGCCGAACAAATCGGAAAACAGCGCAGTTTAATCTGGGGAATATAACTTTGCGGGCTTTACTTGCGCCGCCAGGCCCAGAGCATGCCCACCGGCCGGCGGCGGGTATAAAAAGCGTGCTTGCGGAAAAAAGCCTCCAGCGCATCAATGTTCTGGTTTTCTTTCTCACCACGATGCACTTCCATGGCTATTTGATCTATACGTTGCAGATATTCAGCAGGGCAGTTATACAATATGGCGTATTCCGCTCCTTCACAGTCCATTTTCAACAGATCGCATTTTTTAATATCGTTTTCGTCCATCACTGTTTGCAGTGAAATGCACGATACTCTTATGGCCTTTTCCTCAACATTCGCCGGCTTAAATATCGTTGCACTGGTAGTAAAGGAATCGCTCGTATCGAATGACAAACTGATTTCGCCGTTCGTTCCGGCCACAGCCTGCGGATAGCATTTTATAGATTGAGAGCTGTTCAGATCACAATGACGTTGTAGCTGCTTATAATTCACCGGCACCGGCTCATAAGCAAATATCCGGGCCTGAGGAAACTTTGCTGCGGCAAATAACGAAAAATAACCGGCATTAGCGCCGATATCAACTACCGTTGCCCCCGGGGAAATATTACGTTCCAGACCGGCCAGATAACATTCATCCATGAAAATTTCTTTGAATGTTTGCACAAGTCTTACAGGAACTTCCACAGTAACACCGTTGCGCGTGACAAAAACCAGCAAATCGGCGTCGGCAAACCCATATTTATAAGCAAGGTAGAGCCACCAGTTATCAAAAGTCTTTAATAAATTATAATATCTGCTCATAGTCACATCCATTTCCGTATTTTCGATACCATATCCGGCAACTTATTAAAACATGATTTTTTCCATTTTCTATGTTAGAGCTATTTTCCAAAAAAACAGCTGAATGAACTTTATTTTATGCAAAAAATTGCCGTAGTTATACCAAAATATGGGCTGCTGGGCGGAGCTGAGCAATTTGTCGCCGAGCTAACCGATCGTCTCAGCGCATCTAAGGCACATGATTTTCATGTTTATGCCAACCGCTGGGAAAAATCAGCCACACCGACGACCTTTCACCGGGTACCGATTATCTCTTTTCCCAAATTCCTGACAACACCGAGTTTTGCCTATTTTACCGGGCAGCAGATTAAGCGCAATAATTTTTCTCTCGTCCACAGCCACGAAAGAATTTTTGCCGCCGATGTTTTCACAATGCACGGTATTCCTCATAGATACTGGGTTCGTCACATCCGCCGCAAACAGATGAGCCTTTACGATCTGGCCACGGCCTGGGTGGAAAAAAAACTTGTCTATGAAGGCAACTGTAAAAAGTTTATTGCCGTCTCCAGCCTGACTAAGGATATTTTCCTGCAAGAGTATAAAATTAATTCCGGCCTCGTCGATGTCATCCATCCCGGCGTGGATTTACTGGATTATGCTAAGCTAGACAAAGTTTCTGT
Organism: Deltaproteobacteria bacterium; assembly: GCA_025361065.1. Taxonomy (GTDB): domain Bacteria; phylum Desulfobacterota; class Syntrophia; order Syntrophales; family Smithellaceae; genus MVRV01. The sequence continues at coordinate 8,696 of JANYAY010000083.1, forward strand.
CCGTAACAATATCCGTCGCGAACTGGGAATTAACAATACTGATCCGGTAATCTTCTTTGCTGCAATGAATTTTGAGATTAAGGGGCTGGATGACGTTTTGCTTTCTTTGGCTAAATTAAAAGCGCAAAACCGCAAATTCAGGCTCGTTGTTGCCGGCAAAGGAAATATAAAAAAATATAAGCAATTAGCCAAAGACGCCGGAATTATTTCCGATGTTATTTTTACCGGCCCGGTAAATAAAGAAAAAATAATTAAAATGTATTTAGCCAGCGATCTTTATATTATGCTCTCCAAATTTGACACATTCGGCATGGTTGTTCTGGAAGCGATGGCGGCGGGCCTGCCGGTAATCATCAGCAGTAACGTCGGGGCGAAAGATCTGGTCCAGGAAGGCAAAAATGGTTTCATTATCAACAATACATCCGACAGCGATTATATCGCCGCCAGGATTGCCCTGCTTTGCGATGAAAATATCCGCAGACCATTGTCCCAGGCAGCTTATCAGACGGCAACTCAAAATACGTGGGATCAAGTGGTGGCGAAATATTCGGAAATATATGCGAGCATTATCGCCGATCGCCAAAGCAATCCCGGTTTATAGGGAAATAAATGGATATTTCGATAATAATTGTTTCCTACAATACAGTTAACTTGACCCTGGCCTGCCTGGCTTCCTTACAAACGCCGGATGATCTGGCCAAAGAAATATTTGTAGTTGATAACTCTTCGCAAGACAACAGCGTTGCCATGATTCGTGAACGCTTTCCGCAGGTAACTGTCATTGCCAATCAACAAAACAAAGGTTTCGGCCGAGCCAACAATCAAGCCCTCCCGCACTGTCGCGGCAGGTATATTATATTTCTTAATCCCGATACGGCAATTGTTAAAGACACTCTGCAAAAGGCAGTTTTATATATGGACGAAAATTCAAACATCGGACTGGCCGGCGCAAAAATACTTAACCCGGATGGTAGCTTGCAGCCATCCGTTTCTTACAAATATCCCGGAGAAAAATTTGCCGGAAGCGAACTTCAAGGCCTCGCCGGCAACATTGCCTGTGTTATGGGCGCCTTTATGATTGCCCGCAGACCGCTTCTCGACGAGTTACACGGATTCGATGAAGATTTTTTCCTTTATGGAGAGGACCAGGACCTGGCCTGGCGTATCCGCGAAAGAGGTTTTTCCATCGGATATATCGAAGATGCGGCCGTATTTCACTGGGGTGGTCAAAGCGAAATCGGAACACCTCCGGCGGCCATTTTTGAAAAAAAATTGAAAGCTGAATATTTATTTTATGCAAAACATTACAATCCCCCAACTATTGTTCGGATCAAGCGTTCGCAGAGGCGAAAAGCGAAGTACCGGTTGATCACTCTGAAACTGACGGCTTATTTTACCCGGAATAAATTCAGCCATGAAAATAAAACAAAATGCTACCGGATTGCCCTGGACATGGCGCAGGCGAAAATAATACCATGATGCCGATGATAATATTAATTGCCTTCATTATTATTGCAATTTTAATTTTGCTGGAAGCTGCGATGTATTGGCTGATCCGTCATCCGGCCGTTTTAAGACGCTTTTCCCGCAAACTGCAAAACAGCATCAGCTATCTTTACATACAGGGGGATCGCAAGATCATGCAGTTTCAGGAAGGCTGCGGCCGGTACCATCCGGATCTCGGCTATACGCTTCAGCCGGGGACATTTGTTTTCACCGAAATTGAATTCTGCAATGAATACAGAATTAATTCTCTGGGTATCCGGGACAATGAAGAATCTCTGCGGGAACCGGAAATTATATTCCTTGGCGATTCTTTCGCGCTGGGCTGGGGCGTTGATCAGGCTGAAACTTTCGTCTTGCTGCTGGGAGACAAAACAAAGCGCAAGACCCTCAACACATCCGTTCCGTCCTACGGAACGGTGCGGGAAATGCTGATGCTGAGAAAAGTGGACCGGTCACGATTAAAATGCCTGATCATCCAGTACTGCGGTGATGATTATGATGAAAACAGGCTCTTCCATTCCAACGGCAATCGTCCGCAAATAATGAGAGCCGCAACATTTAGAAACCTGACCACACAGCACAGCAAGGCGAAACCCTATTTCCCCGGGAAATATATCGGCTTGAAAATCAGAAAAAAAATAGGAGAATGGAAGCCGTCCGCAATAACCGCCGACGACAATCATTTAAATGACGTTAACTTATTCATTCATGTTCTAAAGCAAAACGCGGATATGCTGCTTAATCTTCCCCTTATTGTTTTCGAAATGAACGGCATCAATCAGACCAACACATTTACTCGACAATTGAAGGAAAAAATAAACGAAGCCGGTCAACCACCGTTTATCCGCAATATGATCGTTCTGGATATGTCGCAATACCTGGAGGACAGGCATTTTTATGTGCTAGACGGTCATTTAAATGCTTCCGGTCATGTGATAGTTGCTGATATTCTTTATCAAACCATTGCACAGGCAGGTATCATATGACATCTTCCGATAAAGCATGTATCGCCTGCGATCACTCCCAACGCCGCCTTCTTTACAGCGAAAATAACTGGTATGTTTATAAATGCGCGTCCTGCGGCCTGGGTGTCCTTGATCCGCAACCCCGGCAAGATCAATTGCGTGACTTATATAATCAGGCTTATTTTGCAAGTCATTACAACGAAGAATTGCCGCCTTGCTCCGACCAGATGGTCCGGCGTTTAAGCCAGGAAAGCCACCGCCTGCGCTTTTTTCAGCCATATAAAAAAACCGGTCGTGTTCTGGACATCGGCTGCGGTCGCGGCTATTTTCTGCTGGCCTGTCGCAAGCGCAACTATGAAGTGGAAGGCATCGACATCTCCGACGCTGCGGCAGCTTACGTCCGGTCAACGCTGAACATTCCGGTGCATGTCGGTCCCATCAACAAGATCGAGCTCCCCGACAAAGCTTTTGATGTTGTCACTATGTGGCATTCTCTCGAACACACATCCGATCCCAATGTCTATATTCAGATGGCCCGCCGCTGGCTTAAAGAAGACGGGATTTTGGTTGTTGACGTGCCGAATCATGAAGGGTACGATGCGCGAAAGGTCTGGCGCAATTGGTCTCAATGGGATTTGCCGTTTCATTATTATCATTTCACCCCCCGGTCACTTGCGGTGCTGCTCGAAAAACACGGCTTTGAGATCGTACGCCGAAAAAGTTATTTATCGGAACACGTAAAAGAGCAACTGCAAAAAGCGGCAATACCGGGCGCTCTGGCCAGAATCATCGCCCGGTTATACTCCGGCGGCAGTTACGCTGTAGTCGCCAGAAAAAAGGATGCAGTCCATGGACAAAAAAAGTTATCTCGATAGTCTGATATCCGGGAAATCATTTCATTTCAATCGTCTGGCCATTGCGGGCATTGATAATGAACCAGTGGCCAGAATCTTTTCCGCCAAAGTTTTAGAGCAGGAATATTGTCTCGTTGCCCAGGAAATTCCAACCGGCGATGATTACTGCCGTTTTCTGCATCAACGTATCGATCATGCTCTGAAGAATAAGCAGCCTTTACCCGTTGTGCGCTTTGCCGATGGTGAATATGCGTTTTACAACTATACGCTGGGTTGCAACGGTCTGTATAAACAGGCCGAATCTGTTGCCGAAATCAAAAGCGCCATGTCCCAACACATCTCAGCCATGAAATATCTGGCCGTCAATGGCCTGTTTGCCCCTCTTGTCTTTCCGGGAAATTCTTATGCGCCAAGAAAGGGATTATTTTCTTTCATCCAATCAAAAGTAGATTCATCGGGCACAGATTTTCTCAATTTTCTCCATACGCACGGCATAAGTCTCACCTCTGAAAATTATGTTCCTTTTTATGTGATTTATGCTTATTTGAGTTCCGCTGAATTTGCCGCCGCCGTGCATGGAAAGGAAATCTGCATTTTAAACTCAGAATACAATAAAGAAAACTGCTTCCACTGGTTTGCTCAATTTGACAGCCATCCCCATTTGACATTTGTGGATATTCCGGCGGAGTATGTCGCCACACGCTGGGAAGATAGTAAAAAGGAAATTCTGGATAGAATTCCGCCAGATACAGCTCTGTGTCTTGCCGGCGCCGGCGTGGGAGCGCTGCTTGTTTGTACCGATGTTGCCGGGACTTTATCCATTCCCGTCATCGATTCCGGACATGTTTTGAATATGATGAACGGCCGTGTGGACAAATCCAATGGAGCGCGACTTTATACGCTGAGAAAGAAATGAATGATCCTTTAAAAAAATATCGTCAACAATTCCGCATCTGGAAAAACAACCGCCGGCTGCAGCGCGAAAATGAGTATTATTCGCAAAAATTTACTTCCCTGGGGCTTTGCATTCCTGATGAACAAACATTGAGGCAAGAGTTAAAGAAAAGATTCCCTCACTCTGCCGCCAAAACCAAAGGTGAACTGAGCATCATTGCTCTTTATCATCATTACAACTGGGAAAATGGAGCGCTCACGCCAGCGCTGGAAAAATTCGGCCATGTTCGCCATTATGATTGGTTTGATAAGTTCAACCATCAAAGTAAAGACTGGCACAAAACTTTGAAGGCCGCGATGAATAAAGATTTAATCCGTCAGGTTCAAAAGTGGATGGCCGAAAATAAAGCTGATGTAATCTTTTCCTACTTATCCGGAGAACTTGTGGAACCGGCAACACTGCAGTCAATTCGCAGTCATGGCGTTCCGCTGGTTAATCTGGCCCTCAACGACAAGGAACATTTCGTGGGAAAAGTAAAAAACGGCCGGGCTTATGGTGCCCGCGATATTTGCCGCCATTTTGATCTTAGCTGGACCAGTACTGAAGATGCCTTGATCAAATATTGCACCGAAGGCGCGCGGCCGATTTATCTTCCCGAAGGCGCCAATCCGCAAATTCACAAACCTTATAATATCGAAAAGACAATCGATGTTTCGTTTGTCGGACAATGCTATGGCAACCGCGCAACCGTAATCGCCGAATTGCATAACCGCGGAATTGCGGTGGAAACATACGGTATTGGCTGGCCTAATGGCCCTCTGTCCCTGGAAGAAATGGTGAAGATGTATTCAAAAAGTAAAATAAATTTGGGATTTGGCGGCATAGCCGGCTACAAAGACACTTTTTGCCTCAAGGGACGCGATTTCGAAATACCCATGAGCGGAGGCCTCTATCTGACTGAAGATCATCCGGAATTGCGCCGCGCCTTTCTGCCGGGAGAAGAAATATTAACATATTCCGGTATTGATGATCTCGTTTTCCGGATTAAGTATTACCTGGAACATCCGGCGGAAGCGGAAGCCATAAGAAAAAAAGGATATGAACGTTCGCTTTGTGAACACACATGGGAGGGACGATTTGGCAAAATCTTCCGGATCTTGGGTCTGCTTTCATAGCTGTTCTTCCGGGATCCATCAGCTTTAACATGCATTGTTATAAAAGGATTTTTACCCAATTGCTTCCACTTCACAAAATAAGAATCGTCAAGTATTGCAAACGAGCTGGGATAATTATATAAGGCTTTTTCATCATCACCGGCCGGATCGAGACAAATTGTCGCAACATTAGTATGCCAAAACAGTTCAGGCTGAATGATCAATCAACCACCTCGCCGCAAGCTGTTGAGGCATGAAATGTAGGTAATCATATCGCAGCAAGCTGCGGAGAATTACGCGCGTCCCGCGTGAGCGGGATTAAACATACTCCGGACAACATATGCTTTTCAATTCTTACACTTTTATTCTGTTTTTTTTACCTCTGGTCGCCTCCGTTTACTTTTTACTCAACAAATACTTCCCGGCAAAATGGGCACGCCTTTTTTTGCTGCTGGCTTCGCTTAGCTTCATGTCCTTCTGGAATGTCTATTTCGTGCTGATACTGATTATTTCCGCGTTATTTAACTTCGGTTGCGGATTGTCTCTTTCGGCGGCAGCCAGGCGAAGCGCGAAAAGCAAAAAACTAATCTTTATCATAGCGATTGCCGCTAATATTCTCTACTTAGGATTTTTTAAGTACTGTAATTTTTTTCTGGAAAATATAAATATCTTCTTCGCCGGACGGATCGAAATGATCCATATCCTGCTCCCTATCGGCATCAGTTTCTATACATTCATGCAGATCGCCTGGCTGACGGATATTTATCGTTCCGGAGGATTCGGTTACGACTTTCTCAGCTACTGCTTTTATGTCACTTTCTTTCCTTATGTCATTTCGGGCCCGATCGCCTATCACAGTGAAGTAATTCCCCAGTTGCAATCGGAAAAAGCGCGGCGCTTTAATTTGGCCAATCTGTGCCGGGGAATGTTTATTTTCTCCATCGGTCTTTGCAAAAAAACCGTTATCGCCGATACTCTCGCGCTCATCGCCAACGGCGGATTCACCGCTGCAGGCGCCCTAACGTTCACGGAGGCCTGGCTGACCAGTCTGTCCTACACCATGCAACTGTATTTTGATTTCAGCGGCTACACAGATATGGCCATAGGAATCGCTCTCATTTTCAATATCAAAATCCCGGCGAATTTCAATTCGCCGTACAAATCCCTGGATATCCGTGAATTCTGGCGGCGCTGGCATATAACCTTGTCGAGATTTCTGAGGAATTACATCTATATCCCTTTGGGCGGTAACCGCAGCAGTGAATTGAGGACTCTCACCAATCTCATGCTGACCTTTCTCATTGGCGGGCTGTGGCACGGAGCTGCCTGGACCTTTGTTTTCTGGGGTTTCCTCCATGGCGCAGCATTATGCGTTCATCGCCTGTGGATGAAGACAGGTATTCGTTTAAACAAAGTTATTGCCTGGTTTCTAACGTTCAACTTTATCAATATCGCCTGGGTGTTTTTCCGTGCGTCAAGCTGGAATGATGCCTTAAAAATATTGAAAGGAATGGCCGGATTGAACGGCATTCTGGTGTCGCCTAATCTCGCCGATATTCCCTTCTGGCAAAAAATGACCGCCATCGGCATCCGTTTCGGTGAGTGGCGCATTAATCTTCCAAATACAGAATCATTTATTTATTTTTTATGTATTTTTCTTATACCAATTCTTCTCCTCACCAAAAATTCGAATGAATTATTAGAAAACTTTGTCCCCAGTTGGAAGAATGCATTCGCAATTGCATTTTTAATGACTTGTGGCTTGCTTCTGTTAAACCAAGCTACAGTTTTCTTATATTTTAATTTTTAGGCGGTTTCCTTTTAATGAATAACCTCAAATGGCTGAAAGCGACATCATTCTTTATTTTTATATTTCTCTTGGCTGTAGTGGCCTTTAATTTTTATTTGGATACCTACGGTGTTCGTTTAAGCTTATTTACTCTAAACCATAAAAATAATACAAACGACACAATTTGTGCAGCGGGAATGAATCAGCATATATTCAATCCGGAGTACATATTTCGTCATCCCCGTGATTATGACTCCTTCATCTTTGGATCTTCCCGTACCTCAGTGATCGATCCTGACAAGATTCACAGCGGTATCTTTTATAATATGTCCTATGCTTCCGGATTGCCAAATGAACATTTGGCAATTATCAAGGCTTTTTTACAAAAAGGAATCAGGATAAAATCTGTTATTGTTGGTTTGGATGAATTTTCTTTCAGCCTTTCCCCACAAGAGCGTCAAAATCAATTAATCAGCATAATGCATCCATATATAACAGGTAATGGTTTGCACTACATTTTTTATCAATATTTTTTCCGAAAACCGCAACTTTTTGAAATATCCAATTGGATTGAAAGCTTATCCGGCAGAAAGCGGACAGATAAATTTATATCTTTCAAGAATGGCCATTACCGCGGATGGCTGAATAAGGAAAAAGCAATTAACGTTTCGGGTAAACCGATTTTTACCAGCCAGACAGGTCCATACTCCCCCATAACTTACAAAAAAAATGAACTAAATGCAGCTTTTGATTCTATTGATGAATTAATTTCATTGGCTAAGAAAAATAACTTTTCATTAATCTTCTTTATTAATCCGATACATAAACAACTATATCTTAACTATGCTTCCGGGCTTCTTTCCATAAAAGAACAACTTGCAACAATGACGGATTACTATGATTTTAGCGGACTAAACACGATAACAAGCAATGATTTTTATTATTTCGAAGAAAATCATTATCGCTACTTGATAGGGAACATGATTTTGCAGAAAATCTATGGCGAGGGCAATATCAATTTACCCAAAGATTTTGGTATTCTGGTTACGCGTAAAAATGTGCGAGATCACACGAAAAAACAAAAGCTGGAGCTGGAACAATATCTAGCTGATAAAAAGATAGTCAGGAAATAAGTTTACATTAAATCCGAAATCTAATATATGGGATCAAAGTCATACCTTAATAATTATTGTCTTTGCTATCTAATAGCCTATAAAAAATGATTAGCAAGTAAATCTTTGGGAAAATGGCATTATCCGCCATGACTATAATTTCTGATAAAAGAACAGTATATTCCAATAAGTGGTTTTCGATTGTAGCAAAAACCCTCGACGGCTCCGCAGATCCTTATTACAGTATAGAACAGTCGGATTGTGTATCCATTCTGGCACTAACTAAGAGTCAACAAATAATTCTTGTTCAACAATATCGTCCGGCCCTGGAACAAAATGTTTTGGAGCTTCCCAGCGGCCATATTGAAAAAAATGAATCACCACTGGAAGCGGCAAAAAGAGAACTTTTAGAGGAAACAGGATATCAAGGAGAAAATCTTGAATACCTGGGCAATCTGATTCTGGATACAGGCCGTTTAAACAATAAAGTATGGTGTTATTTTGTATCGGATGTAGTTAAACTAAGCAACAATGCTTTAACCGATGAAATCTTATCTGTCGTTGCATGTAATTTAAAAGAATTAAAAACGTATATAATAGATGGGATAATTAAACAAACTCTCGACATGAGTATTATATTTCTAGCTCTGCAGAAGGGGAAATTGCCGTCAAATAATTTTAATATTTAATATATTTTCCTGATTAAGATATTGAAATATATGTTTATTAAATAATTAAGAATACAATGAAAAATGCATCTCCTTATTGAACGATAGGATGGACAAGGAAAATGGAAAAAGCAAAATACGATATATGCGTCATTGGCGGACTTGGGCATGTGGGGCTTCCTTTCGGACTTGCACTTGCGAACGCGGGAAAAACGGTCGTTCTTAACGATATAAATAAAAGCGCCATCAAGACTGTTAAATCCGGGAAGATGCCGTTTAAAGAAAACGGAGCTGATGAACTTCTTCCAAAGGTTCTGAATAAAACTCTTTTTGTCTCTTCAGATAAAAAAGTCATTTCCGAGTCTAATTACGTTGTTGTTATAATAGGTACACCGGTTGATGAATATCTTAACCCTAAATACAATCTTCTTTTTGATTTCCTCGATGGAATCATCGAATATATTAAGAATGATCAGCACATTCTTCTGAGAAGTACCCTGTTTCCCGGAACAACCGAAAATATTAAAAGATATTTCAAGAACGCCGGGAAAAAAGTCAGTATTTCCTTTTGTCCCGAGAGAGTGTTGGAAGGAAATGCCCTCGAAGAGCTGTCAAAGTTTCCCCAAATAATTTCGGCCTTCGATAAAAAATCATTTCAGGAAGCAGAACTTCTTTTTAAACTACTTACCGATGATGTTATCAAAGTTAAGCCGATAGAAGCTGAACTTGCCAAAGTATTTACCAATACGTGGCGTTATATACAGTTTGCAACGGCCAATCAGTTTTATGAAATTTCCACGGGAAACGGTATCGATTTTTATAAAATTCATGAAGCAATCACTTATAAATATCCGCGCTGTGCTAATCTTCCAATGGCAGGTTTCGCCGCTGGTCCTTGTCTTTTTAAAGATACAATGCAACTAGCTTCTTACAGCAATAACAGCTTCTTTCTCGGCCACTCTGCAATGCTTATCAACGAAGGATTACCTAATTTTATTATCCAGGCACTTAAAAACAAATATGAGCTCTCTGAAAAAACGATAGGAATTCTGGGCATGTCGTTTAAAGCCAACAGTGATGACAAAAGAGAATCATTGTCCTACAAACTCAAAAAAATGATGGAGGTCGAAGCAAAAAAAGTATACTGCTCCGATATCTACATTAATGATAAAGGATTTGTTTCCATGGAAGAACTTCTTCAAAAAAGCGATATAATCATTTTGGGGGCCCCCCATGGAGAATATAAAGACATCCGGTTCGACAAGAATAAAATAGTTGTGGATATATGGAATTACTATAAGCGAGGTGGCTTGTTTTGATCAATAGCTCCATTGTCAAACACCGAAAAGTTTTCTTAACCGGCGGTGCAGGAGCCCTGGGGAGTCATCTTCTAAAAGCCATGAAAGAATTCGAAGTTTTGGCCCCGGATATTGAAAAACTCAATATCGGCAATAAAGAGGATGTGCACCTGTATTTCGCCCGAAATAATTTTGATGCTATCATCCACTGTGCAGCTGCTGCAAGGCTTGGCGAATGCGACCGCAACCCCATTGTTGCTATTGAATCAAATATTATCGGAACTGCAAATCTAGTCATCGAAACAATTCATAAAGAACAACAAATCGGAAATAGTATCCGCTTCATACATATCTCTACCGACGGAGTCTATTCGGGGATACGAGGACAATATTCCGAAGACGATGCTACTATACCTTATACAAAATACGGATGGACAAAACTGGGGGCGGAAACCAACATCAGACTTCTTACAGATTTCTGCATTATTAGAACACGTTTCTTTGATCCTGAAAATATTAAATTTTCAGAATCAGCCACAGATATTTATACTTCCAAAATACCGATCGGTGAATTAGTTGAGGCAATTTTGTATCTTCTTGAATCCAGTTTTACCGGAGTTATCAATATTGGAGGTAAAAGAATATCCGATTTCGCAATGAACCGGATTTATAAACCTGAAATCAAACCTTGTCTTGCCGAAGATATTTTGAATGAAGTTTCCTTTAAACTGCACCGGGACGTTTCAATGGATGTGTCATTGTGGGAGAAGATGAAAATCAATGAATTATAAGCTTGATATTATTATCCCGGTCTACAATGAAAAAGAAAATATAGTAAAAACACTTGATGCTCTGAATAAAAGTGTCAAAACGCCTTTCAGAATAATTTTCTGTTATGATTTTGATGAGGACAATACTCTTCCAGTAATTCATGATTATCAAGGAAATTTTGAAAAAATTCTTGTCAAAAACTCAGGTACCGGTCCACACGCGGCCATAATCAAAGGATTTAAGAAGAGTGACGCTCCGGCAGTTATTGTATATCCGGCTGATGATGATTACAATGCCGTCATATTGGACACAATGTATAATAAATTTTTAGAAGGTTTTGATATTGTATGTGCGTCGCGTCTCATGGAAGGAGGGAAAATGGAAGGAGCCCCCTTGCTAAAAGATTTTCTGATTCGGATGGCATCTTCTACAATGCACCATATTGCAGGGTTTCCTGTCCATGATGTAAGTAATGGTTTTAGATTATTTTCGCATCGAGTGATTACTCAAATATCAATTAAATCAACTAAGGGATTCACTTATTCCATTGAGCTTCTTGTAAAAAGTCATCGCCGCGGTTGGAAGATAGGGGAAGTACCGGCACTTTGGTCGGAAAGGGTATGCGGAAAAAGCCGTTTTCATGTCCTGAAATGGTTACTCCCTTACCTCCGCTGGTATTTATACGGCTTTGCCACAATTTTTCTGGGACAGCGTCAGAAGAAAACAAATAAATAACGGGCAACCGAATGACAACTATTCAAAAAAAAGATATTGAAATAAGCTTCTTCGATAAATTCGGAAATGATCTTGATTACAATGTTTTTGACAAACGAGGATACGACCGGGTGATCAAGGAATTGTTAAAACACATTGACACCACTAAAAAACTTAAAATAGTTGATTTTGGTTGTGGTACCGGTGCATTCACAGCTCAGTTTCTGGCATTTCCTTTTGAACTGCACGGAATTGATATTTCTTCCAAATGTATAGATTATGCCAAAGTAAAATATCCCCAAATAAATTTTACGGTTGGCGACGTGGAAAAAACAAATTTCGCCGACAATTCATTTGATTTGGTTCTTTGCAGCGGCCTTCTTCATCATTTCCCGGATTTCAAAAATGTCCTTCAGGAAGTCTACCGCATTCTCAAAGTCGGTGGTATTCTCATTGCTTATGACCCGCACAAAAATAATCCGGCGATGTGGTTATATCGAGTCAAGGAGTCTCCTTTTTATTCATCGAAAGGCGTTACGGAAAATGAGCACCCCCTCACTATCCAGGAGATTGAATCATCACTTGGAGCTGCGGGGTTTTCCCAAATGAGTGTTTATTCCATATCCGGTGTTACCTATAGATATATCGAAAGCAAGATTGCCTATTTAATATTGCCTTTGTATAATTTTTTTGAAAGATTACTCGACATAAAACCTCTGCGACAGAGATTCGGCTCATTTTTAATTACTACTGCAAGGAAATAAATAATGACAACGAAAAAAGTACTTATCACGGGAGGAACGGGCTTCATTGGCTCGGCAGTTGTTAAAAAACATGTTGTTGACGGACACTCTGTAAGAGTTTTGGACAACAACTCCCGGGGAAACATTCGAAGGATTAAGGATATAATTGATGATATCGAATTTATCGAAGGAGACATTCGTGATCCGGAGACTGTTTTCACGGCCTGCAAAGGAATGGATAGTGTTATCCATTTGGCTTATGTTAACGGTACGGAATTTTTCTATTCAAAACCGGAGATAGTACTCGACATTGCCGTAAAAGGAATGCTGAATATTTTGGAAGGATGCATTAAGGAAGGAATTCCTGAATTTGCTCTTGCTTCCAGTTCGGAGGTTTACCAGACTTCGTCAATTGTTCCGACACCGGAAACAGTTCCCCTCATGGTGCCGGATCCAATTAATCCGCGTTATTCATATGGTGGCGGAAAAATAATCTGTGAGCTTATGGCGATAAATTACGGCCGCAAATATTTTGATAAAGTAATTATTTTCCGCCCGCATAACGTATATGGCCCCGATATGGGATGGGAACACGTTATTCCACAGTTTGCACTCAGAATGAAGGAATTGAGCGAAAAGAACAACGAAAAGAATATTCACTTTCCGATTCAAGGCTCCGGTCAGGAAACTCGTGCCTTTATTTTTATTGATGACTTTGTTGCAGGCCTGACACTGGCTATTGATAAAGGTAAGCACTTGGGAATTTACCATATTGGAACAATGGAAGAAGTGACAATTGAGCATCTTGCCGTAAAATTAGCTCAATATTTTGAGAAAGAAATCACGATTATCCCTGGTAAGCTTGCAGAAGGCGGAACATTAAGAAGATGTCCGGACATAGGAAAATTGAAAGGATTGGGCTTTTCTCCGAAAATTGCTCTTGAAGAAGGATTAAAAATTACCGTTGACTGGTATGTAAAAAATATTGATAAAAAGCCGAAATAAGTTCGTAGGAGATTAAAATGAAAAATTCAGAACACCGTACTTTTAAAACAGGGACAAGCGTAGTTGTGCAGAAATGTCAAATATGTGAAAATCCAAACCTTGAAGACATATTATTTCTTGGTTACCTGCCTCCTGTAAATAAAATGCACAATATCGGAGAAAAACCTTGTGAAGAAACTAATTACCCGGCCCAATTGCTTTATTGTCCGCAATGCCACTTAGTGCAGCTCGGTCTTATTGTGGATGCGGCCGTACTATTCCCCTCGGAATATCCTTATACCAGCAGTACCACAAAGATTCTGCGGGACAATTTTGCCCAACTATATGAAGAATGCAAAACCATAGTTGACCTGAAAGCTGATGATCTCGTCATAGATATCGGATCCAATGACGGCAACCTTCTGAGCAATTTCAGCGGCCGGCACAGGGTCTTAGGAATTACACCGGAAGAGATCGGCAAAATTGCCATCCAAAGAGGCATCCCCACAATCATAGACTATTTCACTTCCGATGTTGCCCAAAAAGTTATTGCAGAACAGGGCAAAGCAAAACTTATTACGGCCACAAATGTTTTTGCGCATATTGAAAATGTCAACGAAGTCCTCGACAATATCATCTCCATGCTAGCTGATGATGGTGTCTTTATCTCCGAATCACATTATCTTTTTTCTCTCATCCAGACTCTACAATACGATACGATTTACCATGAACATCTGCGGTATTATTCTTTGCATAGCCTCCAATATTTGCTTCAGATGCATGGATTGGAGGTTATACATGCCAGACAAATACCGACCCATGGAGGATCTGTCAGAGTTTACGCTGCACGCAAAGGCGTTTATCCCATTAATAATAGTGTCGCTGATCTTCTCGATAAAGAAAAACCGGTAGTTTTAAACAAACCAAGTTTACTGAAATTCCGCGATGAAGTTGTCCGGTCAAAGCTGGAATTAATGTGTATGCTGCGTAATATAAAACAAAAGTCAAAAAGAATATATGGGATCAGCGCTCCTTCCCGCGCCAGCACTCTTATTAATTATGTGGGAATAGACGATGGACTGCTTGATTGTGTTTTGGAAATTAAAGGCTCGCATAAAATTGGCAAGTATCTGCCGGGAACGGTAATTCCTGTTATGGAGGAATCAAGATTATTCGATGACCAGCCGGAGTATGCATTATTATTATCATGGCATATAGCTGATGAGCTTATCTATAATTTAAGGAAAAAGGGCTATAAAGGAAGTTTTATTATACCTCTTCCGGAACCAAAGATTATAGACTAATTAGAACATAATTATTCCGGAATATAAAAAACCGTATGCAGGAATCAAATAATACTGAGGATGGACAATCATTATTCAGTCGTTGCGCTTCTTCTGATAGTTTCAGAAAGGCATTTTTATATAATGTCGGCTGCCTTCGACCCTATTTGCTGATTATTGTCGGCCTACTCTTCTTTGTGCCTTGGTTTCCCCTTGTTTCCACAATTGACTATGAGTATGGAATGCATCTGTTTGCAAGCAAGGGGTGGCAGTATGGAGCGGACATTATTTCCACTTACGGACCACTGGGATTTCTCTGCCTGCCTTTTTATCATCCTTCTACTTATCTTACCATGATCACGGCAAACATCTGTTTGTATTTCTTTATGGTGATTTATTTGTGGCGGTTTTGGCGCATGATAACAGTTACGGACAGCTCACCAGTCGTTTGGATTACCGTTCTTCTAATTCTGCCTGCTTTCAAACAACCGGATCAATGGGCGTCAGCACTTTTCATGCCCTTTATCCTGATAAATCTCTTCACATTATGGCATTTCCTCAATAAGAAGCCTCCATCTTTTCTTCTATTGATGCCATTAGTTGTTATTATGGGGGCGTTTATTTTGGTCAAAGCAACGTTTATTTCCTTGATTGCGGTTGGTATTGCCGTCGTTGCCTGGGATCAAATGCTTAAATGGCGGCGCTTGCCGTGGCTCATTCTTGTTTTTATTGCAACAGTGGCTGTTCTGTGGGCATTATCCGGTCAGAAGCTTACAAACCTCCCCAGTTATTTTTCCAGTTCCCTGGAAGTCGTCGCAGGATATAAGGATGGAATGAGTCTCAGCGGAAGTAAAGATTGGGCCTCTGCTCCTATCTTCGTAATGGCAAGCCTTTCCATAACTGGATACTTATGGTGGGTACTGCAAAAACGTATCGGTTGGCGAAGCATATATCCGGTAGGCGTATTCGCGGCTACACTTTTTGTTACTTTTCAGCATGGATTCGTCCGCTCTGGTTACACCCATACTATCCCCGCATATTTAACTTTTTTTATTTTGTGGCTATTGGTGTTCCCTTTGATGCGGGAATTTTCAATGCAAAAGGGTAAGCATCGTTTCTTTCGGAATTTTATGATCGTTATAGCAGTCATCAGTATCTGCGGGATGTTTCTGAGTGGCGATCCCAAATGGCAAGTTTTATATCAAAGACCCCATGAATTTTGGAAACTGATTTCTCAGGGAGAAGCCTCACTACAAAGCGCAGCAGCAGATAATTTACAAAGAATCAAGAAGGCGTACCCATTACCACAATTAAAGGAACCGGTTGATCCTTATGCTATCGATTTTGGCCTTGCGGAAGCCTACGGTCTGCAATCAAATATTCTGCCATCGGTATCGGGCTACGTTGCATATACTCCCTTTCTTTCGCGCCTAAACAGGAAATATATTGAAAATCCAATCGGACCGGCTACGATTCTTGTAAAGACTACCAGCAGCATTGATGGGCGTTATCCGACAGTAACCGATTCTCTTAGTTTACTGGGACTGAAATCGCATTTTCAAGCCATTCGTAAAACTGATGAATTATTGATACTGGAACGCCGTGAACATCCCCTGCATCTACAATTTTTAAAATTAGAAGAACGGAATGTCAGTTTTAATGAAAAAGTTCAGGTCCCAGTCAAAGAGGCTGATATATTTGTGCAAATAGACATAAAAACAACCTTGCTAGGGAAACTGCTCAACTTGTTATTCAAGCTTCCACCTGCTTTAATAACTATTGATACCGGAGCGCAAAAAGATACCTACCGCCTGACCACAAGCTTAGCGAAGGAAGGTATGATCCTCTCTCCCTTACTTAATAGCCTATCTGCCCTACAATCATTTTATGGATTGGCCGAGGCTGAACCGCCGGCAACAGTATCTTCCTTTCAGCTTGAATGCAAAAGCATTATGAAAATGTGCTACAGCGACAGGATACGCGTTACTTTTTTCAAACTCACAACAAAAAAATAGATGGTGTTGTTTCCATTGATTGCTGCATGACAACCAGGAAATGATATAAAGAGCTTTCTCGGGCTAAAAAAACACCAAAACTATTTGCCTTGATATTCCTTAATTATATTAACTGCCTTGATCACCTCTTCCTTTGTCAACTTACCCCGGTAAATATATCTGCAAATCCTGTTTTTATCTAAAATAATTAGATCGGAAGAATGATTTTTCAATCCCCAGAGGTTGAGCATAGTATACTTGTCATCGAGCAATATGATTGCCCCGGTCTTTTCCTGCTTGTTTTTAATTACACTTTTGATGATGAAATTGGGCAATTTTGAAGCTTTCAGATTAGTAATAGCCAGGTTTTTATAAGTTTTGTTCCGGTCTAATCCCTGATCTTTCGTGAGGACATCTTCCACATGATTATTTAAGTCTTTTTTGTCGGGATCGACATAAAGAACAGAAAGAACTTTTCCTTTAAATTCATCAGAATCAAGAGTATAAACTTTACCCTGTGAATCTTTTAAAGAAAAATTAAGAGCCTTATCACCCACTTTTAACTCAGAGGCCCAAGCCGGAAGTACACACCACAATAAAATAAAAAAAACTATTAAACTGGCCTTTTTCATCTGTTTCTCCTTCTTAACTTCTCGGGTCACATTAAGCTCAAGGTAAGGGGAAATATCTGTTTTGTAACCTTAATTTGAATTATAGGGTAAAATATGTAGGCAGGCAAGCAAAAAAGCTCTTCAATAAAACATGAGCTTTTCATATTCATTCTTTATCCTGTTGAAAGAACTGCTTTCTCATGTTAAGAGAGCAATTAATAATTCCCTAGGAGGTAAATTAAATAATGAATTTAGTCCGGTTAATTGAAGATGCTGCACAGAATTTCGCTCAGAAAATAGCTTTGATCAGTGAAAATCAGCGGATCAATTATAACCAACTCAATTGTTCTGTTAATGCCGTTGCCCACTTTTTAAAACGACTAGGCCTGGCAAAAGGCGATAAAGTTGCCCTGATGCTGCCCAATATACCGGAATTTGTTTATTGCTATTTTGCCGCGGCAAAACTGGGAGCAGTTGCCGTTCCGTTAAATACAACTGCTACGGCCCATGAGCTTTCCTACCTGCTGGAAAATAGTGATGCCAAAGTGCTCATCACTATGGAATCAGCCCGAAAAAAACATGAAGAAATTAAAGACAAGCTCTCCTTTTGCAAAAACTTAATTATTGTTGACGAAAACATTCAAAACTCTCCCTTTAAAAAAGCATTATTAGAAGGACCTTTTGAAAATCCGGCAACTGCTATAGACCCTGAAGATCCGGCGGTTATGGTATATACATCCGGCTTGACCGGCAAACCTTTAGGCGCTGTTCTTACTCACGGCAATCTTTATTCACAGTCTGATCTCATCGTTTCTCTTATTCAAAGAACTTCTGCAGATAAAGGTCTCTCCCTCATCCCTTTATTTCATACTTTTGGCGCAACTGCCAATATGATTGCTATCCTGCGTTGCGGTTGCAGCGTGGTGATGATAAACACATTTTCCATGGACAGCCTTTTCAGCATCATTGAAAAGGAAAAAATCACCTACATTTGTGCTGTACCGCGCCTGTATCTGGGCATGATGTTCTTTGAGGGAGTGGCAAAATATGATGTAAGCTCACTGAATGTTTGTGTTACCGGAGGCTCAACTATGCCGGCGGAATTCATACCAACATTCGAAAAACAATTCGGTGTAAAAATTCTGGAAGGATATGGTCTAACAGAAGCTGCGCCTGTTTGCTCTTTTACACGACGTGGAATGGCACAAAAACCCGGCTCTATCGGGACAGCAATTCCCGACGCATTAATTAAGATTGTCGATGAAAACGGTCGCGAGCTGCCGCGGGAAGAAATCGGTGAGCTTATTGTCCGGGGCAAAAACGTCATGAAAGGATACTATAAAGATGATGCAGCAACTGCATCCGTCATTAAAGATGGCTGGCTCTACACTGGGGATTTGGGTAAAATGGATCAAGATGATTACATATTCCTGACTGGCCGGAAGAAAAGAATGATTATTACCAGCGGATTTAATGTGTACCCACGGGAAGTGGAAAATGTTTTAAATCAGCATCCGGCAGTCCTTGCTTCCAGGATAGTTTCCAAGGCTGATTTAATGCGGGGTGAAATTGTTAAAGCGGAAATTGTAAAAAGGGATGGCGTATCAGTTACCGATAAAGAAATTATGAAGCACTGCCGGATTTATCTTTCCCCATACAAAGTGCCCCGGGAAGTGGAATTTGTCACAAAACTCGAAGATTAGCCCGGTAATTCCAGCAGTTGTCGAGACCATGGCAAAACCATATCAATCCAGTACCCTTGTCATCTATGGAAAAAGAAGTTTTACAAACGCCTCTTGTCATTAGCTATGACGAGTGATATGAAATGCGGTCTTCCTTTGCCGGTATTGGCGAATTTCCGGTAGGGGAATAAAATGAGATTACTTCAATAAAGGAGAAAGAATATGAAAGAAGCAGTAATTGTAAGTGGAGCAAGAACAGCGGTAGGAGAATTTGGCGGATCACTAAAGGGTGTAAAGACAGTTGACTTAGGCGCACTGGTGATTAAAGAAGCCTTGAAGCGGGCAGGTTTAAGACCGGCAGTTAATGATTTAATAAAGAGCTGCCGCGCAGACGCTCTGGGCAATTTCGAGATGACGGAAATTAATAAAAAGTACTATGATTATGACTCATCCCTGAAACCGGTTTATGTCGATGAAGCAATCATGGGCAATGTTTTGCAGGGCGGCCAGGGACAGAACATAGCCAGACAGGCTTCTATTTTCGCCGGTTTGCCGGAAGAAACCAATGCTTATACAGTAAATATAGTATGCGCTTCAGGAATGAAAGCCATAGCTCTGGCGGCCCAGGCCATTATCGCCGGTGAGGCGGAGATTATGATTGCCGGCGGCATGGAAAACATGAGCAATACAACCTTTGGTATAAACAATGCTCGCTGGGGCTATCGTATGAGCATGCCCTTCGGCCAAATTACCGACCTGATGGTTTATGACGGTCTTTATGAAATATTCAACGGCTACCACATGGGCATGACCGCAGAAAACATCGCTGCCCTTTATAAGATTTCCCGTCAGGAGCAGGACGAATTTGCCCTGCGCAGCCACCAGAGAGCAAGAGCAGCCATTGCCAATGGATCATTCAAAGATGAAATTGTCCCGGTAATCATTCCCCAGAAAAAAGGCGACCCCAAGGTATTTGCCGTAGATGAACGCCCCATGGATACGTCACTGGAGAAGATGAGCAAACTGCCGACGGCTTTCAAGAAAGATGGAACAGTAACAGCAGGAAATGCTTCCGGCATTAACGATGGAGCTGCCGCCGTCCTGATTATGAGCGCAGAAAAAGCCAAGGAATTAGGTTTAACGCCACTGGCGAAGATTAAAGGTTGTGCGAGTGGCGGTGTTGATCCGGCGTATATGGGTTTAGGACCGATTCCGGCAACCCGCAAATTGTTCAAGAAATTAAATCTGACCATGAAGGATATTGATCTGGCTGAATTAAATGAAGCCTTTGCCGTTCAGTCATTGGCCTGCATGAAAGAGTTGGGTGTGGACAGTGAAAAATGCAATCTCTACGGCGGCGCAGTTTCTTTGGGCCATCCCATCGGTTGTTCCGGCGCACGCATTACCTATTCACTGGCTATGCAGATGCACAAGAAGGACTTAAAACTTGGACTCGCTTCCCTTTGTATCGGTGGCGGTCAGGGAATGTCACTTGTTTTAGAAAGAGCATAGGACTGCACTGATATAACGGTGTTTGTGTTTTTGCCATTATTTAAGCATGACAGCAACATACCGGAGAGTTGTTTTCTTCCAAGCAACTCTCCGGTTCAATTTAATATATTAATAAGAGACCTTTGCACAACCAGGCCAATCCATCAATTTTGTCATACCGGCGCAGGCCGGTATCCAGTATTTTCAAGTATTTCTGGATTCCGGTTTTCACCGGAATGACTGAAAAGGAAGTTGTGCAAAGCTCTCAATAAAATTACCGGATACTTTCTGCATTAATGGCCAAATCGGCAGCAGCAGATATGTTTTATATCTGCGATACCGAGATAAGACAATAAAGTTCAACTATTGTGAAAGATACTATGGAGAATAATTCCCGGGATGCCGGCATAGATATCGTTAAAGCCATCAGTATCGTCCTGGTTTTAGTATGGCATCTGCAGCCGGTAACAAATTCCATTCATATTTACGGGTGGGGGGTCGTAGATTTTTTTTATCGTTACATTACCCTGCTGGCGGTGCCGACATTTATTTGCATCTCTCTGTATCTCTTCATTAAAAAGTCCTTGCGGACCGAAGGCTACTGGAAAAAAAGGCTGTTGAGGTTGATACAGCTTTTTTTATTCTGGACATGTATCCAGTTCATTTTCTATTTGCTGACAGGAGGCAAGCTCCCACTTCCACTCAACTCAATTATTCCCGGCGGAGGGCCGGAATTGCCTTATGTGGGAGGTTCCGTCTTTTATTTTCTCTTCGCCCTGATCATCTGCACCGGGGTGACCGCCTTATTTCTTAAACTTTCGGAAACAGTCAAAGCGATTGCGTCTGCAGCGGTAATTGCTCTTTCGATCCTGCATTTTGCCTTTTCACCCTTATACTGTTACCCCATTGATACCCAGGCTATGGAAAATTATTATCTTTATATCCCCATTGCTTATTATCTGCTGAAATATCCGGATAAATTCATTTACTGCCGAAAAATCTTCCTCGGCGGATATCTCCTGGCAATCTTTTATGAAGATTTTTTTGCTTCAAGCAGTTGTCTTCCGGCATACGGTCGATTATCAATCCTCCTGGGAGTATTATCATTTATTTCCCTATTTCTCTCCGGAAAATTTACACCGCATCGGCCGACAAGATTTCTGGCCCAATATTCATTGGGAATTTTTGCGCTTCATAAATACTGGTTATACATAGTTATCCTGCTTATGGGAACCATCAAAAACAGGGGGCAGCTGTCATTCCTGCCTGTTGTTGCGGAACCATTGCTGCTTTTTATCACCACCGTTATTTTTACTTTTCTATCGGTATATTTATTGAGTAAGACAAAAATGCGGACATATATTTCGTAATTGTGACATACAATTGTGCTCTTAGCAAAATCATTTGCTCTTGATACTTTCAGTAACAATGACTGGATAAATTATGCGATTTATTATGCGCCGAATTTTTGCAGTTTTCCCGCATGCGCCAGCGCCAAACCCAGCAGGCATTTCATTGGCAGGCGTCCCAGGCCGCCGGTAATGCAGGCGCGCTCGCCAAAGACGGTAGCCAGGTCCGGACGGCAGGTTGCCGCCGCGAGCAAAACGGGAACCGGATGCCAGCTGTGACCGGACAGAACTGCCGGCGTGGAATGATCCCCGGTAACCACAAGGACATCGGGATTCAAAGCACAAACATCGGGTAGAAGGGCGTCTATTTTTTCAATCACTTTTACTTTTTCGGCAAATTGGCCGTCTTCACCTCGCGAATCGGTATATTTGATGTGGAGGAAGAAAAAATCATGAGCCGGATAATTATTCTGCAGTGCCTGAATTTCCTCTTCCGGAGTATTCGTTGCACACGCCAGCGTCATTCCCAGAAGCCGGGCAATTCCTTTGTACATGGGATAACTGGCGATGGCCAGCGGTTTGAGTCCGAAGCGTTCGGCCATAGAGGGAAAGCGCCGATAACGGGCATAACCCCGCAACAAAATAGCGTTGGCTGTTTCTTCATCCTGCAGAACATCTTTCATTTTCCCTGTCAGCTCCCGCATGATAGCAGCGGTCTTCTTAGCCTGCGGAGTTAATTCCACCGGCTCCAGCGGCGGTAATCCCGTTTTCTGCGGATCAGTTTCCGCAATTTCTGCACAAAATTCGCCACCGCGCAGCACCACCAGTGCACGATGCTCTTTTTCCGGAATAAAGAATGCCTGAGTACCGGAACTTAAATTAATCTTTTCCTGAAGTTTGCGGCAGATTGCTTCGTTTTTTTCTGTTGCCAGCCGCCCAGCCCTTCTGTCGGTAATAACGCCCTTGGCGTCAACAGTAGCGAAATTCGCCCGCATGTAAAGATCGCCCTCGGCCATCGGGAAATCAAGTCCCGCCGCGGATAGCAGGCCTCGACCGACATTGTATTCAATCGGATCATAGCCAAATAGTGCAAAGTGCGCGGGCCCGCTGCCCGGCGTTATGCCATAGCCCACCGGATCCAACAGACCGCAGGTTCCCAAAGCCGCCAGACGATCGAGATTGGGTGTATGGGCTTCTTCCAGTTCCGTTTGTCCGCCGGTGCTCTGCGGCAGTCCGCCCAAACCATCCATGATCAGAAAAATTATTTTTTTATCGTTTTTCGTCACCAGTTTGTCGATCAATTCCGTTTCCATAAATCATCCGTCATCTTTTGTTTCAATATTACACCGGCAATTAAAAACCGCAATCGTCATGCCGGACTCGATCCGGCATCCAGTTAAATTAATTCTAGATTCCGGCTTTCGAGACTGTGTCGTAATAGCAAAAGTGCTATCAATAGTGTCATGCCGATGAAAATCGGCATCCAGAACATACTGATAATACTGGATTCCGTGTCGCGCTACGCTTGCACGGAATGACGAAATGGTAATTATGACGCAGTCTCTTTCGCCGGAATGACAACATTGAGATATCCTGTTGCCGTAGTAACAGAAAAGGCGAGGCAGCACAAGGCTGTGTCGCCTTTGCCACTTCATTTTAATTATCTCACGCCCAGAATCTTTCGCGCAACAAACCTCTGAATTTCATTTGTGCCTTCGTAGATCTGGCAAATCTTGGCGTCTCTCATGTGCCTTTCCGCAGGTACTCTTTGCAGTAACCATAACCGCCGAAGATCTGGACACCTTCAATGGCGGCGCGCATAGCCACGTCGGAAGCGTACATTTTTGCATGGCCGACTCTTTCTTTTGCGACTTATGGTCTTCCTGCCCTTAAGCAAGGTTCGCTTGAACTACATGAAACTTGCTTCAGGGATGTCGATCGCGCTGCGGTCGCCGCACTTCATAGACTTCTCGTATCCGAAGATATCCGGAACATGATTCATGACATAAAATCTGGCGGTGGCGATTTTGCCCTTGTAGAAATCGGCATCGACGTCACCTTGCTCTTTGAGCTTTGCGGCCGCCAAGAGCGCCTGATCGAGCAGCAACTTGCCACAGTAGACTCTTGCGCCTGCATGCATGGTCCGAGTGGCGTAGAGCTGTTTCATCTGCTTGTCGCCTGTTGTCCAGGCGGCATTCATATCGACAATATCTTTGAAAGCCGCCATGGCATCCGCCATCATCGCAAACTCTGCCGCAAATTCGTCGGTTTTCTTATTGGCGACGAATTCGTCGATTTGGGCCACCCACTTCCTGAAAGGCGCGCTGTCCTTCATGGTGAACTTGCGGCCGGTATAGTCCTGGGCCTGGATGAAGTTGGTGCCTTCCCAGATCCCGTAGATCACGACGTCCCGGTACAGTTCCGCCGGGGCATACTCTTCCGTGAAGCCGTAACCGCCGTGGCAGTTGATTGCATCGCTGGTGGCAAGCCTCGCCATGTCGGACGTATAGGCCTTGCAAAGCGGGTTGTTGATCGCAAACATGTCGTCATAATAATCTCTCTCTTCCTTTGTCGCCGCATCAACGGCCAGATCGCGGTAGAGATAGGATTGATAAATCAGCGCCCGGCAGGCCTCCAGAATGGATTTCTGGGACAAAAGCATACGGCGGACATCTTCGTGTTCAATGATTCGAACACTGGGGCCCTTGGGATTGGTGGAATGCTTGCTCTGCACCCGGATCTTGGTATAATCCAGGGCGGAGTAATAGGCGGAGCCTATGCATCCCAGGGAGAATAATCCGGTGTTCAGACGTTCTTCGTTCATATAGGCAAACATCTGTTTCATGCCGATGCCACGGCCGTCTACCACTTCCGCTTCGCCGACCATCCAGCCGTAACAGTTATCGTTTTCACCCATAGACAGGGTGGCGGTTGTCGAGCCGTGAATGCCCAGCTTGTGCTCAATTCCCATGGTGGTTACGTCATTCCAGGCGCCCATAGAGCCATCGTCGTTGACCCAGAACTTGGGCACAATGAAAAGCGATATGCCCGCGGTGCCTTCCTTGGCGCCCGGCGTCTTGGCCAGCATCAGATGGATGATGTTTTCCGTCAGGTCATGATCGCCGGAAGAGATGAAGCATTTCGTTCCGGTGAGCTTATACTTGCCGGGCGTGTCGGTGGGGAATGCCTTACTTTTGACCGCGCCGACTTCGGAGCCCGCTCCCGGTTCGGTCAGGCCCATGGTGCCGCCCCATTCGCCGGTCCGCAGTTTGGGGATGAACAGGTCCTGCTGTTTTTGCGTGGCAAATTCATGAAGCACGGTGATCGCGCCCTGCGTCAGACACCAGAACATGACGATCGACGGCGACGCGGCGGACTGCATCTCCAAAATCGGAGCGTACCAGCACAGCGGTATTTTGCCTTCGCCGCGGTAACCAAACTGGGGTCCCAGCTCAGCATCCATAACGGTTTTATAAACATTCTTAAACGAGTCCGGAGTCACCACTGCATGTTCATTGCCGCCCACAAATTTTGCGCCGGGTTCATCGGCGTCTTTGTTGGCCGGACACATCACGTCGCGGCAGACTTTAAAGTTAACATCAAGGAAGCTGTCGATATCGTCCATTCCGTAGTAATCCTTGTAGGCATCAAGGCTCAAAAGCTTTTCCACGCCGAGCCATTCTTTAATCTGGAATGCGATGTCGCGAGTCTGATACAACCAAGTATTGTGTGCCATTTCCAACCTCTTCTAATTTTTGTGATATTTCGTATTTTTCTTATCGGCCGATATAATTCGGTTTTCTTTTTTCCAGAAAAGCCTTCATGCCTTCTTTTTGATCCTGGGTGCTGAAACACTGCGCACAGCATTCCACTTCCAGCCTGTTGGCATTATCCAGTGCCAGATCATAGCCATAATTAATACTGTGTTTGGCCATCTTTACAGCGAAAGCGGGCATGGAAGCAAGTTTTTTGGCAAATTTTACGGTTTCTTCCATCAACTTATCCGCCGGTACTACTTTGTTTACCAAACCAATTTCATAAGCACGTTGGGCATTAATTTGACCGCCACCCATAATAAGTTCTTTGGCAATACCCATTCCCACCAAACGGGGCAAACGCTGGGTTCCACCCCAGCCCGGAATAAGACCGATTAAAATTTCCGGCTGGCCAAAGACGGCATTTTCCGCCGCAAAGCGCATATCGCAGGCCAGTGAAATTTCGGTGCCGCCACCCAAAGCAAATCCATTAATTGCCGCTATCGAAGGTTTGGGCATCGTTTCGATCAGACGCAAAGTATCATGGCCCAATTCCATGAATTTAAGAGCATCGGGAACAGACAAACTCTGCATCTGTGCAATATCGGCGCCGGCAACAAAAGCCTTTTCACCGGAACCGGTTAAAATCACTGCTTTAATACTGTCATCTTTTTTGCAGATTGTTGCTGCATCCAGAAGCTCACCCATTGTTTCCGCGTTCATGGCATTTAAAGCTTTCGGACGATTAAAGGTAATTACAGCTATACCATCTTCCGCATTAAATAGAATGTTCTTGTAATCCATTAAATTTCTCCTGAATATATTTACCAACTTCCAGCGCAGGCTTCCCATGTTGCGGGAAGCCTGCGCTTGTTCCTGAACTTATTTCTTCCGCTTCTTTAATTCCTCGGCCCGCAATTCTTTGCGCAGTATCTTGCCGACATTCGTCTTGGGCAATTCCTTGCGGAATTCCACTTCCGTAGGCAGCTTGTAAACGGCGAGACTGCCTTTGCCAAATTCAATCATTTCTTCCTGGGTAGATGTTTCTCCTTCTTTGAGGACGATAAAGATCTTGACGGTTTCGCCGCGTTTGGCATCGGGAACCCCAATAGAACAAGCCTCCTGAACTTTCGGATGGGTGTAATAGACCTCATCAATGTCACGCGGATAAACATTATAGCCACCGCTGATAATCATATCCTTTTTGCGATCAACAATGTAAAAATAGCCATCTTCATCCATTGTTGCGATGTCTCCCGTGTAAATCCAGCCATCCTTCAGAGTATTGGCGGTTTCTTCCGGCTTGCCTTTATAACCTCTCATAATCTGCGGCCCTTTGACGATTAACTCACCGCGTTCGCCAATCGGCATATCATCAATGCCGTTTTCCAGATCTACAATACGGGCTAAAGTATCAGAAATGGGGAGTCCCACGGAACCAGCTTTGCGGGCACCGCCGGCAAAGGGATTAATATGGGTGACAGGACAAGTCTCTGTCATGCCGAAGCCTTCAACAATAACAGACCCGGTAATTTTTTCAAACTCGCTGATAACTTCCACCGGCAAGGGTGCACTGCCGGAGAAAGCTCCTTTGATACAGCTCATGTCCGTCTTTTTTATATTAGGATGACTAAGCATGCCGATGTACATTGTAGGAACGAGTGGGGCAAAGGTCGGTTTAAAATTATGGATTGCTTCCAACAGCGGCTCCGGCTGGGGCCTGGGAACAAGAATTTGCGTCCAACCCATATAAACGGAATTATTCATACAAGTGGACATACCAAAGACATGGAAATAAGGCAGCGCACCCAACATTCTTTCCGTTCCCGCATCAAAAGAAGGGAACCAGGCAGCAAGTTGCTGCACTTGTTTGCTTAAATTGCCATGAGTCAATTCCACTCCCTTGGAAACGCCGGTAGTGCCGCCGGTATACTGATACATCGCCACATCACTAAAGGAATTTTTCACTTTGGGCGGATTGGGCTGGTATTTGGCAATGCAATCCTTCCAGCGATAAACATCCGGCGCTGCTTTCACATCGGCGGCCAGCTTCTTCTTTTTAGCAACCAGAGGAAACAGCAGGCTTTTCGGGAACGGCAGATAATCGCCAATGGAAGTGATTACTATCTGTTTTATTTTGGTCTTGGGGCGCAGATCAATCATGCGGTTACCAAGCAGATCCAGGGTTATTAGTACCTTGGACCCGGAATCATTGAACTGATGCTCCAGTTCCGGATCGGAATAAAGGGGATTGTTCATGACGTTGATGGCGCCGATTTTCAAAATGGCATAATAGGCGACTACACAGGGAATAACGTTAGGCAACAGAAGGGCAACGGAATCCCCCTTCTTTACTCCGAAATCCGTCAGACAGGTGGCAAACCTGTCCACCATATCTTTCATCTGTAAATAAGAAACCTTGTATCCCTGAAAAATCAAGGCAATGTTGCCCGGAAATTTGGAAACCGTGCGCTCCAGAATATCGGGCATGCAAATTTCTTCGTAGTTGATTTTTTCTGGCACACCTTTCTGATAAGACTTCAGCCATGTTTTTTCCTGTTTACTAATTGCACCTGCCATACTTTCTCCCTCCCCGTTTCTTTAAAGTTAAAGGATTTTGAATACAGCCCTCATGCCTAATTATAATAAATCGTCTTAATATATTTTAGCCTCCCGAATAATGACATAAACCAAATCCGCCCATATTGCTACAAAAAAAGCCCTTTCTTCGAGAAGATCGGGCTTTTTTTATTCAAATAAAATTATCTACAGAGATGATTTATTAAGTTGCACAAACATCTACCGCAGGTTTAGTCTCTTCCAAGCCCATTGCTTTTGCAACAATCTCCGAAATATCCAGTGAAACCATTTTTTCCGTCATCTGATTGTCTTTGATGCCGTCGGAAATCATGGTCAGGCAGAAAGGACAGGCCACGGCAACGGTATCCGCATTGACTTCCATCGCTTGTTTTGTCCTCATGTTGTTAATTCTGTCGCCGATATCTTCTTCCATCCACATGCGGGCGCCACCGGCACCACAACAGAAGCTCTTGCTTAAATTACGCTCCATTTCTACAAGCTTCATCCCGGGAATAGCCGACAAAATCTGACGGGGTTGCTGGTAAATTTCGTTGTAGCGTCCGAGGAAACAGGAATCATGGTAAGTAAAAACACCACTTACGGGATTCGTTAATTTTATTTTCCCGGAAGCCAGCAAACCGGCGATAATTTCCGTGTGATGATAAACCTCATAAACACCTTCAAAGTTGGGATAATCTTTCTTCAAGGCGTTATAGCCGTGCGGACAGATTGTAATAATCTTCTTAACTCCGTAGCCATTCATTACGGCAATATTAGCCTGGGCCAGCGCCTGGAAAAGATATTCATTGCCGCTGCGCATGGCCGAATCGCCGCAGCAGCCTTCTTCGTTACCCAGGATACCGAAACTTACACCGGCAGCCTGCAAAATTTTGGCAAAGGCAACGGAAACCTTTTTACCCCGATCATCAAAGGAACCGGAACAGCCGACATAAAACAGATATTCCACATCGGGGTTTTCCGCCAGAGTCTTTATCCCCAGTTCTTTGGCCCAATCTGCGCGCAGATGTGCACCGATGCCCCAGGGATTGGAGTTGTTTTCCATATTCCGGCAGGTTAATTGCAGTTCCGGTGCGAAATCCGCTTCGGTGAGCACTTTATATTGCCTCATATTGATAATCTTGGGGACATGCTCGATTGATGCCGAGCAGTGTTCCATACAGTACATACAGTTAGTACAAGCCCATAATTCATGACCGTCAATGACTTCACCGACAAGCGCCTTTTCGGGGGCGGCATCCGTCGCGGCGGGGGCATCTGTCGCAACTGCTGCTTCTGCTGCTTGGGCCACTTTGGCCTTAATAGCGGCTGGAGCTTTTTCGAGCCAGAATGTTTTGATATCCTGAACAACCTTCTTCGGTGAAAGCGGTTTACCGGAAAGATAGGCCGGACAGCCATCCTGACAACGGCCGCAACGTGTACAGGCTTCCGAATCAAAGATTTGTTTCCAGGTAAATTCTTCCAATTTACCCACGCCGAAGGATTCTGCATTTTCAAAATCACGAATCGGCTCCAAATATCCCGCAGGCTTCAAACTGGACAGGAAATGATTCGCCGGTGTGGTAATTATATGCAAGAGACGCGAATAGGGGATATAGGCAATAAACCCCAGAGCAAAAAACGTGTGCGTCCACCAGCTTATTTTATGTAAAAGTTTTGCCGTTTCGAAATCTATTCCCGTATAAGCCTGGGCCATGGTCCAACCGACAAAAGACCATCCTTCCCAAGGGGGATTCGTGACATAAATACGCAGAGATTCAATGATAAATCCGGTGATGATGATACCCGCGATGAGTATTAGCGCTATTGCGTCATCAGCAGTATTATCGGGTTTTCCTTTATAACCGAGACGATCCGGCTTGAGCACATATCTGCGGAAAAGTGCCAGCAGTACGCCGATAATCACGCACAGGCCAAAAACTTCCATCACAAAAGAAAAGCCAAGGTAAAAGTTTCCGCGTAAAAATGACCAATTAAACAGAGGTTCTGTTATGTGAAATTCACCGGCATCAAAAATGGCGCCAAAGAGTAAAACAAAAAAACCGAAAAATATCAGGCCGTGCATTATTCCCGGATAGGGATCTCTCCAGGTTTTGACCTGCAATAATCCGTCTTTGATCAGCAACATTATTCTTTTGCCGACATTGTCCCAGCGGACTTCAGACTTACCCATCGCCTTCCATAGTTGCCAGCGCCGGTAGACGCCATAGGCAAATATGGCCATGGCCACGGCAGTCAGCAAAAACAATATCGGTTCAAAGTGCTGGGCATTCCAGAAGACTTCGCGGCCTTCGTTTCCTAATCCTATTGGTGTTACGTTTTCCATTGATCCTCCGCTGAAGGCTGAAGGTTATGAGACTGAAGGCTAAAGGAAAACAGAGATCCTTCAGCCTTCAGCCCTCAGCCTATTTTAAGCCAGCAGTTTTTTGCAGGCGTTAGTTAATTCAGGGACTACCTTAAAGAGGTCATCCACGACTCCATAATCAGCCTTTGCAAAGATCGGGGCTTCCGCATCCTTGTTAATCGCAACGATGTATTTGGATGAACTCATTCCTGCTAAATGTTGAATTGCTCCCGAAATACCGCAAGCAATGTACAAGTTGGGAGAAACAACCTTACCGGTTTGGCCCACCTGATCTTTTTGCGGACGCCAGCCGGCATCGACAGCCGCGCGGGAAGCACCAACACAGCCTTTTAAAACGTCAGCCAGTTCTTCGAGAATCGCATAACCCTCCGGTCCCTTCATGCCACGACCGCCGGAAACGATAACATTGGATTCGGTTAAGTCCACTTTACCGCTGGTATCTTTCTGCACTTCCAGAACCTTGCTTTTGATTTGAGCTGCGTCGATGGCAGGATCAAATTTTATGCTCTGCGCCTCCTTGGCGTTTTCCACAGCGGGGAATACATTAGGACGCAAAGATGCCATCTGGGGATTTGTACTGGTTACAATTTCTCCAAAACATTTACCGGCATACATCGGTCTTACCGCCAATAATTTACCGTCCGCAATTTTCACATCAATGCAATCCGTCGCCAGTCCTGTAGCCAATTTCCCGGCCAACCGCGAGGCAAGATCTTTACCCTGAACCGAAGCGCCCAGAAGCAAAATTGCCGGATCGTTTTCTTTAATAATTTTTGCCGCAGCCATGGCATGGGCTTCCGTAACATAAGGCTCCAAAGCCGGACTGTCTCCAACATATACTTTATCCACGCCGTATTTTCCCAATTGCGCGGCTAATCCTTCAATACCTGAACCAAGCAGAATAGCGCCGACCTCAGTTCCCAGCTGGTCGGCCAGTTTGCGTGCCGTAGAGGCCAGCTCAAAGCTGATTTTACGCAAAGCGCCATCTCTTTGTTCTGCAACTATCCAAACTCCTTGTGCCATTTTTCAATCCTCCGCTTTTAAAAGTATTAGATGACTTTTGCTTCTTCCCGCAGTAACCTTGCAACTTCCACCGCTTTTTGTGCCGGATCGTCTCCGCAGATTATTTTTCCGGGAGGCCTGGCGGGAGGCGGGGTAGTTTTCGCCACTTTAGCTTTAGCTTCAACAGCAATGCCCAGTGCCGCTACGTTTTTCACATCAACCGGCTTCTTCTTCGCTTTCATGATACCGGGAAGCGATGCATAACGCGGTTCATTGAGACCTTTCTGAGCGGTAACAACGCAGGGTAGAGCCGTTTCAACCAGAAGCTGCGCGCCTTCAATCGGACGAATTACTTTGACTGAGGAACCGGCATATTCCAATTTCGTAACAAGCGTTAATTGCGGGATCCCCAAAAGTTCAGCCAGAATCGAGCCAACCTGTCCGGAATCATCATCGATCGCCCGCTGACCACAAAAAATAACGTCGCAAGGCATACCTTTAATTGCCGCCGCCAGCGCTGCTGCCGTAACATAAGCGTCGGCATTATCCAAAGCGGGATCACATACATGGATGCCTTTATCGGCACCCATGGCCAGAGCCGTGCGAATTGTTTCCATCGCCCGAGCCGGGCCCACAGAGACAATCGTTACATCGCCGCCATTCTTTTCTTTGAGCCGCAGCGCTTCTTCCACGCCGTACTCATCATAAGGATTCATAACCCATTTGATCTGGCCTTCTTCAATACCTGACCCATCTGCTTTGACTTTGATCTGGGCTTCAGTATCCGGGACCTGTTTTACGCATGCAATAATGTTCACAGTCTCAAACCTCCTTATTAAGCTTTGTGCACTCAGGCTATCTCTTTTTGTTGCCTGGTGCCTTTTTGTTTTATACAGGTATTGTCAATTTCCCCTGATTGCCGACTGCTGAAAAGCCTGATCTCCCTGAAGCCAGGAGGATCAGGCTTTCAATTTATACCCTGTTTTTGACGATATCATCTACTACCGACGGATCGGCCAGCGTGCTGATATCTCCCAGTTCGCCTAACTGATTGGCGGCAACTTTCTTCAGAATTCGTCTCATGATCTTACCACTGCGTGTCTTGGGAAGACCATCTGCCCACTGGATCTTATCGGGTGTTGCAATCGGCCCGATTACCGTACGCACATGAGCAATCAATTCTTTCTTCAGTTCGTCGGATTTAGCGACGCCGGTCTTTAAGGTAACGAAGGCGTAAATGCCCTGCCCCTTAATGTCATGCGGCATGCCGACAACTGCTGCTTCGGCAACTGCCTGATGGGCAACCAGAGCGCTTTCGACCTCGGCTGTTCCCATGCGGTGACCGGAAACATTGATAACATCATCGATACGGCCGGTAATCTGGTAGTAACCGTCTTTATCGCGGCGGCAACCGTCGCCGGTCACGTAATAGCCGGGGAACTGTTCAAAATAGGTTTCCTGGAATCTCTTGGGATCACCATAAACGCCTCTCATGATGCCGGGCCATGGTACTTTGATGCACAGTGCGCCGCTGGCCACTGTATCGGTAAATTCTTTTCCTTCATCATCCACCAGCACCGGCTGAACGCCGAAGAACGGCATCGTGGCCATACCGGGTTTGATGTCGATAGCACCGGGTAGCGGGGTAATCAGGATTCCGCCTGTTTCCGTCTGCCACCAGGTATCGACGATGGGACAATTGCCTTTCCCGATCATATTATAATACCAGTTCCATGCTTCGGGGTTGATCGGCTCGCCGACAGTTCCCAGAATGCGCAGTGATGAAATATCCGCTTTATTCACCCATTCGTCGCCTTCTTTGGCAATGGCGCGGATGGCTGTCGGAGCGGTATAGAAAATGTTGACCTTGTATTTCTCGACCACCTGCCAGAAGCGGCTGTAGGTCGGATAATTGGGAACGCCTTCAAACATAACTGATGTTGCGCCGTTGCAGAGCGGTCCGTAAACGATGTAGCTGTGACCGGTAACCCAGCCCAGATCGGCAGTGCACCAGTAAACATCTTCTTCATGATAATCAAAAACGATTTTGTGTGTATAGGAAGCGTAAACCAGGTAACCGCCTGTGGTGTGCATAACACCTTTGGGCTGACCGGTGGAACCGGAGGTATAAAGGATGAACAGAGGATCTTCAGCATCCATCCATTCCGGTTCGCACTTGGCGTCTACTTTCTTAATTTCGTCGTGCCACCATTTGTCACGGCCGGCAGTCATCTCACACTTGATTTTATCGCCAACTCTGTTGACTACGATAACAGTCTTGATAGATGGACATGCTGTTAAAGCTT
This sequence comes from Deltaproteobacteria bacterium, assembly GCA_025361065.1. GTDB lineage: Bacteria > Desulfobacterota > Syntrophia > Syntrophales > Smithellaceae > MVRV01. Next base: position 42,585 of record JANYAY010000083.1, read on the forward strand.
CATCGGCAGTAGCTTTCTGGGGAACAGCCTTATTGCCGCGGAAAGTTCCGTCACAAACGACCAGCAGCTTAGCGTCGCAGTTGACAATTCTGTCACGCAGGGCGTCGGCACTGAAACCACCGAAAACGATGCCATGAACAGCGCCGATTCGGGAGCAGGCCAGAACGGATATTGCCAGTTCCGGAACCATCGGCATATAAAGAACTACACGGTCGCCCTTCTGGACGCCATTGGCCTTCAGAACGTTAGCAAATTTACAAACTTCTTCATGCAGCATTTTGTAAGTGAAAGCTTTTTCTTCGCCCGGCTCGTTGCCTTCCCACTGAATAGCAACCTTGTCGCCGCGGGTCTTCAGATGTTTGTCCAGGCAGTTGTAAGAAACATTGAGCTTGCCGCCTTCAAAGAATTTTACATAGATGGGACCTTTTTTGATGTCAAAATTATAATCCATGACTTTGTCCCATTTTTTGAACCATTCGACCTGCTGATCGGCCACTTCCGCCCAAAACACGTCCGGTTGCTCCACGGATTTTTTCCACATTGCATCATAAGCAGCTCTGCCGCTTACCCAAGCATTCTTCTTCATTTTCTCTGTAACCGGATATACTTCCTTTAACTGAACCTTTGCATCGGCCATATTGATACTACCTCCCTATTTTTAATTTTCTGACTTTAAACGCTTCTGCAACGTTTTTTATTTTTGCAAAAACAGCTTATTAATGCTGCTATTGGAACTGCCCTGAACAACGGTCATGATTTGACCGCCGGTAACCCTCTGCGACGTGCTGGACGTACCTTAATATCTCATTGATGTCAAGAAATATTTCAGAAATCTGACTGCCTTAATCCTATTAATATTATTGAACTTTTCAAAAACAAATTTAACAATTTTTCACCAAATGACTTTTTAAATTATGTTGTGATTTAATTGGCTTAACAATGACAACATCATTGTCATCTCTTTACAGCCTGTCCAGCAAATGCCGAAAATGACCATAAGGCAAGGGAATTCAGAAGATACAATACAGCATTGCTCAAAACAAAGCAGATATCTCCAGGCTCGCGTGATCTCATATGACACCATGTGCCTCGCGTCACCTCGGGTTATTAGATTAGCAATTAATCTTGATGGTCTCATAAAAAAGCTGTCACACTGGTGAATACCCTGAAGGGCACGCGAACCGGTGTCCAGCATTTTATAAGTCTTTGAAATATCTGGATTCCGGCTTTCGAGACTGTGTCGTAATTACTTTTTTGTCATTCCGTCCAGCATACCCAGGCATGCGCCGGGTAGACTGCCGGATTATAGTCCAGCGCAGCGCGACGAAGAGCCTGCCCCCGTACTTGATATGGGGGAATCCAGTATTATTATATCTGGTTGCCGACTTTCGAGACTGTGTCGCAATTACTTTTTGGTCATTCCGGGCAAGCGAAGCGCGACCAGGAATCCAGTATTATCAGTATGTTCTGGATGCCGATTTTCATCGGCATGACACTCGTGATGGTCTCGTAAAAAGTCCGTCACACCTCTATGTAAAAAAGCAAGCCCCATTTTTCACATAAAGAAAATGACGTATATTCTTTTTTTAATTATTAGGTGTAAAGCAATCTTTAAAATCAATCTTCTATTAGCA